>CANQEJ010000023.1 GCA_947594925.1 uncultured Bacilli bacterium
TCATTACATTTATTCCTTCCTATCTTTACATCTAAGTCCATTATACCCCCCCCCGGTTTGTTGTAAAGCAGAAAGTTCGTGGTTGACATGAAAAAATACTGAAAGTGTTTCAGTATTATACGTTCATTATATTTTGAAGTTTGGCAATTACTTTTTTTTCAATACGAGAAATATATGATTGAGAAATACCTAATAATTCAGCTACTTCTTTTTGCGTATATTCTTCGGTATTATTTAGACCATATCTTAATATCATTATTTGTTTTTCGCGTTTATCTAAATCGTTTAAATGTTTTGATAATATTTGCTTATCTAATTTATCTTCAAAAGATTTAATAACTATATCATTATCAGTTCCTAAAATATCTTCTAAATGTAATTCATTACCCTCAGAATCATAATTTAAAGCATCTTCAAAAGATATTTCACCTCTTCTTTTTTTATTTTTACGTAAGAACATTAATATTTCATTAGCTACACATCTAGAAGCATAAGTAGCTAATTTAATATTTTTATCTAGCTTATAAGTTTTTATTCCTTTAATTAGTCCTATTGAACCAATACTAACTAAATCTTCAATATCGTAGCCGGTATTTTCATACTTTTTCGCTAGAAATACTACTAAACGTAAATTATGTTCTATTAATTTATTTCGAGCAGCCACATCCCCTTTTTGGGCTTTTATAATACACTCTAGTTCCTCATCTTTGTCTAAAGGAGGTGGTAATATATCCGTACTACCAACAAAAAAACACTCTCTATATTTTCTTTTTAATCTACTTATTAATTCTTTTATTTTTTTAAACATCCAATCTCCTCCTTTAATAAGTTATTTAAAAGACAATCCACGCCATTTAAATTAAAATTATTATCACTTAAACCAATTAAAATATTTTTAAATAATTTATTTTCAATATAAACTTCTTTAGGCTTTAAACACTTAATTAAACCATGCGTATTTAAGGCCCAAAAAGGAACATAAATAGGACTACGAATATTTACTTTACTTTCAATTAATTTTTTATTTAATAAGATAACTATTTTATTTGTTATAGGGTCTTTTAAATTATTTCCAGTATCTAAATATCCCGTTATATTTAAAGTATAATTATTAGTAAATATAATTTTTAATTGATAATAATTACTAAATTCATTTTTTAAAACTTTTTGTTCCTTAATATAAATATAGATAACTAAAGGACTAATTAGAACTAAAAAAATAATATTAATAGAAAGTCCTTTATGAAAAAAGATTAAACCTTCTTTTTTATAAGCAAAGCTATTATTTAAAAAATATAAAAAACCTCCTAACATAGCACTAACAAAATATAAGGTTATAAAGTTTTTAAAAAAGACCCGAATATTCCTAAAACCAAAACTAATTAATAACATAACAATACTAATTAAAAGTTTAAAACTAAATAATTCTAAATTATTAATTTTTAAAAATAATAAAAATATACTTAAACTTCCAAATATAGCTCCTAAAATAAGACGCCAGGCGGAAACATTTCTTTTTAAAATTATTTTAACAGCAGCTAAAAGCAGAAAATCAAAGGCAAAATTTAAAAATAAAACTAAATCAATATAAATAGTCATCTTATCACCAAATTGATTATAAAAAAAACATAGAATAAACTATGTCAAAATTTGGTTTTATTTTTTACAAATTTTCTTTACAAATAACATGACAAAATGAATAAGCAAAATCAAAGCAAAAGCTAAGTAATAACTTAAAGTCAATTTCTTTGCTAAGATATAAGGAAGAAATAAAATAAAAGCTAATATATAAACAAATACTATTTTTAATAATTCACTTTTTAAATTAATTTTTCCTTGTATTTTTACATCATATAATTTATTTACTAAAAGATATAAAGTTATTGTAAAAAATAAAAGTTTATTAACTAAAGGAGTTTTATAAGTTGTAAAATATACAAATACTCCTACTAATATTAAAGTATCAAAACGAAATAAATCTTTTCCACTTTTTTTATTTAAGATTTCATCTTTAATAAGCAGATAAAGATAAAATATATAAGGTATTATACTAATATATGATAATAATGTATTCATGTTTAATCTTCCTTTTTTGAATATATACAACCACAATAGTTTTGGCGATATAAATTATATTTATGAGATAGTTCAATACTTTTTTTATAACCATCTTTCTTTTTGAAGTCACTTACTAAGTATTTTACCTTATACTTACTAGCTAAGGCAAGACCTATTTCATTTAATTTTTGACTATTTTTATAAGGACTAACTGTTAAGGTAGTACCAAAATAATCATAATGGTTTTCTAAAGCTTTTAAAGCTGTATAATTAAGACGCAATTCGTAACATTTAAAACAACGAATTCCTCCTTCTTTTTCCTGTTCTAAATTTAAAGCCATTTGATGAAATAAGGCATTATCATAATCACAATCGATAAAGTCTAATTTATGAGGACTTTTTAAAAGAGCTAGTAATTTTTTCTGTTCTTCTTTTCTTTTTTCATATTCTTCCTGGGGCTCAATATTGGGATTATAATAAATAACTGTAATATCAAAATAAGGCATTAAAGTTGTAATAACATAAGAAGAACAAGGCGCACAACAAGAGTGTAATAATAAAGTTGGTACTTTATTTTCTTTTTTTAGCTGCTCTAATATTTTTTCCATTTCTAAGCTATAATTTATTTTCATAATTTCCCCCTAATATGATTGAAAATAGAAGTTTTCTTCATTACTACTATCTAAATATAGATAACCTTTTTGATTATTTAAAGTAGAATATATTTCTTCATAATGATTTAAATTTTTAATATTTATTAAATTAGCATAGACAGTATTAGTATCGTTCATCCTTAAAATAAAACGAGTTTCATCAATTACTTCTTCATTACTTTTAGAAGGAGAATATTCTATTTCACTAATAGATGCTAAAATATCAGTATCAACTTTTAATAAAGCTTTTATTAATTTTTTATAAATATGGTCAGGAACATAATTAATTAAAGTAGGTATTCCTTTATATTTATTATTATCATCTATTTGGACATCTTCTTCTAAAACAATCTTTTTATTATTTAAATTATAAAATAAAATTTTATATTCCGTAATATCTAAAGTTAATTTACCAAAGATATTCTTTTTAACTTTAACATCTTTAACTAAAGGAATATCTTTAAGGCTTTCTTTAACCTTATGATTAGTTACTTTAAATATTGGTGGGTAATTTTTAATACCCGTGGCTGTTATTATTTCATTATCAGTTATAAGATTTGTTCCTTTAATATAAATATTTTTAATAGGCATTTTAAAAACATAATATAGGCTATATATTAGGGTATATAAAACTAATAATAGAATTATTAATCTTTTTAAACTAAATTTTTTAACCTTTACTTTTTTAGTTGCAGCCATATTATCTTTCTTTCTATCTATTTATTTGATAATCTTCCTCATATTTAATATCTAGATTAACAATAGAATCACATATTTTGTAGTAATAGAATTGAATAAGTTGGTCATAATCTTCATGCATTGCTTGAATTAAAAATTGTTTATAAATATTTTTCTCTTCGATTGTAACATATATTGGTGGTAAATTCTTCTTTTTTAACATTAAATTAAGTAATGCTCTAAAAGTTCTTTTATTCCCATCGGGAAATGGTTGAATTCGAATAAAATTAGTCGTCATTATTATACATTTTTCAATATAGTGAAAAATATCGGTTTCATCTAACTCTTGCATTATTTTATCAGAGTTTAAAATATAAGTATTAAATTCTTTAATAGCTTCTTCAGCTGGTACTACTTCCACATCGGAATTATATAAAAGAGCAGAACCCGTACGTAACCCTCCTCCAAACGATTTTTCGAAACATTTAGAATATAATAATTGATGAATTCGCATAGATTCTAAAAATATATTAAATTTATTTTTAGAAAAGTCATAACTACTTATATAATCATAAACTTCGCCAATACCTTCTTGTTCTTCTAAGGTCGCATTATCTTCTATGCGACTTTCATTAAAGATATATAATTCTTTATATTTATCATAAATAATCTTAACATGTTGTTTATTAATATAGTAATAATATAAACCAATTATATTATGAGGGATAAAATCCCCACCTTTTTCATAAGTTTTTTCTTTAGATTTATATCCTTCAAATAAAATTTCAATATATTCTCGCGCAATTTCATCATCTAATTTATGCTTACTAAATAGTTCTATAAATTCATTATCCATATTATCTTATCTTTCTATTATTCTGTTAATTTATTATATATAATTTCACTACTATCTGTTACAGCCATCTTTTTCATATTATCTTTCATAATGGCTAATTTAGCTTCATCTTGTAATACTTCTTTAATTTCTTTTTGGAGTAATTTGCTAGTTAAATCTTTTTCTAAAATCATTAAACCGGCCTTATTTTCTTTAATAGCTAAAGCGTTATAATATTGATGATTATTAGCTACATAAGGACTTGGTACAAATATTGCGGGAACTTCTAAAGCGAGTAATTCACTAATGGTACTAGCTCCTGCTCTTGTTACAATTAAATCTGCACTTTTCATAAGTGCTGCTAAATTATCAAAATATGGCACTACTTTAACATTAGGAACAAATTTTATATCTTTTACAAAATTATCATATAAATTTTTACCCGTAATATATAAAACCTCATAATCATCATTAAAATTAATTAAATAATCTTTTAATTTATTATTAATTGAAGAACTTCCTAATGAACCCCATACACAAATAACCAACTTTTTAGAAGCCGAAAAACCTAATTTAGTTTTATCGGCTTTCGTTATAGTTAAAGCATTTTCTCCACAAGGATTACCGCTATAAAAAACATTAGATTGATTTTTAAAATATTTTAAAGTTTCTTTAAATGATACTCCTACTAAAGAACACTTCTTACTAAGAGCTAGATTAGATTTTCCCGGAATTGAATTTTGTTCATGTATAAAAGTTTTAATCTTTAATTTAGATGCAGCTTTGATAACGGGATAAGTAACATAACCTCCCGTTCCAATAACGATATCCGGTTTAAACTCTTGCATAATTTTTTGACATTTTTTTAAAGCTTTAAAAATTAAACCAATATTCTTAATATCTCTTTTTATAGCAGTTTTACTAAAACCATATATTTCTAAGGCTTCATATTTAATATTATTAGCAGGGATTATATCTTTTTCCATACGATTATGGGTCCCTATATATAAAACTTCTAAGTCTTTTTCTTTTTCTTTAAATTTATTAATGATTGCTAAAGCAGGATAAATATGTCCTCCAGTTCCCCCGGCACTTACAATTATCCTCATTTTGACCACCCATTTAATTATACTATACTTTATTATTTTTAGCATCTTTTAAAAAGATTTTAGGTGTAAAGAAAAAAATGCTAATTAGCATTTTCTTAAAAGTCTCTATTTCTTAAAAATGGAGGAATATCAATTTCTGAATCGATATCACTATCACCCATATCAGTCATATGGGTTGGTGTTGATACTGGAGCTGTATAAGTATTAGTTGTATCAGCTTCATCATCAAAACCAGTAGCAATAACGGTAACAATTACTTCATCATTTAAGTTTTCATTAATAACTGCACCGAAAATAGTATTAATATCAGTATTAGCTGCTGCTCTTACAACTTCGGCAGCATCTTCTGCTTCAAATAAGGTTAAAGAATTACCACCTGTAATATTAATTATAGCATCGGTTGCTCCTGTAATACTTGCTTCTAACAGTGGTGAAGAAACAGCGGCTTTAGCAGCTTCAATAGCTCTATTTTCGCCAATTCCCATCCCGATACCAATTAAAGCATTACCGCGTTTTTCCATAACAGCTTTAACATCAGCAAAGTCAAGGTTAACTAAACCAGATACTCCGATTAAATCGGAAATAGATTGAACACCACGACGTAAAACATTATCTACTTCTCTAAAAGCTTCAATCATTGGTGTTGTTTTATCAATGATATCTCTTAAACGGTCGTTAGGAATAACAATTAAAGTATCAACGTGTTTACGTAATTCTTCAATCCCTACTAAAGCTTGTTCAGTACGTTTTTTACCTTCAAATTTAAAAGGTTTTGTAACAATACCAACAGTTAAAGCTCCTAAACTTTGAGCAATCTCGGCAATTACCGGACCAGCTCCTGTTCCGGTTCCACCACCCATACCACAAGCGATGAATACCATATCTGCTCCTCTTAAAGCTTCTTCTATTTCACTACGAGATTCTTCCGCCGCTTGACGACCTATTTCGGGATTAGCTCCGGCGCCTAGACCATCTGTAATGCTTGCTCCAATTTGTAACTTAATTTCGGCTCTAGAAGAATTTAAAACTTGCATATCAGTATTAGCAACGATAAATTCAACATTTTCAACACCGTCTTCAATCATGCGATTAACAGCATTGTTTCCGCCGCCACCGACACCAATTACTTTAATTTTTGCGATTTGATCAAATTGATTATTATACATTTTCTTCTCTCCTTAACCTTTTAATTATCGAAAAAGTAACCAAATAGTTTTCCTAAAATCGAATTTTCCGATACATTAACCCTTCTATCTGATGAGCCCAATTCCTCTTGTTCTTCTAAAGACAGAATTGAAACTTCTTTATTCCTAAATTTCATTTTCTCATTAAAATATTTAATCATCCCAACACATGAAGAATAAATATTATTTCGAACCCCTAATTCTTTTATATCGCATATTTCTGCACTCTTGCCGAAAACACTTTCTAAAACTAAATTAAAGTCAGCACTCTCGGTTACTCCACCAGTAAATATTATATAACTTATTTCCTTTTTTGTTAAGTGGGTAATTTCGTTTTTTATAATTTTTAGCATTTCTACTAATCTGCTCATCACAATTTCACTTATTTCATATTGGTTTATAATAACTTCTTGTCCTAAGCGATTAGTTAGTTTTTCAGATTCACTCGCCTGAGCTAGACGGCGATGCGCTAAGGCTAATTTTTCTTTTAACTCATGGGCATCTTCTTTTTTAATTTTATAGATAAAGGAAATATCATTTTCAATGTTTCTTCCTCCTAAATCTAATATTTGCGTATTTGTAATTACTCCTTTATTAAAAACAGATAAAGTTGTAATATCATGACCAATATTTACAATAGCTCCTATTTCATTATTAAGTCTTGCATAATCATTAGCATAGTAATCACCAATACTATTAAAAGTAATATCAATAACTTCTAAACCTAATTTTTCTAAACAAGTTAAAACAGAATAAACATTTTTCTTTGGTGTTGTGACAATAATACTTTTAGCACTTAACTTCGTAGCAATAATATTCTTGGGGTCTTTAACCTTTGTTTGTTCATCTATCACAAAATAAATAGGCATGATTGTTACTAATTCTTCCGTTGGTTTAAATTTATTATAAACACAACCTTGTAAGGCTCTAGCAATATCATTACCAGTTACCATACTAGCTTCATTAGTAATTGTTGTACTCCCTTCTGTAATACTAAAATTTGCATTATTAACGGGAATATTAACAATAGTTTTATGGAGTTTTAAACCTAAGGTTTCTTCTATTTTACTAATTCCTTTTTTTAAACTTTCCATAAAGCTTTCAGCATTTATTATCAAACCCTTTTTAATTCCTTTACTAGGAGTGTCAGATACAGCTAAAATATTTAACTTATTCTTAATAATTTCCCCAACCACAATTTTAATTGTCGCTGAGCCAATATCAATACTGGAAATTACTTTTCTCATTCTAACCTCCTTATAGTAATTTAATTATACAAAATATAGAAAAAGATGTCAAAATATATCAAAAAAATAAACCTAATTTTGTGGTTTATTTATCTTCTTAAAACGAACTAAGACCTGATATTTATTACTAACTTCCTCAATATTAAAATTTTTAAAACAAGTATAATATGTCGCTATAGAATTAGAACGAAAATCATCATTTTGATAAAACTTTAAAAAACAAGTTTTTAAATCACTATCTTTTAAATATTGTTTTAATTTTAAAGACTTACAAGCTTGTTCATAGTGCATTAAAATCAAACTAATTGCTACCCTTTTTGTTAAAGGTTCTAAATTAGGATTTAAAGCAAATAACTCTAAATAAGGAAATTTTTTAATAGTCATATCACTAGTTAAATATTTACCAACTAAATCATAATTTAAATCTTTTAACTTTTCTAAAAGTAATTCCGCTATATCGACTAAACTAGATACATTAGTGTCCACTTGTCTGCCCTCCTAATTTTTCTAAAGTATATATTGGTCCAAATTTCTTTTTAATATTATCATTAATATCCGTATCAACTTCTCTTTCAAATTCATTTAATAAAACAAAATGTCTTAAAGCAAGCATGCAAAATTCTTTATCATTTTGGAATAATGTAATAGTTTCTTCTAAAGGGTTCTTTTCAATAAATTGCGTATATATCGCATCTGCACTTTGGTCTTCAAAATACTTATTACCCATAGCAGAAATATAAAAATCATAAATAATAATTACTCTAATATAAACTTTAAATAGCTTTTCTTTATTTCTATTTTTAAAATAATTACGAGCAAATTCTAAATCTAAATCAAATAATGATAAATTATTCATAAAATATTCTGCTAAAAATTCAATATACTCTTCTTCCTCATAATTAATTTGTTCTAAATGTTCAATAATATTAAGAAGTAAAACGCGCATATATTTATTGATAGTTTCTACTTGATATAAAGGTTGAACTTCTTCCTTAGCTTTATTTTTCATTTCTTGTTCTTGACGTTGTAAATCAAATTCATAATAATCAATTAAATCAAAACAATATTTCTTTAAAACACAATCACTAAATTCAGGATTTTCTTTAAATTCTTGTTTCACTGTTTCCATAGAGTTTTCATCAATAAAGGAAGCCCAATAAATATCATCTTCCTCTTCCTCGTCTAATTCATCTTCTTCTAAATCTTCAACATTTAAAAGAAAATCACGAGCTAGATAAATGATTACTTCATCACTATCTTGCATATTAAAGATATTAGTATCTAATAAACCCTTTTTAACATAAGAAATAATATCATCAATATAACATAAGGCACTATATTCTATAATAAAGATATAATCATCATCAGAAGAAGCATCGACATATTGATTAAAACTTTCTAAATTATAATAAACATCATCTATTTTATTGGTTGTTTTATTTTTTAAACAAATACTATATAAATCAACATCACTTTCAATTTGACAAACACCCTTAAAATCAGTTTCTTCAATCGAAGTAAATCTTTCAGCTATTTCCACAACCATCTGATCAAATAATTTAAATTTATTATCCATAACCATCAACCCAAACCTATACTACATTTTCTCCCTTTTTTTGTCAAGTAAAATAAAAAAAGACTTAAAGTCTTATTTTAAATTCTTAAGTAATTCATCTTTTTTCATAGTTGAATAACCTTTAACACCTTGTTCTTTTGCTTCTTTTTTAAGTTCAGCTAAAGTCATTGTACTATAATCTTTAGCTTCTTCCTTTTTAGGAGTAGCCTTTTTTTCAGAAACTGTTGCTTTAGGTTCTTCTTTTACTGCTTTTTTACCTGATTTTAAAGCGTCTTTAGAAATTTCTACTAAATTTTTAAAACTTTCTGGACTATCAATAGCAATTTCGGCAAGCATTTTACGGTTTACAGTAACACCTGCAATATTTAAACCATTAATAAATTTAGAATAACTAATATCATTTTCACGACATGCAGCATTTATACGCGTAATCCATAATTTACGGAAATTTCTTTTATTAGCTTTACGGTCACGATAAGCATAAGCTCCACTATGAAATAATTGTTCTTGGGCAGTTTTATATAATCTATGTTTACTACCAAAATAACCTTTAGCTTGTTTTAATACTTTTCTTCTTCTGTTTTTAGAAACAGTTCCACCTTTAACTCTTGTCATTTATCTCACCCCAAACTATATAACAGACTTTAATCTGCTTAAGTCTCCTTTACTTACTTTTCCTTGATTTCTTCTTTGTCTAACTGCTTTAGATGAATCTTTAGCAGTTTTGTGATTTCCTCCTGATTTTTTATAACTGATTGTTCCTCCAGGTCTTTTATTAATAACCTTTTTTGTTGCACTATGTGTTTTTTGTTTTGGTCCTTTTGCCATAATTATACTTCCTTTCTATTTTTTAGGTGCAAGTAGCATGAACATATTTTTACCTTCTTGTTTTGGTTTTTGTTCAATTTCCGCATATTCAGCTAAACTTTCAGCAAATTTTAATAACATTTCTTTACCAAGTTCTGGATGAGCCATCTGACGGCCTTTAAATCTTAACGATGCTTTTATCTTATGACCTTTTTGTAAATACTCTACTGCATTTTTCTTACGAGTTTCAAAATCATGAACATCAGTAGCAATTGTAAAACGATATTCTTTTACTTCCTTATTGCTTTCTCTTTGTTTCTTTTGTTGCTCTTTTAACTTCTTTTGTTTTTCATAACGATATTTGTTATAGTCCATTATCTTGCCTACAGCGCGATTACTATTACCACTCATAAGTACTAAATCTAAGCCCGCATAGTTTGCTAGAGTTAAAGCATCTTCTAACTTCTTAGTTCCCATTTGCTCTCCATTAGGGCCGATTACCATAAGTTCAGCAACTTTAATATTCTCATTAATTGGTAAATCATTTTTATTATTTGCTATTTCAACACACCTCCAACAGCGAAAAAAGCAGACATAACATGTCCACTTCCCTCGTAAATACAATTAACTACCGGCTTTTTACCTATCACCTTTGGCAATCAGGTGGATGTGGACACATCGCTTTCCTTTTTCTTTAACATTTTTAATTATATATTTTTATTTTATGCTTGTCAACTATTTTTAATTCGCTTTTTTCTCTTCTTTAACATACGTAATATTAAAGCGGTCTAAATCGGTAATCTTAATGTGACCAGATTTTAAAGCTACTGTTACTTTTTCCATCGTATTATCATTATAAATTACTTTAACAGAACCACTCTTCTCACAAGTAAAGTAATAAGTATAATTGTCATCTTCAAAAAATTCTTCCATTGCTGTTGCACATAAAACTTCAGGGTCTTGTGTTTCATCAATTATTCTATTAATACTAGAACTTTTAGAACCATTAGTAGAACTAACCGTTGAACTAGCTTTCTTAGCTTCTTCCTCTTCTTGTTTTTGCTTTTCTTCTAAAGCCTTCTTTTGTTCCTCTTCTTCTATCTTTTTCTGTTCTTCTTCTAATTTAGCTTGCACTTCTTCTTTTTCTTTTTCAATTTGTTTTTCAATATCTCTCTTACTTAAATTATTATTATCTAAAAATTCTTCATTAGTATAACGATTTTTAATAATTGTTTTGATACTAGAAGTTAAATCTTTACTTTTACGGTCTAAATCAATACCTTCAGCAATATCAAATATTTCATCATTTTCGTATTTATCACTGACTAAATGAAAATTCATATTAAAATCTTCTTCTGTATATTCCTTATCTTCAAGTGATATAACAACTTTTTGATTATCTTCATTAGTTACATACCAATACATATTTTCATTAATAACATTATAAGCATAAGCTAAAGCATCTTCTTTTAATACATCATAATCTTTAGAATATTTTATCTTTTTAGCTATTTCAAAAACTACTATTTTCTTTTTCTCCGTAATTTCATCTTCAATATAACTAATTAACTCCATATCATCATCAGAATCGATATCTAATAGCATTAAATCGATATCATCAGTACGATAATTATAATCATCTATTTGGTCAATCAATGTTTGTTTTAATGTTCCATCTTTAGCTTCCGCCAATAAAACATCTTGCCATGTCTTTGGATTAATGTCTTTTTTCGTATCATCTTTTCTTAAAATTAGAAAATAACCAAGAACTAAAGCAATAATTAAAACACCTGCAACAATACTACAAATAATAATGATTTTTTTCTTTTTCTTATTTTTAGGTTTCTTAGGTTTTTTAGGTTCTTCTTTTTGTTCTTCAGGTTCTTCGGAAGTTAAGTCCTCTTCAGGTTCATCTATTTCTTCTTCAGTTTCTTCTGGTTCAACTTCTTCATAATCTTCTAAATTATCTTTTTCTACTTCTTCCATATACATCCACCTTCTATTATAAATATATTAGCATAAATTAACTTTATGAGCAATTACATTTAAACAAAAAAAGTAACGCATTGGTTACTTATTTGGGTCAACTAATATTTTAATAGCATCATCATTACCACTTGTTAATCTTTCATAAGAAGCTTGAACATCATCTAAAGTTACAATATCAGAAATAAATTTCTTCACATCAATCTGTCCTTTAGCCATTAAATCAATACAAGTAGCAAATTCTTCTTTAGTATAAGCAATAGCTCCTTTGACTGTAAGTTCACTCATAACTACAGAAACAGTTGGAATTGTAATAGGTACCATTGATACTCCTACTAAAACACAAGTTCCTCCTGGTTTAGTAGCAAGTATTGCACTTGTAACCGCTGGAGCATTACCGCAACACTCAATAACGACATCAAAACCTTCTTCAGTATCTTCTTTAATTACAGCACTTAAATCATTTTTAGCATCATACCATTTATCAGCAACGCCAAGATTAACAGCATTTTCGCCTCTTTTTTCATTAGTTTCACTAACTACAACTAAGCTAGCTCCTTCCATTTTGGCAAACATTGCTGAAACTAAACCAATAATGCCGCCCCCAATAACTAAAACCTTTTGGCCTACTTTAATATCAGCAAGATGAATACCATGAAGACCAACTGCGGTAGGTTCAACCATTGCTACTTCTTCATCACTAATATTATCAGGTACTTTAATAACCATATCTTCCCTAATTGCCATTTTAGGAGCTAAAGCCCCAGGATTATCTAAAGATAGTCCTGTTGCTTGAGACCATGTTTCCTTACAATATTGAATATTACCTGTTTTACAAGCACTACATTTTAAACAAGGCGAAATTGGTAAAGCTGTTACTCTATCCCCAACTTCTAAACCTTCTTTTCCTCCTGTATCCGTTACAATACCACAATATTCATGGCCTAAAACTAAACCTTTAGGTTCGCCAATATCCCAATAATGAATATCTGAACCACATATACCGGCTTTCTTCACATCAATTAAAACATAACCATCTCTTTTTTGAGGCTCATCTATTTCTGTTACCTCAAATTTTCTTTGTCCTACTAATTTAACACATTTCATATTTTATTTCCTCCATTTTAATCTTATCAAAAAATATTATTTTTTTATTTATAATTATTAATTTTTGACTTTATATTGACAAAAAAGATAAAGAGTTAAGGAATACTTATAACGAAAGTTATAATCTCTTTATCTTTATATTTATATAAACGTTTACACGTTTATAACTTTTTATTGTACGACATATGGGTCTTCGGATGTTCCTGTTCCTGTTACTGTTACATCTGCTTTTAGGTTGATGACAGGACGAGCGAATATAGTAAAGTTGACATCGCCGTAATCGTAGTAGCCATCAGTGCTAACGTGCTCACTGGCATAAGAAGAAGAAGCATCACGAGGTGACATAGACCACCAAGAATAATTGCTATATAGATAGTGCGAAGATGGGATAGTTTTTTCCCAAGATAATCCGGCTATTAACATTTCATCTGCTGACAATAACCCTATCTTTAATTTATATAATCCTCCATAATCTTTATCTGTATCTGGACAGTGCAATGATGCTCCATTGGTTTCTAATCTATCATACGATCCATAGTATGTATTACCACTAGCAATATGACCTGTTGTTGTATCGTTACAATATTTTGTTAATGCTATTTTATCATTTAAATCTTTTAAATTTGTATTATACCACTCTTCTAATTTTCCTTTTATTGTAGAATTAGTTCCTACACCTGCTGAATTTGTAAAGCCATTTCCATTATAATCACTTGTACATGGATTTGATGATGTACAGTGTGTAGTATTTCCATATGTATAGCCTACATATTTAGGATTATTATATGTTGAATTAAATGCTGAATTTTGTAATGATGCATCTTTATCATTTAATATTAATCTAATTGTATTATCGCCATTTATTCGGACAATGCGCCATAGTCTATCTGCAAAAGATACATAGTTATTATTTATTTCACCACGATATACATAACTTGTTCCATCGTCATCAGTAACTCCCACTATTCCAGTTGGTACATCATATCCTTCTAAAGTTATGATATCTGCTTTGGTGATTGTTGTACTATTTGCTTCTACTATTTTATATACTGTATCTCCTAAATAATTACTATTATTACCAAAAGTGTAATATCCAACATAATCACTTGGATTAGTTATGCCGCATGTACAATTATTTTCGTCAAAATACCCATGCCAATCATAACACATTGAATTAAGAAAACTATCAAAATTACTAAAGTCATCAGTTACACACATTGTATGTGAACTATCAAGTTCAATATTAACATATTGATTAGCTGCTATTACTGGATAGTAATCGTAACCATGGGACATTTCTGCTTCAGGAGTTATTTTTTGACTAGCAAGTATTTTTCCGGCAAGTAAATTAGTATCGCCTATACCTGCTACTGCTTCAATTGTTATCTTAAAAGTGAAACTTTTATTTTCTCCATCTGTTTCTGATGTATCTTTATCCATCCAACTTCTTATTTGGACTATCTTAGTTTGTTTTGGTCCTACTACTCCCGTTCCAATTATGTATGATTGAGCATTATTAAAACCATCTATTTGTCTAGTATCTGTAGTAGTAGCATCAGATAGTAACTTATAATCGTTATCTACTGCTACTTTTAAATGTTCATCTTTTAAATCAGAGCCCGTTTGTTTATTCAGTATTACGTTATATGTTGATACTGTATCACATGTATTTTTTATTTCTACTTCATAAGCATCATTTTGCATGCCCTGTTCATCAGTTTGTGGGAAACCATTATCCATAGTTACTTCTGCTCCATTTGTTTCTTCATAACTAATATCAAAACAAGCATATGTATTTTTATTTATTCCAGTTTGAGTGTGTGTTCTACTCCATATAGCATAGGTAAATGTTGTTATAGCAAGTATCAACATTATTCCTATTACAGTTATTGTTGTTATTTTACGTTTTCTTTCCTTCATTACATTTATTCCTTCCTATCTTTACATCTAAGTCCATTATACCCCCCCCGGTTTATTGTAAAGTGGAAAGTTCTTGGTTGATAATACTTTACAATACATATTAACCCCCCTGGGTTTG
>CANQEJ010000024.1 GCA_947594925.1 uncultured Bacilli bacterium
CCCCCCCCCGGTTTGTTGTAAAGCAGAAAGTTTTTGGTTGACATAAAAAAAGAAAACAACTAATTTCTTAGTTGCTAAATTTCTTTTAAATCTTCTAATATCTTATGAATTGTAACTTCATCCCATATTTCAATATTCAATTCTACTGCTTTATCATATTTGCTTCCTGCATCTTCACCAACAATTACTACATCAGTTTTTGCACTAACAGAACCTGTTACAATACCATTATACTTTTCAATAATCTTTTTAAGCTCATCTCTTTTAATAAAAGATAAAGTTCCTGTTAACACAAATTTCTTATTACTAAATGTTTCATGTTCAATTATTTTCTCTCCTAAATAAGTCATATTGACGCCAAGTTCTTTCAGTTCTCTAATTAAAATTCTATTCGCAGGATTATCAAAGAAATTACAAATATTCTGCGCTAAAGTGCCACCAATATCAGGAATTAATTGTAATTCTTCAACATTAGCATTTTTTAAATTATCAATATTTTCATATTTCTTGGCAATAGTTCGAGCATTTTTCTCACCTATCCCCGGAATACCTAAAGCAAATAATAATCTTTCTAAAGAATTTTGCTTGCTATTTTCAATAGATATTAACAAGTTTTCCACACTCTTAGAACCAAAGCCTTCTAACTCAATTAATTCTTGTTTCCGATTTTTTAAAAGGTAAATATCGGGAAAATTCCTAATAATATGCATATTATAAAAATCTTCCATTATTCTATCTCCTAAACCATCAATATTCATCGCATTACGAGAGACAAAATGAATTAAACTTTCTACATTACGGGCAGGACAAGCTTGATTAGGACAAAAATAATCTATTTCACTTGCTGATTTAACTAAATCTGTATTACAGATTGGACATTTTTTAATCATAACTAATTCTTTTTCCGTTCCTTGACGACGATTTAAAACCGGTCCAACTACCTCAGGAATAACATCACCAGCTTTATGTAAATAAACATAATCTCCTATTTTTAAATCCTTACTTCTAATATAATCCATATTATGTAAAGTTGCCCTTTTCACAGTACTACCTGCTACTTTAATCGGTTCTAAAACTGCATTAGGAGTAATCTGACCTGTTCTTCCTACGGTAAAAACTATATCAGTTAATTTAGTTATAACTTCTTCGGCTGGAAATTTATAAGCTGTCGCCCACTTAGGATATTTAGCAGTCTGCCCTAGTTCTCTTTGCATTGCTAAAGAATTGACCTTAATAACAATACCATCTATTTCATAAGGTAATTGCGGACGATTTTGGGTCCAATGTTCAATATAAGTAATAATATCATCAGCAGATTTAGCTAAAGTTAAATTAGGATTAGTTGGTAAACCTAACTTTTTTAAATATTCCATTGTTTCATAATGTGTTTTTAAAGGGGTATTAGGTAAATGATATAAATAAATATCTAAATCTCTTTCTTTAGCTATCTTACTATCTAATTGTCTAATACTTCCAGCGGCAGCATTACGGGGATTTTGAAATAAAGGCAGTCCTTCTTCTTCTCTTTTTTTATTACACTCATTAAAGCTTTTTTTACTCATATATATTTCCCCACGAACTTCTAAGTCCACCGGTTCTTTTAACTTTAAAGGAAGTGATTTAATAGTTAAAACATTATGAGTAATATCTTCCCCAACAACACCGTCTCCTCTAGTTGCTGCTCTTTTAAAAACCCCTTTTTCATAATTTAAAGAAACAGCTAAACCATCCATTTTTAATTCACAAACATATTCACAATTAGGAAATTCTTTTCTTATTTTCTTATCAAAATCACGTACTTCTTCTTCATTAAAAACATTAGATAAACTAAACATTGGGGTATCATGTGTTACTTTTTGAAACTCAGAAATAACCTTCGTTGCTACCTTTTGCGTTGGTGAATCTGGTAATATATATTGGGGGTAGTCATGCTCTAATTTATTAAGTTCATTAAGTAAACTATCGTATTCATTATCAGATAAAAAAGGGTCATCATTTAAATAATATTCTACATTTGCTTTATTTAATATATCAACTAACTCTTGAATTCTTTCTTTCATATTGTCTCCTTTAGCTTTGCACTACTAGCAAAATCATACCATGATTTATAGAATTCTTCAATTAACTATTAGCAAAAATAATGCCATTTTTTACCAATATTACTTACTAATTTTGCGTAAACTTTTATGATTTTTCATTAACTTTTTAATCCCAAAATTTTTGGCAAAAGCAATGGTTAAAATACTTTCCGCTACTTCTACTACTACACCTCGACCATAAATCGTATGCATAACAACATCCCCTGATTTATAATCTGTTTTATTTTTAGTATATAAAGATTTCTTATCAATCTTTTCTTTCGGTTCCATAATAGTAGTTTCTTCATCAATAAGCTTTTTATCAATTTCTTTTATAAAACGACTTGGCATATTCATATTATCTTTACCATAAAGCATCCTTCTTTTAGCATTTGATAAATATAATCTTTGTTTGGCTCTGGTAATTCCTACATAACACAAACGTCTTTCTTCTTCTAAGCCATCACTTTCTAATAAAGAATTAACATGGGGGAAAATACCTTCTTCCATCCCTACTAAAAAGACCACTTCAAATTCCAAGCCCTTAGCACTATGAATTGTCATCAAAGTAACTTCATCATTACCTTCTTTATGTTCAGATATATCAGCAATTAAACTAATCTCTTCTAAAAAGTCACTTAAATTAACATTACCAGTTCTTTCTTCATAAGATGCTGTAATACTTTTAAATTCCATTAAGTTTTCTAAACGTAATTCAGATTCAATTCCTGGCGTTTGCTCTAATTCTTTTTGCATCCCACTTTTTGCCAAAATCAAATCAATTAATTCCGTTAAAGATAAATTTTCACTTTCCTTTTGCATTGCTAAAATCAAATTCTTAAATTCTAATTCTTTGCCACCATCAATGGCATCAAACATAGAAATATGGTTAGAAAGGGCTTTCTCTTCTAAATTAGCAATAGTCTTCTCTCCAATTTTTCTTTTCGGCACATTAATAACTCTTCGCAAACTAACTTCATCATCAGGATTTAAAATTAAACGAAGATAAGATATTAAATCCTTAATTTCCTTACGCGCATAGAAATAGTAACTTCCTACTACTTTATAAGGAATATTTTGAGCTAAGAACTGTTCTTCAACTACCCGTGCTTGCCCATTAGTTCGATATAAAACCCCAATATCACTATAACTAAATCCTTCTTTTAATAAATCTTTAATATAATCAATAACTTGCTTAATTTCATGTTTTTCATCATAAGCTCTAGTATATTTAATATTTAATCCTTTTCCTAAATCACTAAATAATTCAAAATCTTTTCTTTTCTTATTATTCTTAATTACGGAATTAGCAGCATTTAAAATAGTTTCTGTACTGCGATAATTTTGATTTAACGTAATAACTTCGGCATCTTTATAATCATGTTCAAAATTTAAAATATTCTTATAATTAGACCCTCTAAAAGCATAAATAGCTTGATTAGAATCTCCTACGACAAAAATATTTTGATACTTTAAAGAAAGTAACTTACTTAACTTATATTGAACTTCATTAGTATCTTGATATTCATCAATTAAAATATATTTATACCTATTTTGATACATTTCTAAAACTTCAGGATTGTTTTTAAATAACTCTACAGGTAAACGTAATAAATCATCAAAATCAACGGAATTATTTAAAGCTAATTTATCTAAATAAGCATAATAAATTTCTTTTGCTACTTTCTCAGCTGGAGTATTAAAAAAAGCATCTATTTCCCTATCTGTTAACATTTCATTTTTAATAAAACTAATACGATTTTTAATATATGATGGCGCATACTGCTTAGGGTCATAACCACGGTCTTTTAATAATTTCCTAATAATACTAGTAACATCATCGCTATCTAATATCGTAAAATTAGGAGCTAAATTTAAAAGACCTACATTTTCTCTGATAATTCTAATTCCTAAAGAGTGGAAAGTTCCCACAAAAGCATGATGATTAGGTACTAAAAGACTTAATCTATCTCGCATTTCCTTAGCAGCTTTATTTGTAAAAGTAATTGCTAAAATATGAAAAGATTCTATGCCCTCATCAATTAAATGGGCAATCCTCGTCGTAAGAACTTTTGTTTTCCCAGAACCAGCACCTGCTATAACTAAACAAGGCCCCTCTATATGTTTTACAGCCTTTAATTGATTTTCATTTAAATTTTTTAAGTATGTATTCATCTAAAATCACCCTACCTGTTTAGTATACCATGTTTTATAAGTACCAAAAAGAAAAAGAAGCAAAGCTTCTTATAAAAATTCTACAATCGCTACATTATTCTTAATTTTATTTATTAAATCTTGCTTATCATACTTCGTAAATATATTAGCAAATTTAGAAGGGTCAATTAAGAACATTGAACAAAAATTAATAAATACTTCTTTAAAATTTTCTACTCCATAATCTTTTAAGAAATTAATATTATGAATTACTATTTCCTTAGAATCTAATATCTCATTAATAATTAAATCAGTTACATTATTCTCCGCAGCAATTATTTCATCTTTACTAAAATCTAAATCTTTTAAAAAACCCATTTTTATTCCTCCTAAACTCTATTTATTAGCTATTTTCATGCCTCTAGTATTAGGATTTAAGGCCACCTTAATATCTTTAATTGCTGATGCTGGAACATGAGAACCAAATACTAAAGCTCCTAGTAATATTTCTTCATTATTGATGGCATAATTTCCATTTAATAAAGATATAATATTTTTATTAACAACAGCACTTAAGAATTTATTTCCTTCTACTTCAATAACAAGGCTATTTTCACTAGTATTTATTTCTTGTAAGATTTCCATAATTTCGTGATATCTTTCTAACTGACTATCTTCAACTTCGGCATCACTAATATAGTAATCAATACCATTTGCTTTAATTAAACCTTCAAACTCTGCATCAGGTAATTCATCTTTTAATGCTTCATTGCAATCACGAGTTTTAGGTAAGATAGAAATATCTCCTACTTCCCCATACATTTCTTTCCACTCTTTATTATTTTCAATAAATGTTTCAAATTCTCCATAGGCATTTTTATAATTTATATGATTTTGTTGACAATATAAAATGTGAGCCATAGGTTCTGATACAAATGAACCCATCTTCTCAGGATTTTCTGTAAAGTAAGAAATATCAATAGAAGAAGCTAACTTAATAGCATTACGTAATTTATTTGGTTCCTTAGTTACAGCTACTACTGCTACTTTACCAGATGGTTTATATAGGGATAAACCACTTGTATTAATAATAGCAATATCCTTAGCAACCGTTGTTCCACTTACTTTATCTAAAATACCAATATTTTTAGAAATAGTCATTTCATCTAAAGGATAACCCATCTCCGCAAATATCTCTTTATTACGAATTAAATTATCAATAGAACGTTTATTTAAAGTTTGAACACGTACTACCATAGGATTAATATCAGCAGCAATTAACTTTTCCGAATATTCTTTTAATTCCTCTAAAGAGGCATCTAAACCACCATGTGCTTCTATATCAGCAGCCGTAATACCAAATACTTCTTCTAAATAAGCATTTCTTAAATCCTCTTTAGGTTCTTCTTTAACTTCTACTTTTTTTACTTCTTTCTTTTGTGGTTTTTTCTCTTCTTTTTCTTCTTTGATAGGAGAAACAGCAGTCACTTTAGTCGCATCTTTCATGGGCTCTTCTAAAGCAGCTTTCTCATTTGCTTCACTAATTATAGAACCAATACTTTTCTTAGCATCTTTATCTTCACTATTATAATTTACATAAATACTTCTAAAATCAAATTCATCAGGGAAACAAATAGCTGGAACAATCAAAGCAATTTCTTCTTCAGTAAAAACATCTAACTTTCTTAATAATTCATCTATTCTTTCCGAATTTAAATATTTAACTTCCCCAGAGAAAATTTTATTAATTTCACTATTTAAAGGTTCAATCTTATCTTGTTCATCTTTTAATTTCTTAGGAGTTTCAGAAACAATTTCATTAGCTTCCGCTAATCTTTTCGCATTTTGTTCTTTTTTATCTTTAGCATGAGCTAACTTTTCTTCATATTTATCATAAGCTTCTTTGCTTTCTTGGGCATACTTATTAAAATCATAAGTTAAAAGACCTTCAAAAAGACGATTTACGCGGTCAATTAAATTAACACTAGTTTCGCCAAGTTTAGTATGAGAATCTTTATATCCTAATAATAAAGTTAATATTTCATTACAATCATTTATTTCCTCAGTAAGCTTAGGGTCTTCATTGCCAATACTTTCAATATCAGCTTTCGCCTGTGCTTCATCCTCCTTAATTTGTGTAATAGTTGCATTATCAGGGCTTAAAACATCTAATAATCTTACTAATAGAGACTCTCTCATTGTTTCCTTTTGTACGTCCATGTAACTTCCTCCCTTATTCTAAATAAGATTATAACAAAATAGGAGTGTAAAGTAAATAAAATTCGGCATATTTTTTATGATAAATTATGAATACCTCCCATTTTTTCCAAGGAAAAAGCCATTATATTTCTAATAGCTTTTATTTTAATAACTTATGTTCTAAAAGAGAAATAAGCTTATACAAAATATAAGAAAAAATTAATAAAAGAACAATGCCACTCATAACTAAATTTAAATTAAATACTTGTGTACCATACATAATTAAATATCCTAGTCCTTCTTTAGATACTAAAAATTCTCCCATAATCACTCCAATTAAAGACATCGAAATATTTAATTTTAAAGAAGATAAAATTGTCTGCAAACTAGCCGGAATAATTAATTTTCTTAAAATTTGTCCTTTCGTTGCTCCCAAAGATTTAAGTAATCTTATCTTATTATTATCAATATTTAAAAAACCATTATAAATCGTAATAATACTAACAATTAAATTAATTAGTAAAGCCATAACAATAATTGATTTGGTATTAGCACCTATCCAAATAATTAAAATAGGTCCTAAAGCAACTTTAGGCAATGAATTTATTAAAGTTAAAAATGGGTCACATACTTTAGCTATAAATTTAAAAGAGTACATAATAATAGCAAATATTAAGCCTAAAACTATTCCTAAAATAAAAGCAATAGCAGTTTCTATAAAAGTAGTTAGAATATGATTTAAAAGATTACCATTTATTAATAAATCTTTAATAGTTTTTAAAATTAAACTAGGTGATGAAAAAATAAAACTATTTAAAACTTGCCATCTTGTTAAAAGTTCCCATAATATTAAGAAAATAACAATAATACTAATTTGCGTTATTAAAACTAATAAATTAAATCGTTTTTCTTTTTTAAATGACGACATCGAGGTCTTGCCAGATTTTATCATAATACTCACTAAATTCCTTAGCTTTGCGATTTTCAATGGGATTTGATTTATTAGTTAACTTTATCTCATAAATCTTTTTAATATGACAAGGTCTTTTAGATAGAACAACAACTCGGTCTGCTAAGCTAATAGCTTCTGCTAAATCATGGGTAACCATAATAACCGTTTTATGTTCTTTTTTAATAATTTTATAAACATCATCACTGACAGCTAACCTTGTTTGATAGTCTAAAGCGGAGAAAGGTTCATCAAGCAAAAGAATATCTGGGCGTATGGCAAGCGTTCTAATTAGAGCTGTCCTTTGTTTCATACCACCAGATAATTCTTTAGGATATTTATCTTTAAAACTTTCTAAATCATATGTTTTAAGTAATCTTTCGACATAATCAATATTCTCTTTAGTCTTTTTCTTCTTAATATCTAAACCTAAAGTTGCATTATCTAAAATAGTTAACCAATCAAATAAACAATCATTTTGTAACATATAGCCGATAACAAAATCTTTTTTATGAAAATTAATTTCCCCCTTACTTTTATCTTCTAAATTAGCTAAGATAGAAAGTAAAGTTGATTTACCACAACCAGAAGAACCAACAATTGCAATAAACTCTCCTTCTTTAATATCTAAAGAAATATTACATATCGCTTCGACATCTTCTTTTTTTGTATGGTATGTTTTAGCTAAATCTTTTATTTCAACTAAATTATTCATTTGTAAAATTATTAATTAATTTATTATAAGGGACATATTCTTTTATTTGACCAGCATTTATCATAATATCTTCTAGATTTTCAAAATCTTTTTCACTTATATAAGTATTTTCATACCAAGAATCACTTTCCTTATATCTTGTCACAATTGTTTCAATATCATTTAATGATGAATCTGGAAATTGTTTTAAGATAGCATTAGCTATTTTTTTAGGACTATTCTTAGCTACATATTCTAGCCCAGCATTTAAAGCTTTCGTAAATCTTTTAATTAAATCTTGATTATTTTTAATATAACTTTTGCGAGCATTAAAGGCTGTATATGGTACTTCACCCGATAGCATTCCTACAGAACCGACAACATAACCATAACCTTCTTTTTCTAGTTTTGTTGCATTAGGTTCAAAAAGATTAACAAAATCGCCTTCACCACCGATAAATGAACCAGATAACGCTGCAAACTCCACACTATAATTCATATTAATATCTTCTTTTTTAATATCACTATTTTTAACAGCATTTTCAAAATTTAAAGCCGGCATACCACCAGTACGACCAACTAATACTTCTTTTCCTATTAAATCAGTCATTTTAAAATCAGTAATTTTATCACGGGCTACAATAAATTGACCATCTCTTTTAGTAAGTCCTGCAAATGTTTGAATATAATCTTTTTCCCCACCATTATAAACATAAATAGAACTTTCTGGTCCACAGAAGCCAATTTCGACATCTTTGGATAAAACTGCAGCACTAACCTTATCTGCGCCCGGAGTTAAGATAAGTTCTACTTCAATGCCATTATCTTCAAAATAACCATTTTCCATTGCCACATATAATGGTGCATAAAATACGGAGTGCGTTACTTCTGCTACTTTAATTTTTTCTAAAGTTGTTGCTTTCTTATGATATGTTCTAAATATTACAAAACCAACACTAAAGATAACAATTAAAGCAAACAAAATCAAAATGCGCTTTTTCAAAATAAATTCCTCCTTTATTTCACTTGTATTATATTCTTCTTCTAAAAATGGGTTCCAAATAAAAAAACGTTTTAAAACGTTAAAAAAAGTTAATAAATTTTATCTTTATTAACTTTTAAATTTAATATTTACAAAACCATTTCCTTCTTGAGCACCGTTTTCACCAGAAGTATTATCGCCAACTGACCAGCTATAAGCAGTATGACCATTACCTATCCAGCCACCACCATAGCTAATATTATCATCACTACAGTTGCCGCCACCGAAGCCACCTGTACAGGTACTATCATTTTTAGAATAACTTACTTTGTCATCAAAACCATAAGTTATATATTGACCAATACCTAATAATTGGTCGCCACCATCAGTAGCAGTATATCTATTATTCTTAGTACTTGTACTAAATGTTACATAATTCTTAGGGCTTTTATAAGCAGAAGCATTACCATTTAAACCAGCAACTCTATATAAAGTATTTTCATTACCTAAATCACCAGTACCACTACCACCAGCAGCTACTAGTAAAGCTTCTAAAGCTTGATTAGCACTATTTTCAAATTGATATTTATTATTAGTTACCGAAGATATTTCTTTAAAAATGTAACTTCCGCCCCCACCAGCGCCAGCCACACCATCGGCAGCACTACCAGTTGTTGTACTTCCTTTACCACCAACAATTATATGTAAAACATCGCCAGCATTTAAATTAAATTCAGCAGATATCTTTGCACCTTTACCACCTTTTAAAGTGTTTTGTTCTAAACCAAAAGTATTACCAACAGAACCTTCGGCTCCCGCAGCTGTTAAAATATAAGTTCCGGTATATGGGGCTTTAAAAGTTTCTTCCTTACCAGAATAAGCAAAATGTTGACCTAAATTATAAGATGGGTCATTTGGCATAGCCACAATTTGAATAGATAAATTAACTACTTGGCCATCAGCTAAAACATCATCTGGGGTTGCTTCATCTAACCAAACTCTTAAAGTATGCGATTTTGCTTTATTGCCTTCTAAATTTTCAATTTCAATATTATATTGATAATTATTTTCGGAACTACCAGAATAAATATCAGCATTAGTTAAACTACGAGGAGCAGCGCCATCTAAAGAATATCTAAAATAACTATTAGCTACTGGTGTTCCCGAAATATTATTAGACCTTCCTAATAAAATAGCATAAGACGAAGCAATAGAACCATCATTAGAAACAGTAAAAGAATAACCATCTGTTTGCATACCCTCTTCATCAGTAGCAATAAATACATCATTAGTTATTGTATTACCTTGAGAAAAGGCTATATTAAATGTTCCACTTTGCACTGTCTGATTAGTCTCGCTATTATGAATACTTGTATAAGCTGCAGAAGAAACTAAAATAGTTCCTAACAAGATTACTATTAAACATGAAAATATCGCAAACGATTGACGTCTTAAAAAGTTTGTTAAATTTTTCTTGTCCATCTCGATACCTCCGTATACTCTACTATAAATATATTAACATATTTTTCTAAAATTTTTCAACTACTTTGACACTCGAAAATAGAAGAAATTAGTCATCTTCATTTCTTCTTTCTTCTATTTCATCAAAAATATCATCATCAAAATCTACTTCATTTGATTGTTTTTGGCTTTTTTTCTGGCTTTTTTTAGAGTGACGATAATTTCCTTCACTTTCTAAATCTTGTAATTCTTTAGCAATTTTTGCTTCCAAACTTCGCGTTTTCTTTACACTTAAATCGTCATCTTTATTATTTAATCTTTCTTTTAATTGTCTTTTTCTTTCTTCTTCTGTTATTCTTTGTTTTTCTTTATCTACTGGTTCATCTTCTTTAATAACTGTCTCAATCTTATTTTTTAAACCAGATACTTTAAATAACTTAATTAAATCATAGATAATAATTCCTAAAGCTGGTAATAATACAACAATTACCCAAGCTCCTCTATTAGCTAAGAAGAATTGAACCCGTCCTAATTGTGGAATTTTTAACAAAGTCTTTCCTAATATATTCTCTGGTAATACCGCAGCTCCATCTGGGGTATCATTATTATCACCCTTAGTTATAAAACGTAAACCATCTTTAGTTTGAATAATATCCACAACACGGTGCGTAATAGTCATACCATTACTTAAAGAACCGGTAGAAATAAAAGTAATAACATCGCCAGTTTTAATCTTCGTTGGGTCATCAACACGCGTATCCAAAATAACATCATAAACTTTAATACGCGGCTCCATACTAGGACTTATAATAGTATATAATGAAAAATAAGGTTTATATTCTTCTCCTTTAGCAGCATATATTTTAGCACTTATGACATACCAAATAATACATACTCCAATCAAAATAAGTAGGCATAAACACGTCCAAGATATAACATCAGTTATAAATTTTAATATTTGTCTAAATATCCCCTTTTTCTTCATTGCAATTCTCCTATCATAAATTATTATATATTAATACCAAAAAATATACAAGATATTAAAAAAATAAAATGTAAAATATCCAAGCTTTGCCTAGTAAAAGTATTATCTTCTTTTCTTTATTTTTTTACGGCCACTTTTTTACTTTCGTTTTTTATTTTGTTTTTTATTCTCTTTTATTCTGTTGTACTTGATGGTTGAGTTGTTGTTCCACTTGGATTTGAAGCATTATAATATGTTGTTCCTTCACCAGTTACAACATTTAATTTACCTTCAAATGATGCACCTTGGTTTGTTGATTGGTCACTATACGTTTCCTTGAAAGTTACTTTAAATTTATAAGTATGAGTTTCATTTGGAGCGATTGTTCCACTTCCAATTGTTTGACTTCCTGTTGTAGCAGTAATAGCTTCTGTTTTAGTAGCAATCATACCATCCCCAGTACCTGCATTTGTTAAAGTGTACTCTAATTCACTATTTGTAATCTCATTTTTTGTAACTAATAATTGAATTGAGTATGGTATACTTGTAAATCCACTTCCACCTTCTGCTTTAATAGTAAATGTTTTTTCATCACTTGATGCTCCTGGTAATGCATCTGGTAAACTAACTTCATCACCATCTGCAAATGTTATTGTTCCTATCTTTGCTGTATTTACTATAATTGAGCTAGCCTTATCATTTCCTGATACACTTGCTGTGAAATACGCAAATGTGGCACACAAAAACATGCCGTAAAAGTATTATCTTCTTTTCTTTATTTTTTTACGGCCACTTTTTTACTTTCGTTTTTTATTTTGTTTTTTATTCTCTTTTATTCTGCTTCTGCAGAAGGTTTCTCAGTTGTACCACTTGTATTTGAAGCATTGTAATATGTTTCTCCACTATCAGCTGTTGAAACTTGAATTCTTCCTGTAAAAGATTTTCCTTGGTTACTATTTTGTTCTGAACCTGTTTCTTTGAAATGTAATTTTAACTGATATGTATGTGTTTCACTTGGAGCAATTGTTCCTGAACCAATAGTTGTTTTAGTTGTTGGAGCAACTTCATTAGTTTTATTTGTTACTAATTGTCCACCCTTGCTTGCTCCATCACCAGTTAAAGTGTACACTAAATCAGTTGTTGGATTAAATCCATTAGTTACTGTATCCCAATAAATTGTATATGCTACTGGTGATGTACTTGATGCATCTGATGCTATTGTAAATGTCATAGTATCTGAATCTGCTCCTGGCATTGCATTGTCAAGTTTTAGTTCAGTACCATTTTCATATGTAATAGTTCCGATTTGTGCTGTCTTTACTATTACTGAACTTGCTTCATCATTTCCTGATACACTTGCTGTGAAATACGCAAATGTGGCACACAAAAACTACCGTAAAAGTATTATCTTCTTTTCTTTATTTTTTTACGGCCACTTTTTTACTTTCGTTTTTTATTTTGTTTTTTATTCTCTTTTATTCTGTTGGGAAATCTTCACTAGATTGAGATGTTGGCATTTCAGATGTACCAGTTGAATTTTCATTATTATAATATAATGTTGAACCATCTTTATCACCAGTTGTTACTTCTAAATGACCATTAAATTCTTTTCCTTGATTACTATTTTGGTCGCTTCCAGTTTCTTTAAATCTGATAATAAATGTATAAGTATGTGTCTCACCTGGATTTAGCGTACCACTTCCAACATTTATTGCTCCTGTAGCTTGATTAATAGCACCTTCATTTACAGTTGCAACAGGTGTTCCACTACCACTTTTAGCACCAGATGCTACTCCATTAATTGAATATACTAAATCACCTAAAGTAGTATCAAAGTCGTTCTTAGTAATATTAAATTTAATAGCATATTTTACACTACTAGTACTATTTTCATCCGCTGTTATTGTAAATGTCTTTTGTTTTGAAGCCCCTGGCATTGCATTTTCTAAACTCATATCAGCTCCATCAGTAAATGTTATTGTACCTATCTCTGCTGTCTTTACTATTACTGAACTTCCTGTTCCGTTTTGAACACTTGCTGTGAAATACGCAAATGTGGCACGCAAAAACATACCGTAAAAGTATTATCTTCTTTTCTTTATTTTTTTACGGTCACTTTTTTACTTTTGTTTTTTATTTTGTTTTTTATTCTCCACCTTCGGCAGATGGTTTAGATGACGTTCCTGATGGATTTGAAGCATTATAATATATGTCATTTCCGGTTTCATCAGTAGTTGTTACTTCAATTTTTCCAGTAAATGATTTGTCCTGATTACTATTTTGGTCACTTCCAGTTTCTTTAAATTTTAAAGTTAAAGTATAATTATGCTTTTCTCCTGGTTGTAAAACTCCAGAACCTATAAATTCTTCACCTGTTGGAGCTTTAACATCTTCAACTTTTGAAACTGTTTGGCCTGATGGAACACCTTGACTAGTAACTTGCCCACTTAATGTATATCTTAGCTCATCATTAACAAAACTATTGCTAACCCCAGTCCACTTAATACTATAAGTTACTGCAACATCACTTTCAGCAGCTGAACTAATTGTAAATGTTTTTGTCTGTTCTGCTCCTGGCATTGCATTTTCTAATTTTAATTCACTTCCATTATCATATGTAATAGTTCCTATCTTTGCCGTATTTACTATTATAGAACTATGCTCACCAGTTTCTTGAACACTTGCTGTGAAATACGCAAATGTGGCGTTTTTATTGATATGCGGCTATTATCCTATTATATTAATTGCTATGACCACAAAAAAGCCCATTTTTACATTTATTTAATGGGATTTAATTTTCAAAATTGTATATTGAAAATTAAATCTAAACTACCATGCACTAACAGTGCATGGTATATATCCCTTTTTTAAATAATGCGACTGAAGTCGCATTATAATATTTATTTATATCCTATCTATATATTTATGCACAGCATTTTTATCAATAAATCCTACACTTTGACAAAAATAGCCACTCGCCCATAAATGGTCTTTCCAATATCTTTTTTCAATTTCCTTATACTCACTTTGAATTACTTTAGAAGTCCTCCCTTTAAGCACCTGTACCAATTTAGAAACGGAAATATTAGGCGGACACGATACAAATAAATAAACATGGTCACTACCTATGCTACCCTTAATAATTTCAACGCCTAGGGCCGCACAGCTATATCTTATTATCTCTCTGGTTCTATTTGCTACACGTCCAACTAGGACTTTATAGCGATACTTTGTGGCCCAGGCTATGTGATACTGAATACTACATTGCACATGTTTGGACTTTTTCATTAACAACACCTCAGTACCAATATCTTACCAAGTTTTTCCAAAACCGGCAATAAATTGCCTCTTTTCTAGTATACTCGCTCAGTTCTTATTACACAAAAAAACAGCCATTTTACTGACTGTTATAAACTAATTGTCTCTAAGCAACCGTAAAAGTATTATCTTCTTTTCTTTATTTTTTTACGGCCACTTTTTTACTTTCGTTTTTTATTTTGTTTTTTAT
>CANQEJ010000025.1 GCA_947594925.1 uncultured Bacilli bacterium
ATTTATTCCTTCCTATCTTTACATCTAAGTCCATTATACCCCCCCCCGGTTTGTTGTAAAGCAGAAAGTTTTTGGTTTACGTTTTTGCATGAAAAAAGAGACAACCTTAATTGGTTATCTTCAGTTAATTTAAATCTTTAGCTTTTTGTTTTAAATTATATAAAGCATTAATTGCTTCCATTGGGGTCATGTTAAGGGGGTCCATTTCATCTAGTTCTTCTTTTAAAATATTTATTTTATCGTCCTCTTCTTCTCCTAAATCAAAAATAATTTGTTCTTGTTTTACAGAAGGTTCTTTATTTTCACTTTCATAATATTTTAATATCTCATTGGCTCTTTTTAATAAGTCTTGTGGCATACCGGCAAGTTTAGCAACATGAATACCATAACTTTTATCTACCGCTCCATTTTTGATTTTATGTAAGAAAGTAATGGTTCCATTTTCTTCTAAGGCAGAAACATGGACATTTTTTATATTAGTAAATTTTTGGTCTAGACTAGTTAATTCGTGATAATGAGTAGAAAATAAAGTCTTACATTTAATATTTTTATTAATATATTCTAAGATTGCTTCAGCAATACTCATACCATCATAAGTAGCTGTACCTCTTCCTAATTCATCAAATAAGATTAAACTTTGTGGTGTGGCATTAACAATAGCATTACAAGCTTCTAACATTTCGACCATGAAAGTAGATTCACCACTTACTAAATCATCACTAGCTCCAATTCTGGTAAAGATATTATCAAATACAGGTAATACTGCACTCTTAGCAGGAACAAAAGAACCCATTTGAGCCATAATGATAATAATAGCTAGCTGACGCATGTAGGTACTTTTACCAGACATATTAGGTCCCGTAATTAAAAGGGTATCAATTGACTCATCCATAATGCAATCATTAGCAATGTATTCCGTTTTACTAACTCTTTCTACTACTGGATGACGACCATCTTTGATTTTTACATCATGAGAAGAAGTTAACTCTGGTCTTACTAAATTAAGTTCTTCACTTGCTACTGATAAAGAGATAATTGCATCTAATTTACTAATTTCTTCAGCCGTTGATTTTAAATTAAATAATTCTTTTTTAAGGATATCTTTAATTTCTAAAAATAAACTATATTCTAATTCAATAATCTTTTCTTCCGCATTTAATACTAAGGCTTCTTTTTCTTTTAAAAGAGGCGTAATAAATCTTTCACAACTTGTAAGGGTCTGTCGTCTTTCCCAACCCCAACTTTCATCAATATCTTTTAAGTTTCCTTTACTAACTTCGATATAATAACCAAAGACACGATTATAACCTACTTTTAGATTTTTAATACCTGTTCTTTCTTTTTCAGAAGCTTCTAAGGAAGAAATAAATTCTTTTCCTCCACTTCTTATACCTCGTAATTCATCTAATTCTTTATTATACCCTTCTTTGATTAATGAACCTTCTTTAATACTTATAGGAGGGTCTTCCACAATTGCTTTATCTAATAATTCATATAATTCATGATGGTCTTTAATTTTTAAATTAAATTTAAGTTTTGCAACTTTTTCAATAATACTAGGTAAGACTTTTAAAGAATTTTTAATTTGAATAACATCACGAGCATTAAGCATCCCACAAATAACTTTGGCACATAATCTTTCCATGTCATAAACTTCAAATAAATCTTTACGTAATTCTTCTTTTAAAATAAATTCATTATTTAAAACTTCAATCATATCATAACGTTTTTCAATCTTTTCTTTTTCTTTTAAAGGATATTGCATCCAATGTTTTAAACGTCTGGAACCCATGGCGGTTTTAGTTTTATCTAAAAGCCAAATTAAAGAATAAGTTCTTTCTTTTAATCTTAAAGTTTCAAATAATTCTAAATTTCTAATTGTATGAATATCCATAATTAAATATTCATTTTTTTCAACTATTTCTACTTCTTTAATATGGGATAAATCTTTAAGTTCTTTAATAACTAAATAATAAAGTAAATGTTTTATACCGGTTAGAAAATGGATATCTTTAATATCTTTATAAATATTTTGATATTCATCTTCTAAATATTCTGAATTAATATAAACACTAATACCATAACTATTTTTTAAAGTATCTACTAATTCAACATCCGTATTATCAGCAAGAACTACAGCTTTTAAATTTAAATTTAAAACTTCACTTAATAATTTATCTTTTTTAGGAGGTAGCGCACAGACGTAAAAATGACCAGTTGAAACATCTGCATAAGTTAAAATATACTTTGTTTTAAAATCTAAGATACTACCAATATAATTATTATCATATTCTTTTAAGAAATCTAAATCAACTAAAGTTCCTTTACTTACTACTTGGACAACCCCTCTTTTAACCATACCTTTAGTAGTTTTAGGGTCTTCTAATTGTTCACATATTGCTACTTTATAACCTTTATTTACTAATTTTTCTAAATAAGGTTTTGCTGAGTGAAAAGGGACACCACACATCGGAACTCTTTCTTTTAAACCTGCATTTTTCCCAGTTAAAGTTAACTCTAACTCCCTCGAAGCTAAAATACCATCTTCAAAAAATAACTCATAAAAATCCCCTAAACGAAAAAACAATATTTCTTCTTCATATTTATCTTTTATTTCCATATATTGTTTCATCATTGGTGATAATTCATTTCTATTTACTTCGCTTCTTTTCACTGCAACCACCCATAGATTATTATATCAAAAAAAATGCTAAATAGCATTTATAATCTTCTTTTCCTCACTGTTTCTATGGCAAAGGATAGAGTATCGACTTTATCATTAACAAAAATAGATACTTCTTCTTTATTAAATAAAGGCAATTCTAAAAAAGATATTTCCATTACTAAACGATTACCTAACCTCTTACATTGTTCTTCTTTTTCAGACCAAGTATCGTATGTAAAAGTAAGAGGTGGTTTAATAATAAGATAATCTTTTTTATCATAAACTAATTCGGTTATTCTTTGAAAGTCAATTAACTCAGCATTTTTATTCTGATATATAGGACTATAATTAATAATATTTTGATAATTTTTAATAAAGATACTAAAATCGACAAAATATCTTTTAGTCACTTTAATTTCCCCTTTTAAAATAATTTTCTTTTTCTTACTTTGCTATTAGGTGTTTCTTGTAATTCGAAAGTTTCATTTTTGATAGCTTTTAAATATTTAATAGCACCTTTAAGTTCTTGAGGATATTCTTCATTACAGATATAAAATTGATTAATGTTTTCTAACTTTTCTTTAGAATATATTCTCGTTAAAGAATATTTTCCTGTTTCATCTTCATCAAGGCTGTAAATAAGCCCTTGACTAAATTTATTATAGTAAGCTAGAGTTTCTTCATTTTCAATAGAACATAATTCTTCCATTGATAATTTAGGCATTAGATAGATGTTTTCATTTCTTCTTTTATAGTTAGAGTTATTTAAATATTCAAGTTCATAAATACTACTATAAGGAACAGTTAATTCTTGTAATTCTTCTTTAGAAACTAAAACAGCTATAGTTTCTACTTCATCACTAGTTAAATCACTTATATATTGAGTTTTTAACTTTAATAATGGTCTTACAAAATAAGTTCCTAAAGGTAAATTTAATTTACGACGATATAAATCACCACATTTAACAATGCTATAAAGTTTCGTATTTAAATTCTTTAAACGAACTAATTCTTTTTCATCTTTCCCAATATTTTCTTCTCTTTTCATTAAATTATCTAAATAGGCCATATATTCTACATATACTTTAGTTTCCATTTGTCTTCCCTCACTTTAAGTCTTTTAATTGTTTGATAATTCCCGATAAGGTTTTATCAGTAAGAATTATTATATCGTAATTTTCCTTTTTTGCAACCTTTTTTGCTTCTTCATAATTTTCTAAAGGACAGATAAAAATATCAGCTTTATTTTTTACAGCTCCAATTAATTTGTATTTTACTCCCCCAATCTCCCCAATATTACCATCAGCATCAATAGTACCAGTTCCAACAATATTTTTACCTTTGGTAATATCTTCTTTAGTTAAATTATTATAGATACCTAAGGCCATCATAAGTCCTCCTGAAGGACCAGATTCACTTATTTTACTTTTAATCTTAATATCTTCATCACTTTCTAAATCATAAGTTGTTATAAAAGATAATCCCGTTTTTAAACCAGCTTCTGTATTATAAACTTTAGCTGTTAAATGTTTGATTTTATTATCTCTTAAAACTTCTAAATCAACCAAATCGCCCTCTAAATGGGATTCTACAATAGTTCGATAATCTTCTAAAGATGTAATTTCTTTATTATCGACTTTAACAATTTCATCATAAAGTTTTAATTTTGTGTCTGCTTCTTTAGTTATATAAACAACGTTATTATGAATTTTATTTATTTTAAAATCTTTATTTAAAAGTTTTAAAGAAGACATTGTGGCATTAGCAATAGATTCTTGTAAGTATAATTTATCTTTTTTAATCATATCATTTATACTTTCATCTTCTAAAGTTACATCACTTTTCGGTTCAATATCCCAATTAGGTATAACATATGATGCTAGTAAAAACGGAATTGACCCACGAACCATGGAAACATAAGCCATCTGTAATTTACCAGAAGATTCATAATTACTCTTAGAACTAATACGTTCCTCTAGATTAATAGCTCCGCCAGGGGCATAGATAACATACGGCAAATCAATCCAAAAAAGTAAATTTAAACCAACAATTATAACTAAAAATAACCAATTTTCTTTTATAAATTTTTTAACTTTATCATAAATTTTACTAAACACTTAATATCACCAATATAATTATAGCAAATATGAAAGGATTGTATGAAAAAAAATAACCAAGATTTAATGATTTTAATTAGTTTGACGTTAATTTTATTTTTTTTACTCACTCACTACAATTTAATTATTGAAAATATTTCTTCAGTTACAAAATTATGGTTATTTAAATTATTTCCTTCTTTATTTCCTTTTTTAGTTATAGGTAGTATTTTAATTAATTATAATTTTAGTTATTATTTAAATCAGCTTTTTAAAATTAAAAGAAAAGATTTAGTTATTTTAATTTTAGCAATGCTTTCAGGTTTTCCGGCTAGTGCTAAATATACTAAGGATATGTATCAAAAAAATTTAATAAGTAAAAAGACTGCTAATAATGTTTTATGTTATTCTTTTTTTGCTAATCCCTTATTTTTATTAAGTACTCTTTCTTTAGCTTTTCAAAAAAAAATTACTATTTTGATTATCTTAAGTCATTATCTTGCTAATTTTTTTATTTTAATGTTTTTTAAAAATGAGGAACCAATTGATAAGATGGTTAAAGAAAATATGAATTTAGGAAATGTTATTGCTAAAAGTATTAAAGATAGTATTAATACACTTCTTTTAATTTTAGGAACTATAACTTTTTATAATATCTTTATTACTTTCTTAAAAGATATTTTTCATAATAAGATATTAATAACTTTTTTGACTGGTTTTTTAGAATTTTCCCAAGGTTTAAATGCTTTACCTAGTTTAAGTTTGTCCATTTATTTAAAAGCTTTAATGGCCTTATTTTTTATTAGTTTTGGTAGTTTAAGTATCTTAACGCAAATAAAAAGTATCATTGCTGATACTAATCTAAATTTTAAAAAGTTTGTTTTATTCCGTTTTGTTCACGTTATCATCGCTAGTTTTTTATTTACGTTCTTTTATTTTTTATAATAACTTATTTCAATAGGATAAGTATTATTTTTATCATCGACAACATTGATAGTAGCTAATAATAAATGGTCATTTTGAGGAGCTCCGGAAATAATACTACTAACATCAGCTTCTGCAAAGTCCCAAGAATCAGTAGGACAATTTAAATTACTACCTTCAATATTTCCATCTAAACAGTTGATGATACTTACTTTATGAGGGCTAGCGGAAACCATTAACTGATTACCATTTAGAGTTCTTCTATTATAGGTGTAACTATAACTAGCATTAGGAGAATCACAAGTAATAACTAAATCATTACCTTGATTATCAAAAGTACAATTATTATTATCTTTAATAGTATTTTCTATTTTTTTAATTATAATGGAAGTCTGGACTTGATATTCTAACATGCTTAAACTTTTATCATCCATATCTTTAACTGTAAGTAAAAGACGCATTAAAAAGATTAAGACGAGGGAAATTAAAGCTAAGCTAACAATCATTTCGATAATGGTAACACCTTTATTATTCTTTTTCATGTTATCCCTTACTTTCTATTATGACATTAGAATAGTAATATTCATCTTTGCCATTAGCTGTATTGTTAGCTTTAAATTCCCCAATTAAAACACAATCCTCGGCATCGTTTGTACTTATAGTTTTGATATACTCTGCTAAGTGATTATAATTACCAGGTACACCATCATTTATATTACGTGCTTTAACAAAGTATAAAGATTCAATGTTATAATCATTTTTTAAAGTACTATCAATAGCTTCATAAGAAGAACAATCATGGCCTAAACTATCATTTAATTCTTTAGCAACATTATATAAGCGATAATTATAAATAGCTGTATCATACTTATTTCTTTTCTTTTGGTCATTAACAAGTAAAACAAATGAAGCATAAATAGTTACTAAAGAAATAGCTAAAACGGCACAGACTACAATAGTTTCTACGAACACAAATCCCTTTTTATTTTTCATGTTACATCTTCCTTACTTTAGATTATATCAAAAAAAAAGATAAAATACGATATATTCATCATATATTATCTTTTTATCTTAATTCTTTAAAATACTTCTAGCTGCTAAAGCAAAACCAACAAGACCAGTAATTACAAAACTTATAAATACGATAAAATTATCAGCTGTATCTGGGTTTTTAGCATCAGTTGTAGTTCCAGCTTCAGGAGCTTTATTATCTTCTTTATCTTCCCCTTTTTCTTCTGGGTCTTTTTTGTTTCCTGAACTAGAACTTGATGTACTAATTACTTTAGCAGTACTACCTTCGGTAAGTAATTTATCATCAGGTAATTTAGAATATTCTCCACCTTTAATTTGCACAGCACTTTGACTTGAAGTAGTATCAATACCATTAATTTTAACTGTATCTTTACCACTAGCTGATTTAAATGTTCCATCATCGATTACAAGACCTTCAGTAGTATTTAAAGCACTTGCTGCTTCTTCATCAGCCTTATATTCTAAAATAGCATAACCATTATCACTAGTGATATTACCATCCTTAATATGCACTTTTACAGTTCCGGCTCCGGCCGTATTAGATATACTGATTGCTGCCCCGGTATCTTCCGAACCATTAGTGTTTTTTTCTGGGGTTTCAACAAAGGCTCTTGTACCTCTATAATTTCCACCATCAATTGTAAAATCTCCGCGTTTAATTGAGATTGCTTCTGCTCCTGTGACATTAGCATTAGTAAAAGTCCAATTAGCTGCTCCTGCAGCATAAACAGCAGCATCATCAGAAGTAATTGTTCCTGTTACATTAAATGTTCCTATTGAAGATGTATTTCGACCATTAACGTATAAACCAAAACCAGAAGTTGTGATTGTTCCATCCATTTTAACATTAACACCAGTTATACTTCCAGCTCCGGCCATGATACCAACACCACCTTTTAAGGTAGTTGTTTTTTCTACTGTAACATTAGCATTTGATAAAAGTCTTACAATTATTTGATTAGAGCTTGGTGTAGTATTTTCAACATTTAAAGAGCTATCACTTGTTCCTAAAACTAATGTACCATTGACACTGAATAATTCACCTACAGTATTTGACGTTACTGTTCCGTTTTTAATAGTTAGAGTTTTACTTGAAGGCACATTAACAGTACTTGTTAAAGTTAAAGTATGGCCTTGTAAGTCTAATGTAGTATCATTTGTTAAAGTAAAGGTTCCTAAAGATACATTTTCGGAAATACTACAACTGCCAGTTGTCCCTCCTAAACATGTTTCTAAGGTATCAGCCTTAACCCCTCCGATTAAAGTACTTACTCCTGCTACTGCCACGAGTAAGCTTACAAGTTTTTTCATATTTTTCTCCTCCTATGACTAGTATACACTTAGTTGCTACTCGTTGACAATTAAATCATTGGGAGGTTTACACTTGATTATCAGAATCAAAAATAATAGTTATGGGACCATCATTAATTAAACTTACTTGCATATCGGCGCCAAATATACCCGGATAAGTAGGTACATATTTATTTAATTCTTCATTAAACTTATTATAAAGTATTAAAGCCTCATCAGGATTTAAAGCTTCAATAAAAGAAGGTCGATTACCTTTTTTCGTATTAGCATATAAAGTAAATTGAGAAATAGATAAAATACTCCCTTTAATATCTAATATACTTTTATTCATAAGATTATTTTCATCAGCAAATACTCTTAAGTTAGTTATTTTTTTAGTATAATAAGCAATATCTTTTAAACTATCACCTTCGGTAAAACCAACTAATAATAAGAAGCCTTCCTTTATTTCATTAACTAATTTTTCTTCTACTTCTACTTTGGCTTTTTTTACTCTTTGAACTACTATTTTCATCGGCTAATCCTTGTTACTTCTTTAATAAAAGGTAATATTTCTAAATCAGTAATAAAACTTTCTAAGTCTTCTTTTCTTTTGATTTTAACAGTTAATTCAAAGATAGAGTATGTATCGTAATCATGATTATTAATAGTTTCAATATAAACATTACGTAAAGAAGCTTTGGTTATAATATCTAGTAAAGCATTTTTATTAGGTAAGCTTTCAATTTTTAAATCAGTTAAATAAGTTTTATCGGTAAATTCGTTCCATGATACAGAAATTAAACGTTTATTATCTTTAACATTTTTGCAATCTTTACGGTGAACAGATACACCTTCTCCTCTTGTGACATAACCCACTATTTCATCACCAAAAACGGGTTTACAACATTTAGCAATTGTTACTTTTATATCATTAGTACCAGCAACGATAATATCATTTTTATAATCATTTTTAGAATTATAAGTCTTAGTTAAAACTTTATCTAATAAAGCATCAGAAACACTCTTACGACCTTGATTAATTAAATTAATAATATAAGTTGGGGTAAAACGTAAAGAGCCAATAGCTAAATAAACTTCATCAATATCTTTTAATTTTAAATCTTCTAAAATTCTAGCAATATTTTCTTCACTTAAAATTTCATTAATAGCTAATTTCTTTTTTCTGATTTCTTTTTCTAATAATGATTTACCCTTAGTAATATAATTCGTACGGTCTTGTTTAGAAAAGAAAGATTTAATTTTATTTTTTGCTTGGGTTGTTTTAACAAAATTTAACCACTCTAAAGATGGGGTTGAAGAGTTATTAGTGTTTATCTTAACTATATCGCCATCTTGTAAAGCATAATTTAAAGGGACTATTTTTTCATTAACAATAGCTCCAACCATCTTATCTCCTACTTCACTATGAATACGATAAGCAAAGTCAACAGGAGTAGATTCTAAAGGTAACTCGACCACATCGCCTTTAGGAGTAAAGACATATATCATCGGCGATAGAAACTCGGTATTGATATTAGCTTCAAATTCACTATCACTAGATGTATTACTAGCTTCAATTAAATTACGAAACATTTCTAGTTTTTGTTCCATAATTTTTTGAATTTTGACAGTTCCTTTTTCTTTATAAGTCCAATGGGCAGCCATACCTTTTTCGGCAATTTCGTCCATCTCATAAGTTCTAATTTGGACTTCAAAATGATAACCATTACGACCAAATACAGTAGTATGTAAACTTTGATACATATTTTCTTTAGGCATTGCTATATAGTCTTTAAAACGACCCGGAACAGGACGATATTTCGCATGGATTAAACCAACTACTAAATAACAGTCACTTTCACTTTCGACAAAAACTCTTAAAGCTAAGATATCATGGATATCACTAAACTTTTTTCCTTTTGCAAGTTTTTTATAAATACTATGAACGCTTTTAACGCGCCCTTTAATTTCAAACTTAATTCCATTTTCCGTTAAAATTTCGGAAATACTTTCTTTCATTTCTAAAAGATAAGCATTTAAATCTTCAATCGAATCATTTAGTTTATCTAAAACATCTTGATATATATCTGGACGCGAATATTTTAAACATAGATTTTCTAATTCACTTTTTAAAGAATTTATTCCTAAACGATGAGCGATAGGAATTAAAACTGTCTCTGTTTCTCGAACTTTTAATTTCTGAGCTTCGGGAGATAAAGCCCAAATAGTCCGCATATTATGAAGACGGTCAGCAAGTTTAATATATAAAACACGAACATCTTCAGCTAGACCAACTAAAACTTTTCTTAAATAAATAGCCGAAGATTCACTATCATCATTTAAAGTTAATTTATTAATTTTACTAATAGTATTAACAATATTAGCAACTTCTTCACCAAATTCTTCTTCTATTTCTTCTTTTGTGGTATTACCATGATTTATTACTTCATGTAATAAAGAAGAAATAATTGTAACACTATCAACATTTAAAGATACTAAGATATCTGTTACACATAAAGGGTGATTAATAAAATCTTCTCCCGATATTCTTTTTTTACCACGATGTTTTTCTAAAGCAAATTCATAAGCTTTATCAATATCTTTTAATTCTTTATCATCTTTAATATATTTTTTAATTTTTTTAATTAAATCTTCATATTTAATTACGGTATTTTCTTCTAACATGTTTTCCACCTTCTAAAGAATATTCTCTTCTTCGAAATTTATATCTCTTTTAGTATTTTTTAAAATATTAAATAAATATTTTATAAAGTATTCATCGGGCGTATTTAAAATATCGTCCACCATATCATGTAAGGATAAATCATTAGCAGCATTCCACTTATAATTTTTTAAAGAATTCCATATATCTTCTGGTTTAATATATTTATAACCTTTTCTTTTTAATTCATTAGCACGACACTCTAAAGCCGGTTTAAGACGATTATAAAGTTCGGTAAGACTTGCAAATTTAATAGTATCTATAACAAACACCTTCTTCATCTTTATTATATCATAACCCCTATTAATATGATATTGGCTTTTTTCATATATTTTAATATGAAAAATAAATTTATTAAATCAACAATTATTTTAATTATCGGTGGCCTTATAACTAAACTTTTAGGCTTTATTATAAAAATAGCTTATACTAGAATTATTGGGCAGGAAGGTATTAGTTTATTTATGCTTATCATGCCTACTTATTCGCTTTTTATTACGATTGCTCAGTTAGGTTTACCTATTGCTATTTCCAAATTAGTAGCTGAAGAAAAAAATAGTAAAAAAATTATTTTCTCCATTATTCCTTTAATGCTTATTTTAAATTTACTTTTAATTATCTTTATTTTCTTTACCTCCCCATTTATAGCTAATACTTTACTTAAAGAAAAAAATACCCACTTACTTCTTCTATCAATGTCTTTAGTCTTACCATTTATTAGCTTATCTAGTATAATACGCGGCTACTTTTTTGGTAAACAAAAAATGGTTCCGCATACTCTTTCAAATATTATTGAACAAATAGTTAAATTAGGTTTAATCTTTTTAATAATCCCTTGGTTAATGCAGTATGGTATAGTAATAGCTGTTAGTGGTTTAATTTTACTTAACATTGCGTCCGAAATAGTTTCAATAATTGTTTTCTTATTCTTTTTACCCAAAAATTTCTGTATCAAAAAAGAAGATATCAAACCAGATATCGGAAGTGTAAAAGAAGTTTTAAAAATTAGTATTCCTTCTGTTTCTTCTCGTTTTATTGGCAATATCGGTTTTTTCTTTGAACCAATTATCTTAACAAACATTTTATTATTCATGGGTTATTCTAGTGAATATATTATTAGAGAATATGGTATTTATAATGCTTATAGTATTCCTCTTTTAATGTTACCTTCCTTTTTTATTGCTGCTTTATCCTCGGCTTTAATTCCCGAAATAAGTAAATTCTATGAAAAAAGAAATCTCAAAATGGTTAAAAGACGTTATAAACAAGCTTTAGCTATTTCTTTTATTCTCGGTTTAGGTTTTAATCTTATTTTATTTTTCTATGCTAAAGATTTATTAAAGCTTATTTATAATACTACAGCAGGTGTAGAATATATTAAATTTCTTTCTCCCTTTTTCTTACTTTTCTATTTAGAAGGACCCTTAATAAGTATGTTACAAGCTTTAAATAAAGCAAGTAAATCTATGAAAATAACTTTATATGGTGTTATCTTAAAATTATTAGTTATTGCTATTTTCTCTTTATTTAAAATTGGTATTTATGGTTTAGTAATTTCCGAAATAGTTAATATTATTTTTGTTGTATTTCTTAATTTTAAAGAAATCAATAAAGTATTGTATAAAAAAAGATAAAGAGTTAAGGAATACTTATAACGAAGGCTATTAGTTTTTTAGATATACTCTTTATCTTTTAATATTTATATAAACGTTTACACGTTTATAACTTATTATTGTACGACATATGGATTATCTTGTGTTCCAGTTCCTGTTACGGTTACATCGGAGTTTAGGTTGATGACTGGGCGAGTAACCAAACTATCATCATCAATATCAGCAGTGTTAACGTTACCATTGGAGTAACCATAGAATCCAGAAGCATTAGAGGAACTCGAACAACTAGGCGACATTGTCCACATATACCAATAGTATTTACTATTATTTTTTAAATAACTTAATAAATAATTCTCTCTTGTTGCATATGGGTTATTATTTTCAGAATTTAAGCCAGCTAAAATTACTTCATCTGCTGTAAGCATACCTACTTTTAGTTTATACACTCCACCATACAGTATCTTTTCACTTCCACCTTGTTTAGTTGGGTCTGGACATTGCAACGATGGTTGATAATTAACTACTCTTTTATCTTCATCATAACTTATGCTAATGGATTCACTTCCTGAACCATATGATGTATCATTACAATATGTTCCATATGCTATTTTTGTATCAAATTCATTTAATGTTGTTTTATACCAATTCTCTAAGTATGTCTTTATTGTACTATCGGTTCCTCCATTTGAATTTGTAAAACTATCTCCACTATATTCACTTTTACATGGCTTATCTTTTGTACAAGGTGTTGTGTTATCATATGTATAACCTACGTACTGATAACCATTTGTAACTGTATTAAATGCTGAACCACCAACAGAATTATCTGTTACTAATCTTATTGTTCCGTCACCATTTATACGAACTATTCTCCACATTATCGGCTGACCAAATATTTGCATCGGCTCTTTTTGAATAGCTTGAATACACTCTTCTGCAGTACCATAATTATAATAATCATTATAATAGTTATTGCAGTGATTTACAGCAGCTTCATATGTACCTTGTATCATTTGAATATTTTGCCCTTGACCTACCATATATAGGTATGCATCTTCTTTATTTGTTCCTAGCGTTACATAATTATTTTCTACTTTTCCTCTAAAGTAATAGGTTTCTCCATCATCATCTTCTGTTTTATACAAGCCTGATTTTGCTTCTATATCTTGAGATGGTGTGCTTAAATTTGGAAATCCTTTTGTAAAATCCAAATTACTATCGGATTTTATTTCATTTGATAGTATCATTGCTTGTAAAGGCATTTCTTTATTTATTCCTGCTACTGCTTCTATAGTTATCTTAAATGTGAAACTTTTATTTTCTCCATCTGTTTCTGTTGTATCTTTATCCATCCAACTTCTTATTTGCACTATCTTAGTTTGTTTCGGTCCTATTACTCCTGTTCCGATTATGTATGATGCTTCATTAGTGAAATTATCTATTTGTCTTAGGTCTGTCTTAGTAGCAGTTGATAGTAATTTATAATCATTATCTACTGCTACTTTTAAATGACTATCATCTAAATCAGAACCTTGTTCTTTATTTAATATTACATTATATGTTGATACTGTATCACAGGTATTTTTTATTTGAACTTCATATGCATCATTTTTTAAACCGTCTTCATCTTTTTGAGGAAAACCATTTTCCATAGTTATTCCTGTTCCACTTGTCTCCTCATAACTAATATCAAAACAAGCATATGTATTTTTATTTACTCCTGTTTGAATATGTGTTCTACTCCATATGGCATAAGTAAATGTTGTTATGGCGAGTATCAACATTATTCCTATTACAGTTATTGTTATTATTTTACGTTTTCTTTCCTTCATTACATTTATTCCTTCCTATCTTTACATCTAAGTCCATTATACCCCCCCCCGGTTTGTTGTAAAGCAGAAAGTTTTTGGTTGATGACGTTTGTCAAGACATAATTAAAAAAAAGAACACG
>CANQEJ010000026.1 GCA_947594925.1 uncultured Bacilli bacterium
CCCCCCCCGGTTTATTGTAAAGCAGAAAGTTTCTGGTTGACATGCAGGCATAAAAAAACATGTGATGAACATGTCTTTTAAAAAAATGATTGGCGAATTTCAATTAAATCTAAATTATTTATATATATTTTAACTTTGCTTGCCTTTTTAATATTGATAAATCCTAGACCTAATATAACAATATCACTATTACTAGGAATATCAAAAACTTTAGACTTTAAATTATCTAGCTTAGAAGTGTTATACACCCTAGTTAAAGGAATTTGATTACTCATATATAAAGTAAAATTATTTTTCTTTTCTAAGTTTTCTATTCTAATTTTATTATCAATTAAAATAGAAGCATTTTCCTTTAATTGATAAGTAATTGGTTTTAAAAATTTTTTAGGATTAACTTTTCTAATGAAAGCAATATCATTATTATCATAGATATTATTTTGTAAAGCAAAACCCGGAGAATCTATTATAGTTAAATGGTCATTAATTTTAATATTCATAAAATCTAAAGTAGTATTTGGGACTAAACTCGTTGTAATAGCATGATGATTTAATTCTTTATATTCAACTATACTATTTACTAAACTACTCTTCCCAACATTAGTAAATCCTAAAAGGTATGCCTTTTTGATTTTCTTAGCCTCTAAATAATTTAATAAGGTATTAACATTTTGATTTTTTAAAGCACTAATAAAAATTATATCATCTTCAATTTTATAATAATTTATTAACCACTCTACTATTTTATTTTTACTAAAAGAAAAAGGAATTATATCACTTTTACTAATAAGTAAAGTTTTGGGTCTTTTTATTTGTTTATATAATTTTATTGTTCTTAAGTTAATATTTAAAAAATCTATTAAAAATAAAGCATGATTAGAACTATCATTTACGACTTTAATAATCTTTTTTTCATCAACTGGTAAAGTTACTACTTTAGCATCGTTATAATGAATTATTTTAAAACAACGTTCACAAAGATTAGGATTTTTATTTTTAGTTTTAGGTAAATATCCTAGTTTTTTAGGGTCTGTACTTTGTAAAGGATAACCACAACCTAAACATTTTTTAATCATGGTATTCCCCCTTTGTAAATAATCCCTTTTTAGCTAGTTTTTTCATAATAAATCTTTCTATAATACGATTAAATCTTGTTCCAATAAAATCTTCTTTGCTTATAGGATTAGTTAATATACTAGTAAATCCCATTCTGTTGGCTCCAAAGACATCTGTTAATAACTGGTCGCCAATAGCTGCTATTTCGGTATCTTTAAAGTCATATAAATCCATTACTTTTTTATATTTAGATTTTAAAGGTTTCTTTGATAAAAAAGCTGTATCAACGTTAAATCCTTCTTTAAATGGTTCTAGACGAGTTTTTCCACTATTAGACATTATTATTACTTTAAAACCCATATCTTTAAGTCCTTCAATTAATTCTTTTTCTTTAACACCAGGTATAGTTACATTAATAGGTGCTAAAGTATTATCAAGGTCAAATAAAAGACATTTAATACCAGATTTTTTTAAAGCTTTATAATTTATTGTAAAAATACTTTGTTGGTATATATCAGGGGCAAAAATATCCATGGGAAACCCTCCTTTCTATTTAAGCATTTAAAGAATTTAACTCTTCATATATTTCTTCAAAAGCACTAATAAATTTATTTATTTCATCTAAAGTAGTTAAATGCGATATACTTATTCTAATTGTTGTTTGAGCTCTTTTTTTATCTTCATATAAAGCCATTACCGATGAACTTACTTCTCCTTTAGAACAAGCAGTTTTGGTGCCTATATATATTTCTTTAGCAGCCATGGCATGAACAAAGGTCTCACTTTTAATATCCATAAGGCTTATATTTAATATATGAGGAATTGAATAATTTGTTTTATTTATCTTTAAATTTTCATATTTTTCTAATTTTTTAATAATCTTTTCATTTAATTTAGCCACAAAATTTTCTTTTTGGTCTAAGTCACTTAAAGATAGTCTTAAGGCTTTAGAAAAGGCGACGATTAAAGGAAGCGGAGGTGTTCCAGGATTAAGTCTGTTAAACTCTTTACTACTACCATGAATTAATGGTTCTAATCTTATCTTTTTAGATTTGTATAAAAAACCAATTCCTTTGGGGCCATAAATTTTATGAGCTGATGCCGAAGCTAAATCAACATCATGTAAATTCACATTTACTTTTCCTAAAGCTTGCGTAATATCAGAGTGTAATAAAACATTAGGGTCTTCTTTTTTGATTATCTGACGAATTGTTTTTAAAGGTTGTCTAATTCCTAACTCACTATTAACAGCACAAATACTTACTAAAAAAGTTTCATCCGTTATTTTCTTTTTTAAATCATCAAAATCAATAATTCCATTTTTATCATTATTAACATAAGATATCGTATAACCTAAAGTTTCTAAGTATTCACATATTTTATATATAGAAGGGTGTTCTAATTTAGATACCACTATATTTTTTTTATTTTCAGGTAAAAATTTAAGTAAACCTTTTAAAGCCATATTATTAGCTTCTGTAGCTCCGCTTGTTATTGTTATTTCATCTTTTTCAACATTTAATAAATGCGCCATTTGTTCTAAAGCATTATTTAATAATTCTTTAGATTTAATGCCTAGTTCATGAATTGAATTAGGATTACCTATATAATCTTTACTAGCCTTATTATAAGAATCTATAACATCATTTAAAACAGGTGTTGTAGCACTATAATCTAAATAAATCATTACTATCACCATTATCAATTATAAACTAATTTTAACAAAAGGTCTACTTAGAGTTTAAAGCAAATTAAAACTCGTTGATTTTCATTTGGAAGTCCGTTTTAATTAAATAACGGAATTAAGTCTGATTATAGTATAATGAAATTTAAAATCAAGGGCGAGTGAAATGAGTTTATATACCCTTGATTTTTAAATTTCATTGATTATAATAAGTAATACAAATAAAGTTTATCTTTATTTGTTACTAAAAATATTATCTGCATAGAAACAAAAACGGAATTAAGTTTAAAAAACGGACATTGTTCTGTTATTTTGGCATGGAAAAATTTAACAATTTGCTTATCTTTTTTTAACTTTTATCAATCTTATTTCCGTTTAGCTTTAAAAAAACGGCATTAAATCTGATAAAGAAAAAAATCCGTTAATAAACGGACTTTAGTCTAAAAATTTACGAAGCAAATTAAAACTTATTAGTTTTTATTAATAAGCTTAAAAAGATATATTCCTACTAACCAAAAAGGAATTAATAATAAGGCAAAGATAAAGTCTTTACTAGATAGCGCATAAAAGGAGACATAACCACAAAGCATAAACCAATAAATAGTAAAACAAAGCATAGATATTTTGGTTAAAAGCTTATAATATTTTAAATCAATATTAAATAATTTTATAATTGCCATCAAAAAGTTAGCTAAGAATAATATTAAGAAAGGGATAAAAAATATTATATAGCCATTTTGGATATGCGAAAATAAATTGAGAAGGATAATTATTAAAATAACAAAGGCAGCACATTGAATTAAAGCTCCGGTTTTAAAAATAAAATTACGAGAATTTAAAGTAAAATCATCTAAATTAACATCTTGGTTATTAAGTTTTTGATTTAATTTTGTTTTATAAATAAAATCATAAACTATAAGAAAAGCAATGCCCCCAATCCCAAATAAATCGATTATATTAAGAGAAGAACTAGAAAATTCAATAATAATTAAAAGAATTAAGGCGACATATAATGCCGGCAGGACGGTTTGTTTTTCAAACTCTTTAAATGGAGTATAAAAATTATGCCAATAAGCTACCCTTTCTTTAGGAATAGGATATTTATCTTTTACTTCTGCAATAATTTCTAGAATTTTACCAGATAGCATTTTAACTTTATAAAATTTATTAACTTTATAAGATTTTGAAATATTAATATAAGAATATTGATAACCTTTAGTATTTAAAAAATAATAAGTATTTTTCTCTGTGCTTTTTAAATACATAATTACTTCTTTAGGTTTTACAATCTTTTGTTTAATAAATTGTACCCAGACTGCGATACCAATGCCGATAAAAAACAAGAAGACAACTGGCATACCATCAGTAGTTTTAAAAAGTAAAATAATATTTTCCATAGTTAAAGGGTTACTTTGATTAAAGTTACCAAAAAACATAACCAAACCAAACACCATGAAAATAGAGACTATAATTAAAGAAAAACGCGTATTATCTTTTTTCATTATTTTAAATCCTTAATAGCAATATTATCCATATCTTCAAAGACTTTATTTTCTCCACACATTGCCCAAATAAATTTATAACTACTTGTGCCACTACCAGCATGAATTGACCAACTAGGAGAAATAATGGCTTGTTCATTTTTCACAACAATATGACGAGTTTCTTCCTTTTGACCCATGAAATGGAAAACAACATTTTCGGTATCCAAATCAAAGTAAAAATATACTTCCATACGTCTTTCGTGAGTATGAGCAGGCATGGTATTATAAACACTGCCATCTAAAAGTTCAGTACATCCCATCATTAGTTGACAAGAATCTACTAAACTAGGATGAATTAATTGGTTAATAATTCTTTTATTACTAGTTAAAGCATCCCCGCAAGGAATTTTCTTAGCTTTATCACTACTTATTAAAACAGTTTCTTTAGCTTCATGAGCAGGCGCAGATGCTAAGAAAAATTTGGCTTTATCAACATTTGCAAAAATAACTTCTTTATGTCCTTTACCTACATATAAAGCATTTAAATTATCTAAAACATACTCTTTATTATCAACAATAACTTTTCCCTTACCACCAATATTAATAATACCTAATTCTCTATTTTCTAAAAAGAAATTAACTCCTAAATCTTTTTTAACATTTAAACCATCTTCTAAATTAATCTTTTTATTTACCGGTTCAACCCCACCAAAAATAATTCTATCAATATGAGAATAGGTTAAATTAATTTCATCTTGAGAAAATATCTTTTCTACTAAAAATTCATCTCTTATTTCTTGGGTATTATATTTTTTAAAATCTTGGGGATTTGCTCCATAACGTACTTGCATATTAACCTCTTTCTATTAATTACATCTTACTAGGTATTTTAATAGCTAGTAAATCTAATAATTCTTCAATAATTTTATTAGTTAAAGTTAAAATATAAATCCAGTTCTTTTGTTTTTCAGAATCTTCTAAATTCATAATATGATTGTGACTATAAAAGGAATTAGCACAAACAGCTAAATTATATAAATAATCAGCGATATAAGATGGTTTACGTTCTATAAAAGCACTTTCTAAAGCATGACTTACTTCTAAAAGTTTAAGACGTAAATCACGGTCGATATCATTATAGATTATATCATTTAAATTAACTTCTTTTAAATTTAATTCTTTAATAATTTTATTAATTCGTAAATAAGTATATAAAATATATGGTCCTGTTTTACCAGTTACATCCGAAAATTTATTTAAATCAAAGATATAATCTTTTTCCCGAGAATTTTGTAAATCCGCAAATTTTAAAATAGCATTAACTATTTTATTGGTATCTTCATCACTCATATTTTCATTTTCGGCCTTTTTAGATTTAAATATTTCTTTAGTCTGCGCAAAGAGAGTTTCTAAGCCTGGGGCATCACCATTACGGGTTTTATAAGGTTTACCATCTTCCCCATTTACAGTACCATGACCCAAGAATTCTAAATCTTGATACTTTAAAAGTCCTAGTTTATCAGTTACTCTAAATACTTGTTCTAAATGCATTTCTTGACGATTATCAACAACATATAAAATATGATTAGGTTTAAAATCTTGCCATCTTTGATAAATTGTTCCTAAATCAGTTGAAGCATATAGGTATGCCCCATTACTCTTTTGAAAAAGTAAGGGAGGAACTTCTTTTTTATCGTCTTCTTTTTGAACTTCAACTACTAAAGCCCCTCTACTTTTAACAAGGAGATTTTTGGCTTCTAACATCTTTTGAACAGCATCTAAATAAGCATAAGCATCACTTTCACCATACCATAAATCAAAATGAACATCTAAAAAATCATAAAGATTTTTCATATCAGCTTTTGATACTTCTAAAATTTTCTGCCAATATTTTTGATATTCCGGATTGCCATCTTGTAATTCTTTGGTGATGGTCGCACATATTTCTTTGACTTCTTCATCTTCTTTACATTTTGCACTAATTAAAGGATATAAACGATTTAAAAGATTAATATTAATATCTTCTAAAGCAATTTGTTCTTGTTTTAAGCCATATATTACTTGACCAATTTGTAATCCGTAGTCGCCCATATGAATATCAGATATTACCTTATGCCCCATAAATTTAATAATTCGTTTAATAGATTCCCCTACAATAGCAGGACGCATGTGTCCTACATGTAAAGGTTTAGCCACATTGGCTCCGCCATAATCAATAACATACGTTTCTTGAGGCCCTTCTTGTACACCAAACTTTGGTAAAGTATTAATAGCTTTAATATTTTCATTAATAAAAGCATCACTTAAAGTCATGTTAATAAATCCTGGTTTCACAAATTCAAACTTTTTAAAAGTCTGGTCAATAATATCTAGTTTTAAATTCGTAATTTCCTCCCCAATCTTAAGAGGACTTTTCCCTAACTTTTTACTTAATTTAAAAATATCATTACATTGATAATCACATAAATCAGGACGGTTTGATACAGTAACAGTTATATCTTCTATTTCATAATTACAGTTTTGAAAAATTTCTTTTAAAACTTGGCTAAGTTTATCTTTTATCATATCATCACCCTATTCTTTTTTCTTTTTCTTTTTGCGAAAGCAATATACTGCTAAAAGGACTAGTAAAGCAATAACTAAAATAGTTTGAATAGTACTAGCATTTAAAAAATCAGATATCTCACAATAATAATTGGCACACTCATAAAAGAAAATATAAATAATATTAAATAGTACAATAAATATTATTGCCACGATACTTAAAACTCCTAAAGCTTTTTTAAAAGATTTTCGTAATTCTTCGTTATTATGACACCAAACTCCAAATAAACCTCCTAATAAGCCAATAAATAGATAAATAAAATAACATGGCAAATAAGTAGTTTCAAATATCGTGAAAGCTAAAGGGATATAAAATATAGAACTAATTATCGGAAAGATATAAAAATTTCCCGAGTGTTTTCCTTCGATAGTTGCACATAAAAAGTAAGATATTGGATAAATAACAAATAAAATATTTGAAATATCTAACTCCTTAAACATATATCCATTAATAGGTAAAAAATAAAGAATAAACATTAGAATAATAAATAACTCTAATTCAATTTTATATTTTTTCAAAATACACACCCACTTAGCAAATAGATTATACCATAAATTCTTTCTAAGTAGAAAAAAACATTGATTTTTCATCAATGCTATTCGACATTAACTGTTATTTTATTAATAAACTTAGTATTTTCTTGGTCATTATCTTCAACCGTTGAAGACATCCAACTATATACTTTATAAGTTATACTTTGTTTAGGATTTAAAGTAGCACTAGCTATTTCATAAGAACCTTTTACCGTTTCACTAGTTGAAGATGTTGAAGCAGTTGTATATGTTGTTAAATTTTTAGAGGAAATTTCAGTTAATGGCGTAATTTCTGTATTTTCACTAGTTTGGTATCCTAATACAATTTTATTAGAATCAGTTGTACTAGTATTTAAAACATTAACTATTACTTTATAAGTCATATCCGTTTCACAATTATTAGTCATCGTAAGAGTATATGGCTCTAGTTTACCATCTTTAATAGCACTTTTAGCAGTTTCATCTGTCATTGGAAATGCATGGTCTATAGTTACGCCGTCTTTTGTTTCATCATATTTAATGGAATAACAAGCTGCTTTATAAGTATTAGCAGTATCTTGTTTTTTATCATATGAGAAATATGCATAAGATGTTGCAAATAATAAAAGCATCGCCATACATACTAACGTTATGACAATTATAACTTTTTCACTCTTTTTCATATTTTTACCTACCTTATACATTAATTTTAGCAAAGTATCAAAAGATATTCAAGAACTAAAAAAGAAGAATTACTTCTTCTTTTAAGTATTATTCCTAAATATGTTTAATACCTTTAATATTAACTTAATATTTAGGACGAGATACACGAATAATACTTGTGTGTACTTTTATAGTATACTTTTTTATTCTAAATTTATTTTCCCTGTTTTTTCCAATTGTTCTTCTTCATTATGATAATTTAAACACATACCGACCACAAAAATATAAGCTAATAAATAAACCCATAACATTAAGATAACTAAATTAGCTAAACTACCATAGAATATATCATAACGCGCAAAGTGAGTGATATAAAAAGAATAAATAAAGGTTATAATTATCCATAAAACAGTAGTAAATATTGCTCCATAAGTGGTATATTGACTAGCTATACGACGGTCAGGAGCCATAGTATAAATAATCTTAATAAACATAAATATAACAAACCAAGAAATTGGTCCTTTTAAGAATCTAATAACTTGTTCAATTCTTAAAGTTATAGTTTCATCAATATTAACATAGCGAAACATATCAATTATTTTATTACCAAAAACTGGTACTAATAAAATAAAGACAAATAAAGCAACCATAAACATTGTCATTATAATAGCTTTTAATCTACGACGAAAATAGTTAGTATTAGGAGTTCCATCAATAGCATTTGAAGTTACTATAATAGAATCTGCCCCATTAGAAGCAATAATAAAACCGATTATTAAGGAAATAAAGAATTTCCAACCCAGAGGTGTTCCACTTATCATTGGTCTTAATAAATCCGCTAAATCTTTGGAAAAAGCTTTAGCTAAAAAATTAGAAACAAAATCAACAGATACATGCAAATATGAAGCAAAATAAGTAATTAAAGTAACAATAGGAACTACTGATAAAACAAAGAAGAAGGCAAGTTGTCCGGGTAAAATAGACATTTCTGGCCTTCTAATTGTTTTTAAGAACTTTTTAAAGAAGGTTTTAAATCTTTTCTTCATTTTCATTTGCATCTTTTTCATTTTTCTTTTCCTTAACTGCTAAGGTTGCTTCATTTATTGCATCTTCTAATAATTTAATATCATCATTAATTGTACTGTAAGCCATTACAACCCCATAATCATAAGGTAATTTCTTAAATTCTTTCGTTAGCTTACGCATGAAACTAGCAATTTGTTTTTCGCTATGGCCAACAAAATAAACTAAGAACTCTGTTCCATCAGTTCTAATAATATCTGTATTATCAAGTTGTAATTTAATTAGAATATTAGCAGCAGCTTGAATTTGTTTGTCACCTTCTTCATATCCATAGGTATCATTAATATATTGCACTTTATTAACATCAATAATTAAAGTTGTCTGTGGATAGATAGTATTCTTATTCCAAGCTTCAATATTTTCATTTAAATAATTACGATTTTTTAAAGAAGTTAATTGGTCAATAAAACGCATTTTATCTTCTTTTTTTATTCTTTTCGCAATTTTTATTTTACGAGAACTTTTAAAGATAATTAATACAACAATAATTCCAGCAAAAATTATATAAAGAATATAGGTAGCAATTCTGCCTAAAATTGTCCCACTTTGAACTATTAATTTATTATTATAAACACCTTCATATAAATTAGCTTTAGAATCTAAAACATTTATATAATTAATAAATAATTTATTAAATGTTTCGGTAGCATTACTACTAAAATTATAAGTAGCATTTATTTTATCAATATATCTAACTTTATAATCTTTTAATATATCTTGTTTATTATATTCAAAACTATAAGCATCTAAGACAATTATACAATCTTTTTTAGCTAGTTTCTTTAAAGCTTTATTATCTTTATAAGTAGATACTTTTAAATATTTAAATTCACTCAAATATTGCGCAAGAGGACTATTTTCTAAGACATAGATATTTTCATTTTCTAAAGATTTTAAAGAATTAACTACTTTATTATTATCTTCTTTAATTGCTACAACATAAGATACATTTAATAAAGTCTTTAAATCATTAAAATCACTATTTATATTGTAATAATTAAAATATAAATCAATATCTTTTTTATTTATAGCTCTTTCTAAACCATTTTTATTTTTATATCTAGTATATTTAATATCAATATTACTAAAGTTTTTAAATTTATCTAAATAAACACTTATTATTCCTCCATAATTAGAACCAGATAAAGTTTCATAAGGTCTATTTTCAATAAATCCATAATTATATGTTCTATTATGTAATTTATCTTTTTGTTCTTCTGTTATATTTAATTTATCACAGAAAAACTCATATAATTCTTTATCATATTGACTTGTAAAATTATTTTCTATCCAATTGTTATAATATTTTCTTACAATAGATTCAAATGTTTTATCATCAGTATTTTCATATAAAGTATAATAAACAGGTATATCAGAAATATGTAAATTAATAAAATTATCTTCAGCTAAAACAGTATCTAAAAATTCATTTAAAGGTACTAAAATATAATTAATATCATCTTGTTTTTCATATTCATTAAGAAGTTTTTCTTTATCATCATATTGTGTTAAAGAAAGATTACTAACATCTTGAAAATAACTTGTTAATAAAGAAGCATTTTCACTTACTATCCCTATTTTACGATTTTGTAAATCACTAATACTATCTAAAGAGATATTACTTTTACCTATTAAAACATAATGGTCTTGATATAAAACTAAATCATTGTCTTCAAGTTCACTAGTAACACGGAAATACATAGCTTCCGATGAAGAATCCGAAGTAAAAGGTGTAGGATTAATAGAAATATTATACTCACTAGCAAAATCCTCAATAAAATCGTAAAAAACACCTGTTCCATCATTAGCAAAAACATTGATATTATTTTTTACACCCATGTTAATAACATTTTTACTATTATTATTAATCCATTGTTTTTCAAAAACATTTAAACGGTTATCGTCCTTTAATAGATTAATAATAATTAATGTAGCTACTACAGCAACAACAAGAATAACCCCAAAACCTATAAATAGTTTTTTATTTTTTTTCATATTAACCTCACTATTCTACAGATGGTGGTGTATTATTATTCCATACAATATTGGTACCATTTACATTTTTGGCTCCCATAATAGTAAATCCTTCAGCTTCACCAGTAGATTCAGCCTTTAAAATAAATTCAATATCATAATATCCCATTTGACCTTCGCTAAATTTTTCTAAAACTGTAACAGCTTTACCTTCAGCTTCTACTAATGAGATACCAGGATTAAATTCAATCGTTACATAAATAGTACGAACGCTACTATGAACATCAGCACTTTTAATAGCTTCATCACTTTCTAAAGATGAAGTTATTTCCTTTTTTTCACTAGAACTTAATTTATATTTTTTCTCATCTTTTAAACGGTCACCATATGGACTAGAACTATTTCCAAAAAAGAAATACTTTAACATTACCCCAATAATTAATATTGCACAAATTGCGACAATAATCATCAATATAGAGAATACTCTATTTTCTTTATAGAATTGTTTCATTTCCTACTAACCTCTTTTTCTTACCATATTATTATACTATATCTTATTTTATTTAGCAATTTACAATTACATAATGTTCAATCATATAAAAAGATAAAGAGTTAAGGAATACTTATAACAAAGGTATAATCTCTTTATCTTTTATTATTTATATAAACGCTTACGCGTTTATAACTTATTGCTCTACTACATATGGGTCAGATTGGGTTCCTGAACCAGTTACAGTTACATCGGAGTTTAAGTTGATGACTGGACGAACGACATTGTTAGTATCGCTAACGTAGTAGTGGCCGTTGCTAAAGCTGCCGTAAGTGCCAAAGAACTCATTGGCGTAAGACGAATAGGAATAGTTAGGCGACATTGTCCACCAACTATAATTGTGATACATATAATAAGATGATGGTGCGTCAGTTATCCAAGATAGTCCTGCTATAAACATTTCATCAGATGATAGTAAACCTATTTTTAATTGATATAATCCTCCATAATTTTTATCTGTATCTGGACATTTAAGGCTTGCCTTATTATTTTCTAATCTATCATTTGTTCCATAATATGTATTACTATTATCAGTATGGCCTGTTGTTGTACCATTACAATATTTCGTTAAAGCTATTTTATTATCATAATCTTTTAAATTTGTGTTATACCACTCTTCTAGTTTGCCTTTTATTGTAGAATTAGTTCCTACACCTGTAGAATTTGTAAAGCCTGCTCCATTAAAATTACTTGTACATGGGGAAGCCTTTGTACAATTTTTTGTATTATCATAGGTATATCCTACATATTTTGGGTCATTATGTGTTGAATTAAATGCCATATTTGGTAAGCCTGTATCTTTATCATTTAATACTAATCTTATTGTTCCATCGCCATTTATTCGTACTATTCGCCATACTAAATCTTTTCCATTTGATTGACCAAATTTGATATAGTTATTATTTATTTCCCCACGATAAACGTAACTATCTCCATCGTCATCTGCAGTTTTTACTATTCCATTTGGAACGTCAATATCCATTGATATTATATCTGCTTTTGTTATTGTTGTAGTATCTGCTTCTAAAATTTTATAAACTGTATCTCCAAAATAGTCACTATTATTACCAAAAGTGTAATAATTAATATATTTACTTGGGTCAGTTATTTCACATGTACAATTTTGGTAATCAAAAGACCCACCACTATAACACATTTCCCAAAGTCCACTATTAAAATTACTTAAATCATCAGTTACACACATTGTATGTGAACTATCAAGTTCAATATTAACATCTTGATTGAATTTAGTTACTGGGTAGTACTCGTAACCATTAGACATTTCTTCTTCCGGTGTTATTTTTTGACTAGCAAGAATTTTACCTACAAGTAAGTTACTATCACCTGCTGTATTGTCTATAGTAATCTTAAATGTAAAACTTTTATTTTCTCCATCTTCTTCTGATGTGTCTTTATCCATCCAACTTCTTATTTGGACTATCTTTGTTTGTTTTGGCCCTACTACTCCTGTTCCGATTATATATGATGCTGTATTATTGAAATTATCTATTTGTCTAGTATCTGTTGGTGTTGCATCTAATAATAACTTATAATCGTTATCTACTGCTACCTTTAAGTGTTCATCTTTTAAAGTCGAACCTTGTTCTTTATTTAGTATTACATTATATGTTGACACTGTATCACATGTATTTGTGATTTGGACTTCATATGGTTTATTTTTCATACCTTGTTCATCTGTTTGGGGAAAACCATTATCCATAGTTATTCCATTTCCATTAGTCTCTTTATATGCTATTTCAAAACAAGCATACGTATTTTTATTTATACCTGTTTGAGTGTGTGTTCTACTCCATATAGCATAGGTAAATGTTGTTATGGCGAGTATCAGCATTATTCCTATTATAGTTATTGTTGTTATTTTACGTTTTCTTTCCTTCATTACATTTATTCCTTCCTATCTTTACATCTAAGTCCATTATACCCCCCCCGGTTTGTTGTAAAGCAGAAAGTTCTTGGTTGATAATACTTTACAATACATATTAACCCCCCTGGGTTTGATGATAATTTGATTATTTGTGTTA
>CANQEJ010000027.1 GCA_947594925.1 uncultured Bacilli bacterium
TTGATACTCGCCATAACAACATTTACTTATGCCATATGGAGTAGGACACACACTCAAACAGGAATAAATAAAAATACATATGCTTGCTTTGAAATAAGCTACGCAGAAACTAATGGAGCAGGTATAACTATGGAAAATGGTTTTCCTCAAAAAGATGAAGAAGGATTAAAAAATAATCCGTATGAAGTACAAATAAAAAATACCTGTGATACAGTATCAACGTATAATGTAATATTAAATAAACAAGAAGACTCAAATTTAGATGATAGTCATTTAAAAGTAGCAGTAGATAATGATTATAAATTACTATCAGAAGCCACACCAACAGATACAAGACAAATAGATGATTTCACTAATGAAGCATCATACATAATAGGAACAGGAGTAGTAGGACCGAAACAAACAAAGATAGTCCAAATAAGAAGTTGGATGGATAAAGATACAACAGAAACGGATGGAGAAGACAAAAGTTTTACTTTTAAGATTACTATTGAAGCAGTAGCAGGGGATGGCAACTTATTATCTGGTAAAATACTGGCAGTTAATAAACTACATATTGAAGAACCAGATTTTACAAAAGGTTTTCCAAATACAAATACGAGTGAAGATGAAACAAAAACTAAAAGTGGAGTATATGTAGCAAAAGATGATGAAGGAGATACATATTACTTTAGAGGTAAAGTAGAAAATAATTATGTAAAATTATCTCAAAATTCTGATTTAGTATGGCGCATCGTACGAATAAATGGCGATGGAAGTATAAGATTAATAATGAGTGAAAACATAGGAGAAACTGTCATAAATGAAAATGAAGATGATTTTAAATATGTTGAATATTATAATGAAAATACAAAAATAAATAGTGCAATGAAAACGTATTTAGAAGAGTGGTATCAAGCAAACATGCAAAATTATGATGATAAAATAGCATATGGAACATATTGTAATGATACATCATTTGAAAAAGATGAAGATTATGAAAAAGGCTATATAACATATAATGCATATGTCAGGATGTCAAATAATCCCACGCTAAAGTGTATTGAGGGAAAATATAATTTAAAGATAGGATTACTATCAGCTGATGAGATGAATTTTGCGGGAATAGGTAGTTCATTGCAATCTCCGGAAAAAGTAGCGACTATAGAGAATTATTTGTATCACGATTATTATTGGTGGAGTATGTCACCAGGTTATTTAGATGCTGATAACATTACTTTTGAAGCAAAACATATAGATTATATTATAAGTCATAAAGGCGGCTTTGATGACATGTCATTAGCAGGTGAAATTAATTATCCGGAATATGTTCATCCAGTCATCAACTTAAACTCAGATGTAACCGTAACAGGCACTGGAACAGCCGAAGACCCATATGTCGTACAATAATTAAGTTATAAACGTGCAAACGTTTATATAAATAATAAAGATAAAGAGATTATACCTTTGTTATAAGTATTCCTTTTAACTCTTTATCTTTTTTAATGTTAGTTTATGTAAAGTAATTATTATTCATAACTTTTTTTGTTTGGGACATGCTAAAATTAGAATAGGTGATGCAAGATGGAAAGAAAAATTAAAGTATTTCAAATTGGTTGTGGCAAAATGAGTAAATATACTATGCGTTATGTTTATGAACATGGAGCCGAAATAGTTGGTGCAGTTGATATTAATTCTGAAATTATAGGAAGAGATATTTCTGATATAATTGATTGTCAAGATAAAGGGATAATAATTGATAATGTAGATAATTTAGAAGCTTTATTAGAAAGTACAAAACCAGATATTGCTATTGTAACTACAATGAGTTTACTTAATGATGTTAAAGATGTTTTATTAACTTGTGCTAAATGTGGTGTAAATGCTATTACAACTTGTGAAGAAGCTTTCTTTGCTAGTAATTCTAATACATCTGTTTTTAAAGATATAGATGCTATGGCTAAAACTACCAATTGTACTATCGTCGGCAGTGGTTATCAAGATTTTGCTTGGGGGAATTTAATTGCTTTAATGGCTGGAACTACTCATAAGATTACCAAGATTAAAGGAAGTTCTTCTTATAATGTTGAAGATTATGGTATAGCTTTAGCTAAAGCCCATGGAGCAGGTTTATCTTTAGAAGAGTTTGAACGTGATGTTGCCTCTTCCGATAATATAAGTCCCGAGGAAAGAGAAAAACAAATTAAAGAAGGAACTTTTATCCCTTCTTATATGTGGAACGTTGTCGGTTGGCTAGCAGATAAGTTAGATTTACATATTATCTCTATGAACCAAAAATGTGTACCTTTAACTGATAAAGAAGATTTAACATCAAGTACATTAAACATGACTATCAAAGCCGGAGATGCGACAGGTATGAGTGCAGTTGTTACAGCTAAGACAAAAGAGAACATTGAAATCGAAGCAGAGTGTATTGGTAAAGTATATAATAAAGAAGAATTTGATAAAAATGAGTGGACTATTATGGGTGAACCTAATACTACCGTAGTTATCAATCGCCCGCAAACTGTGGAACTTACTTGTGCTAATATAGTCAACCGAATTCCCGATGTTATTAATGCTAAACCAGGATTTATTTCCACTTCAACTTTAAAAGATGCTACTTACCCTTTAAAAGATTTAAATGAATATCTAACAAAATAGAAGAGTATTTCTTCTATTTTTAAATGAAATTATTTAAAATAGATTTAAATATTTTAATATGATTTTCTTCATCTAAAATAATTCTATTTAAAATATCAGTGATAATTTCATCATCCGCTTCTTTAATAATATTCTGATATATTTTAATGGCCTTTTTTTCACCTTCAATATTTTCTATAATAAATTTAGGTAAATCTATTTCATAACTAATAAAATTACTTTCCCAATAACTTTCGTTTCCTACTTTATTAATTGCTGTATAAGCAGGGATTAAACCTAATTTTTTAATCATATTTCCTAAAATATCCAGATGATGCATTTCAATTATGGCAATATCTTTTAAAGCTTTCTTAATTTCTTTAAAACTATTATCTAAATAAATATGTTGAAAAATATATTTATTAATACAAGAAAGTTCACTAACTCGACCGGCATAGGCTTTTTTCAATTTATAAGCTATCTTTTTATTTGGTTTTAAATCATTAATACTCGGATAGGGAATATCTAAATTTATTAAAATACCATTAATCATTATCTTCACCTTTATAAGTATATGTATTTTACTAAATAATATTAATATGATATATTATATGGCAAAAGAAAGGGATAATTATGGATAAAGAAGTTGAAGAAATGTTAAAACTGGGTACTCTTACAGCGCTATCTTTAGCTATTGGGGTGACATTTGCTAAATGTTCTGATGCTATTAATAATTATCATTTAGATAAGCAAGGTATTAAAATAGATGATACTTATATAAGTCGGATGCTTGAAGTTGATAATTATGATGATTTTTTTACTATTCCTTTTTATGCTAATAATTATGAAGAAGATGATATAGTCTATGCTCGTTTAGATAAACAAACAAGAAAGTATAAAATTATAAAAGTTAATAATAAACTTTATAAACCTTTTACTTTAGAATTAAAAGAAAATGAAATAGAAGACTTATCTTTATTTATGAAACACGGTAATACTTATACTAATATAGTTCCTATTAATAAAAAAACAATTACTGTTTTTTGTCAAACTCATCATAAACGTCATAAGTTTACTACCTATAGTGAAGCCTTAACTAAAGAAAGTTTAAAAAAGATTAGAGCATAAAAAAACAAGTCATTACTTGTTAATTTTTTGAGTAAATATGTAAATAGCAATAAAAGCTGCTAAACAAATTAAAATCATAATAGAAACTTCATGAGGAAAGAACTTGTCAAAAGCTCCTACTACGACATTAAAGGCATCAACGAAAAATTTGCCAATTCGACCAAAAAATTTCCCTAAAGTTTCTTCTAGTTTTTCTAAATTAATGGCTATTATCATAAAAATCAACCCTTCAAAATAAATTATAAACTACTTTACTTATATTGACTATGAAAAGTCTCTTCTGCAAATGATTTTTGACATTTATTTGACTTAAATAAAAATTGCGAAACATAAGGGATAATGGTATAATTTAACTAGCGATTTGGAAAGGTGGTATTATGCCTGGTGTTGGTCTAGGGGTTATTATATTGGATAAAGAAAATAATGTTTTACTAATACTTCGTAATGAAAAACCAGAGCTAGCTGCTAGTGCGATGCATTTAGAAGGAACATGGACCCTTCCAGCGGGTAAGGTTAAATATGGTGAAACTTTAGAAGAAGCTGCCCAAAGAAAAGTAAAACAAGAAACTAATTTAGATGTAGAAGATTTAAAAATAGTTTCGATAGCTGATGATATTAATTCCTATGCCCACTTTGTTACAATTGGTTTTATTGCTTTAAAAGTATCTGGTAAAATTGATTTAGGTTCTTCCTTAGAACATGTAGCTTATGCATATTTTCCTTTAGATAACTTACCAGACAATACCTGTGAACCTTCTAAGACAATCCTAGATAATTATTTTAATAAAAGAATTTATAAAAGATAGGAGAAAGAATATGAAAGAAAAATATTATATATCAACAGCGATTGCCTATACTTCTGCTAAACCTCATATTGGTAATACTTATGAGATTGTTTTAGCAGATGCTATTGCTCGTTATAAAAGATTATGTGGTTATGAAGTTTATTTTCAAACTGGAACTGATGAACATGGCGAAAAAATTGAATTAAAAGCCAAAGAAAGTGGAATAACTCCGCAAGAGTATGTAGATAATATCTCCGAGGAAATTAAAAGAATATGGGATATAATGGATACTACTTATGATAGATTTGTTCGTACTACCGATAAAGAACACGAAAGAAAAGTGCAAGATATTTTTAAAAAGTTATATGACCAAGGAGATATTTATAAAGGAGAATATAAAGGTTTATATTGTACTCCTTGTGAATCTTTTTGGACTGAATCTCAACTAGTTGATGGCAAATGTCCAGATTGTGGAAGAGAAGTTCATGAAACAAGTGAAGAAGCTTATTTTCTTCGTCTTTCTAAATATCAAGACCGCTTGTTAGAGTATATTGAAACGCATCCTGATTTTATTAAACCTGAAGCTCGTAAAAATGAAATGATTAATAATTTCTTACGTCCTGGTTTACAAGATTTATGTGTATCTCGTACCTCTTTTAAATGGGGAATTCCTGTGACTTTTGATGATAAACATATTGTTTATGTTTGGATAGATGCTTTATCAAATTATATTACTAATATTGGTTATGAAGTTGATAAGCCTACTTCTGAATTTCAAAAATTATGGCCAGCTGATTTGCACTTAATTGGTAAAGATATAGTACGTTTTCATACCATTTATTGGCCAATTATCTTAATGGCTTTAGATTTACCATTACCTAAACAAGTATTTGGTCATCCTTGGTTATTATTTGGTAGTGATAAGATGAGTAAATCTAAAGGCAACATTATGTATGCTGATGAATTAGTGGAAAAATATGGCCTTGATACAATTAGATATTATGTTTTACATGAAATTCCTTATGCTGCAGATGGTAGTATTACGGATGAATTAATTATTGAAAGACATAATTCAGATTTAGCTAATATTTTAGGAAATTTAGTTAATCGGACTATTTCTATGGCCCAAAAATATTTTGACGGAATTATTCAAAAACCCGAAGCTAAAGAAGATATTGATGAAGATTTAATTAATAGTGCTCTTAATTTAAAAACTGCTGTTGAAAAGAAAATGGACGAATTAAAAATAGGGGAAAGTATTGATGAAATCTTTAATGTTTTAAGAAAATGTAATAAATATATTGATGAAGTTATGCCTTGGGTTTTAGCTAAAGATGAAACGAAAAAAGCCCGTTTAGGAACTGTTTTATACAATCTTTTAGAAGCTATTCGTATTTGTGCAGTGTTATTACAACCTTATATGCCTAAGACTTCCCAAAGTATCTTTACGCAATTAAATACTTCCCAAACTGATTTGGCTTCTATTACTGATTTTACTGGTTTAAAACCGGGCGATAAATTAAATAATCCCCAAATATTATTTGAAAGAATTGATATTAACAAGTAATAATTACTTGTTTTTTTCTATTTCAAATTGAAATTAAATTATTTCTTTGTTATACTTATTTTAGAGTAATGAATTCATTAGTGGAAAGTAGGAAGATATAATGAAAAATTCTGAAGACCAAGATATTAAAATAAATAAAAAATTTAAAGAGAAGTATATTAAACTAGATGAATTTAAAAAAGAGGAAAAAACTGCGCAGGAAAATTTAATAAAAACGATTTTACAAGAGGCTTATCCTGATGAAGAAATTAGAGATTCATGGGTAACAGGTTGTATTGATATTTCAGAGGCAGACCGTGACCAAACTGCTTATTTACCATGTGATTTAATTGTTGAAAAACAAGATAATATTTTATCTTTCCGTTTAGAAAATCGTAAACCTCTTATCTTAATCTTACTTATATTTATTGCTCTTTTCATTGCTGCAGCTATGTTTGCTACCCATTTTGTTTTAGAATATATTGATTTAAATAATTTTAATAAAGATATTGATGGAGATAATATCGCCGATTTAAATATTGATATTAATGGGGATAATGTTGGAGAAATTAATATTGATAGTAATGGTGATGGAAAACCTGATTTAAATATCGATTATAAAGGAAATCGTAAATCAATGTTTAATATTGATGTTGATAACGATGGAAAAGCGGACTTTAACTTTGTAAATGATGCTACAGGAGATAAGAAAAAGACTTGTTCTTTAAACTGTGATACTAATGGTGATGGTTGGCCAGATACTAATGTTGATTTAGATGGTGATGGTAAACCAGATGTTGATATTGATAAAGATAAAGATGGTATACCAGATACTAATATCGATACTGATGGTGATGGTAAACCCGACCGTGTAGTTGATGATGACGATGATGGTGTTTGTGACCGAAATTGTCTAAAACCAGGTGAAACACCAAAAGATATTGATGATGATGCTAAACATAGTGGACCTTCTGGAAATAATGATAATGGTGGAAGTTCTAAAAATTCAAGTACAAGCTCAAAATCAAGTACAAGTTCATCAAAATCTAGTTCTACTGGCAGTTCATCAAGTAGTAGTGGAACTGGTAATCAAAATAGTTCGACTGGTGGCGGAACAGGCGGTAATGGTTCAGGTGGAAATAGTGGCCAAGGTACTAATCCATCTCCAACGCCAGGTGGAGATTCTGGCAGTTCAGGAGATAATAGCAGTAGTGAACCACAAGGTGGTGGACAATCTGGAACAGATAGTTCAAGTTCCACACCATCTAGCTCAACTCCATCAAGTTCTTCTAGTTCATCATCTTCAAGTTCTTCCGGTGGTGAGCATAAACCAGAAATTGGCGCAGGAAGCTTAATTATTACTTATGAAGAAAGTGCTCCAAATTTAAATATTATTCCAAATGATATGCCTAATTATAAAAAAATTAACGATTATAAATTTACAATTGAAAATACAACTGGTTATTACATCAAATACCGTTTAACTTGGACAAATATTACTAATGATTTTACAACTGAAAATTTAAAATATAAAATAACAGGATATAATACTAAATATTCAATGAGTGATTTCCGTCCCGTTCCTAAAAATAGCGGAGTTATTTCCGATGCTGTAGAAATTGAAATTGCGCCAAGACAAAAGCAAACGTTTGTAATGGAATTAATATTCCAAGGAACACATCAAAATCAAAATGAAGATATGGGTAAAACTTTCATTGGTGTAGTTACTGCTGAATTTGATGGTCAACAATCAGGTAAACATACTGACTAACAATAGAAATTATTTCTATTGTTTTTCTTTTGCTAAAAAAATATTGAGAAAAAAGTATCTACCATGATATAGTTAAATTGAGGTGTTATTATGCAATTTACTTGGGATTTAACCCATTTATATCCAAATGATGCTTTAATGGAAGATGACCAAAAACGATTAGAAGAAAAAATAAAATTATTTCAAAAAATCTATGGCACCGTTTTAGATAGTCCTCAAGATTTTCTAAAAGTAACTGACTTATTATATGAAATAAAAGGCTTAAATGAAAAAATATATTGTTATAATAAAAGACATTTTGATAAAGATATTACTCAAAAAAAATATGAACAAAATGCTTCTAAAGCTTTAACTTTTTATGACAAAATATTATCTTTAAATACTAGTTATAATAATATCTTAATTGCAGATAAAGATAAAGCTTTAAAATATTCTCAAAATACTATATATGCAAGACAAACTAATTTAATCTTAAATAATGCTAACCATTTACTACCCGAAGATATTGCTAAAGTTTATTATGATTTAAATTATCTTTTAACTTTTTATGAAAATACTTTTAATAGTGTTTATTTTAAAGATGCGAAAAGAGCGACGGTTACTATTAATTCTCAAGAATTACAATTAGATATAGATACCTTTAATTACTTAATGCAAAGTCCGCATCAAAAAGTACGAAAGAAAGCTTTTAAAGCTTTTTATCAAGACTTTGCTAATATTCAAAATACTTTAGCTACTCTTTGGGAAAATAAAATAGCGGTATCTTTAAAAAAAGCTCAATTAGAAAATTATTCTTCTTTAAAAGAAAAGATTTTACAAAAAGAAGAATTACCTTTAAACTTAATTGATAATCTAATAAAATGTGTTCATAAAAATTTAAATTTAAACCATCAATATATTCTTTTACGTAAAAAAACTTTAAATTTAGAAAACTATTATATATATGATAACTTTATTTCAATTAGTACTATTCCCAAAATAGAGTATGATATAAAAGAGGGTATTTCCCTTTTAAAACAAGCTTTTAAAATTTTAGGACCTGATTATCTAAAAGTTATTGATAAAGCCTTTAAGGAGGGGTGGATAGACCTCTATGCACGTCCTACCAAAAGAAATATGTCTTATAGTTGTATTTCTTATTATGGTGCACCTTATGCTTCTATAAGCTATGATAAATCCCTTTTATCTCTTAAACAACTGGCTCATGAACTAGGGCACTCAATACATACATACTTTGCTAAAACCCAACCATTTGTTAACTTTGAATATAGTTTATTTGCTGCTGAGATAACTAGTAAAGTTAATGAAATATTACTTTATGAATATTTAATTAAAACTTCTTTAGATAAAAACACGAAAATTTATCTTCTAAATGAAATGCTTACGATGATGAGTAATACTTTATTTGATAATACTTTAACTACGGAATTTGAAGATTTATTTATTCAAAGTGTTACTAATAAAGAAATAATTTCTGCCTCAAAACTAAATAATACATATGCTACCTTATATTATCAATATACAGGTAAAGCTATGAGCCAAGATGAAATTGTTAAATACTTATGGATGAAACAAAATCATTATTGGCAAACGGAAGAATTCTATGATTTTAAATATGTCACAGGTCTTTCGATAGCTATATGTATTGCTCATGATTTAATGAATAATACCTTGGAAGCATCTAAGTATCTAGACTTTTTAAAAATTGGAAATAGTTTAGATATTAATAAATCTTTAGCTAAGTTAGGCATTAATTTAAAATCTTATGACTATTTAGATAAAGCCTTTAAACTATTTTTCGAAAAGTTAAATTTATTAGAAGAATTACTTGCTTCCAAATAAAATATTGCATTTTCTCATTATTTAAGTATAATAACTTGAAGATGAGGTTTTATTTATGGAAAGCAGAATTAAAAATTTTTTAGAAAAGTTAAATAATGTTGATAAAGTCCAATACTTTTTATTTTATCGTTTTTATTTTAGTCCTGATTTTATTCTAACCGAAAATTATAATAGTAATCCTAATATTAAATATTTTGCTATGAATAATAATTTTTTAAAGTTTTTAGATTTATGTATGGAAACATCTGAATTTAATAATAAATTAGATTTAGAAAACTTAAATGCAATTCGTTATATTTTATTTGATACCAGAGATTTTATCGACCATTATAATCCTGATTTAGAAGACCAAAGCTTACAAGATTGGTGTGAAAATAAAGGACCGATTGGCAAATATATTAAAAAATATGATTCTTTACAATTATGGTTAATATCTAGTTATTATGATAAAGTAAGTTATTTATATAAACTTGGCCTTGGTAAAAATATTAATGATATTAATGCGCTTTTACTTAAAAAATTAATTTCTAAAAACACCTTACAAATAGAAGTTTATACCCAAAAATATATTCTTCCTAAAGAAAATCAAAAATATATTTTAGAACGTATTTTAACTGATAATTATGATAAGGAATTTGATACTTTTTTAGGTATTTATAATGGACATCATAAAAAAGTTTTTGATACTATTTTATGTAATAATGAATTTTTAGATATTTGTGAAAACTTTTTAGTTTTTCAAAATTTATCTGAAAATATTATTAATAACATTATTGATATTTTAGATGTAAGTATTAAATTTAAAACTCTTGATTATAGTCTAGGTGTTGATTTTGCTTACTATTATAAATTACTGGATAAAGAAAGACTAAAACAATTTGATTATCGTAAAGCACGTAGTTTAATAACTTTATTTCAAAATAAAAAAGCAAATAATCTAGTTAAAAAAATAAACACCAAATCCCCAATGTCAAACTAATGCATTTTATTTGACTTTTTTTTAGGTATAAGAGTATACTTTAATATAGAGATAGGATGAAAAGAAAATGAAAAAAAGAGTATTAAGTGCCGCTGTTTTAATCGCTATTTTTATTCCTCTTATATTAATAGGAGGTCTTCCTTTTAAAATAGGAGTAGGTCTTGTTAGTATTTTAACTTATAAAGAAGTAATTGACTTAAAAAAACATAATAAAGATTTACCTAGTATTATTAAAGTCTTAGGAGTTATTAGTTTACTATTATTAATATATCTTACTCATAATGAGTATATTTTAGAATTAGGTCTTTCTTTTAAAGCTATAGGTATATTAATTATTTTACTTTTAGGTCCAGTTATTTTTTATGGTTCAAGTGATAAATATACTTCTTCTGATGCTTTTTATATGATAGGGTGGACTTTACTTTTTGGCGTTTTCTTTAATCTTTTAATATTCTTAGTTGATTATAATGTATTATATTTAATATTCTTACTTTTAATTACAGTTTTAAATGATACTTTTGCTTTAATATTTGGTAAGTTGATAGGTAAGCATAAATTAATTGTTAATGTTTCTCCTGGTAAAACATGGGAAGGAAGTATTTGTGGTGCTATTTTAGGAACTTTTGTGGCTGTTATGTTTTATTTAAATTTAATAAATCCTAATGCTAGTATTATTCCTCTTAGTTTGATGGTTTTAGCATTATCTATTATTGGTCAGATTGGGGATTTAGTATTTAGTAAAATTAAAAGAGAAGCGAAAATAAAAGATTTTTCGAAATTAATTCCAGGTCATGGTGGTCTTTTAGACAGATTTGATAGTTTAATATTTGTAGTTATAGCATTTTTAATTATGTTTACAATATTATAAGGAGGTATAATTATGTGGTTTTTAACTTTACTATTATTAATATTTATCTTAGGTCTTTTAGTAATGATACATGAATTTGGTCATTTCATTTTTGCTAAAAAAAGTGGGGTTTATATCTATGAATTTTCGATTGGTATGGGTCCTATTATCTATAAAAGAATAGGTAAAAAAGATGGTATTCAATATTCAATTAGAGCTTTACCAATTGGTGGTTATGTCCAAATGGCTGGCGAAGTATCAGAAGATGATGAGAAAGTTCCAAAAGAAAAATTCATGTGTAATAAAACTGGCTTTCAACGTTTTTTAATTTTAGTTGCTGGTGTTACATTTAATTTCTTATTAGCCTTTGTTTTATTATTTTTCTCTGCTTTAATATGGGGAAGTTCTTCTATAGAACCAGTAATTGGTAAAGTTACAAAAGATTACCCTGTTTATAAAGCTGGTATGCAAAAAGGCGACCGCATTGTTGCTGTTAACGGTAAAGAAGTTCATACTTGGGATAAAGCTCAAATTCTTTTAAATATCAAAAGTAAAAGTGGTTATTACACTTTTAAAGTAGAAAAAACTAATGGGGATATTAAAGAATATAAAGTTAAACCAGTTACGGAAAAAGATGAAAAAGGTAATGAACGTAAAGTATTTGGTCTCCAAATCGATACAACCCGTAAATATGGCTTTATTGAAGCTTTAAAATATGCAGTCTTAAAATTTGGAGCTGTCATAGATTCTATGGCTATTGTTATTGTTAATTTATTCACAGGAGGATTAGGACTTAGTGCTTTATCTGGACCTGTGGGTATTTATGGAGTTGTTGGGAAGAGCATAACAGCTGGTATTCAACAAATAATCTATTTAATTGCCTTTTTAAGTATTAATTTAGGATTTATTAATATTTTACCTTTCCCAGCCTTTGATGGAGGAAGAATACTATTCTTAATAATTGAAAAAATAAAAGGTAGTCCAGTTAATTCTAACGTGGAAAATGCTTTTCATACTGTGGGGTTTATTTTACTAATGATTTTAATGCTCTATATAACCTTGCAAGATATTCTAAAATTGTTTTGACAAAACAATTTTTTTTTACTATAATTTATCTAGAATATAAGAGTAGGGAAGTGCAGTAAATGAGCAGTACTAATATGTTAACAAAATATTGTCCAAATTATTATAAAATTACGGAATTTGAATTTTTAGAAAGTGATTATATTAGTGATAGATTAGTAGGATTTTATAAAAAATATGTCTGTAATCTTGATATAAATGACCCTGAAGAAATCAAAAAAGCAACTTGTGTTGATAAAATCATTGCTAAATATATTGATGATTATACCTTTCGAAAAGAAATGAAAAAAGAATTATTACAAATTCGTGTTAAAAGTACTGTTTCTAATGCTTTAAAAGTTATTATTGATAATATTATTAGTATTTTTGAAAAATATCAAGAATTTGCTACTCGTAAGATTGAAATTGCGCGATGGATTTAAAGTGATTTAGTATCACCTCTTTTTTATTTTCCGTAAAAAATTATTGTCAAAGGAAAAATAATTTGTTATAATCATATTGCTTACTTTTAATGGCGGTGTAGCTCAGCTGGCTAGAGCACTCGGTTCATACCCGATAGGTCGAGGGTTCAAATCCCCCCGCCGCTACCAATGTGATTTAAAATAGCTTTGAAAATACCAAAGCTATTTTTTATGTGTCAACCACGAACTTTCTGCTTTACAACAAACCGGGGGGGG
>CANQEJ010000028.1 GCA_947594925.1 uncultured Bacilli bacterium
CCCCCCCCGGTTTGTTGTAAAGTAGAAAGTTCTTGGTTGACATTTTTGCATGAAAAAACTTCTCAATTTGAGAAGTTTAGAATTTTACCTCGTCGTCGTCGCCCATTTTGATACCTCTTTCGTATAAAATTTTTTATTATTTTTTTCTTTCAAACTCAAGTCTTATTATAAAATAACTTTTATCGATTTACAAGAGTTTTTTTATTATTTCTGACAATTTTTACAATAATATGTACTTCTACCACCTATTTTAATTTTTATAATTGGCTGAGAACAAATCTTACATGGTTCTCCTTCTTTTTTATGAACAGCTAGTTTTTGTTGAAATCTCCCTGTTACTCCTAAAGAAGATGTATAACTTTTAATTGTAGTTCCACCCATAGCAATAGCTTCTTTTATAATTGTATTAGTAGCTTCTACTATTTTTTCACACTCTTTTAAAGTAATATCTTTACCTAATCTAGTAGGATTAATTTGTGCTGCAAATAAAACTTCATTAGCATAAATATTCCCAAGGCCACTAATAATTGTTTGGTCTAATAGCAAAGTTTTAATAGGAATATTTTTACCTTCAAATTTTTCTTTTAAATATTCTTTAGTTAAGTTTTTACTAAAAGGTTCTTCTCCTTGTTTTAAAATAGCTTCACAAGATTGTAAATCTTCTTTTTTGATTAAATTCATCCTTCCAAACTTACGCGTGTCGTGATATCTTAAATCACTATTATCTTCAAAAGTAAAAATAATATGTTCATGTTTTTCAATAGGTTCCTGAGTATTTTTTAAGAAAAACTTACCTTCCATCCTTAAATGAGATAAAAGATAATAATCATGTAATTCAAAAATTAGCCATTTGCCTCTTCTTTTAATATCAATAAATTCATTGTTAGTTAAATTCTTTTTAAAATCATTAATATCACTTTCAATAATTTTTCCATAAATTATTTCAACCTTTTTTATTCTTTTATGTAATATTTGCTTTTTTAATGTATTTCGGACAGTTTCTACTTCAGCAATTTCTGGCATTTCTTTACACCTCTTCTAAATATTCCTCTAATGTTATATTTTTTTCTTTTATAATCTTAGCAACCTCACCAACATAACGTAAGTGCCAAGGTTCATAGCCATAGCCTGTTATATTTTCTTTACCTTTAGGATATCTAATAATAAACCCAAATTTATCGGCATTATCAGCTACTAACTTTAGTACTGGATGTTCTTGCATTTCAAAATCAACATAAAATTTATTATTTTCCTTTAAACAAAAATCGACAGAAAGACCAGTTTGATGCTCCGAATAACCCGGTTTAGCTACAAACTTTAAAGTATGTTCTAATCCTTTTTGTTCTTTTGTTTCATTAAATATTTTTTCTTGTAATTCTTTACTTCTATAACCACTTTCAATTTCTATATCATAGCCTTCTTTTTTAACAAAATCTTTTAGTTTTAAAAAAGCTTTATAAGTTACTTCTTCTAAATAGGCATCTGGATTATAAGCACTATTTACTTTAATTATTTTAAAATCATTATATGAACATAAATGCGTTTTATTAACTAATATTAAATAGTTATTAGTCATATCTTCCTCCCCTATAATCATATTACTTAGTTAACTTTTTTACCCAAGATAAAATTAATTTATCTTCTTTTAATACTTCCGGGTGAAATTGTACACCTACCCAAAATAAACTTTCATCTTGACTTTCAACTGCTTCAATAACATTATCCATGCTATAAGCAACTGGAGCTAGTAGACAACCCGTTCTAACTACTTGAACACTATGCATATGTAAAACATCATAAGTTTGGCCATAGACACTTTCTAAAAAACTTCCCTTAGTAAACTTAACAGGATACAATGCTTGTTCATAACTCGTTCTAGTAATTTCGTTGTTATGAAAATTTCCTTCTGGAAGTTTAGTTAAAGTCGGATTATTTTGAGCCATCTCTTTATATATTTCTTGCCACTTCCCATTGGTTAAATTATTATAATTTAAGCCTCTATTTAGGATTTCTTCAGTCATAACAGAAAACAAACATAAAGCTTGCATACCCATACAAATACCTAAAACCGGTCTTTTATTTTGATAAGCATAGAATAATATTTCGTATAAGTTCTTAGATATTCTATTTCCCCCTGTCCATAGAAAAGCATCACAAAGTTCTAATGAAGATAATTCTACTTTATTATCATTTAACAATAACCCAATAGGTATAGCATTAGCAGCATATAAGCATTTACTATAAAATTTTACAAATTCATATTTATCTTTATAAGGATTTTCACTTTCAGAATTAATTATCTGAGGAATAATCCCTACTTTTAATTTAGTCATTGTTAATTACCTCTTACAAAATTATTTAGTTTCATACCAATCTTTACCATAATCAGCACTTGCTTTTAAAGGAACAGAAAGTTTAACAACATTTTCCATAATAGTTCGAACTATCGCTTCTACACGTTCTTTTTCTTCTTCTATAATATCAAAAATTAATTCATCATGAACTTGTAAAATCATTTTACTTTTAATATTATTTTGCATAAAAGCTATATCAATTTCAACCATAGCTTTTTTTATTATATCGGCTGAAGTCCCTTGTATTGGCGTATTTAAAGCTATTCTTTCTCCAGCACTACGCACTTGATATACTTTACTAAATAACTCATCGATATTTCTTTTTCGATTAAATAAAGTATGAACACATCCTTCATTGTAAGCTTCTTTGACAATATTATCCATATAATCTTTAACACCTGGATATAATTCTAAATATTTATCAATAAATAATTTAGCTTGACGAGAATCAATGCTTAAGTTTTCTCCTAAACCAAAACCACTTATACCATAAACAATTCCAAATATAACAGCTTTTGCTGTCGAACGCATTTGTTTAGAAACTAAATCTTCAGAAACTCCAAAAATATCAGAAGCTACTTTAGTATGAATATCTTGGTCATTAATAAAAGCTTGTTGGAGTTCTTTAGAGCCGGAAATATGGGCCAAAATACGCAACTCTATTTGGGAATAATCAGCTGATAAAAACATATCATTAACAGGAATAAAAGCTTTTCTTATCTTTCTTCCTTCTTCATCTTTAGTCGGAATATTTTGTAAATTTGGAAAAGTTGAAGAAAGGCGACCTGTTCTAGTTAAATTTTGCGTAAATACGGTATGAATTTTCCCATCTTCTAAAATAAAGTTAGGTAAACCATCAATATAAGTATTCATTAATTTTGTTAAGTTACGATATTCCATTATTTTTTCAATTATAGGATGATAATCTCTTAATTTATGAAGAACTTTTATATCGGTTTTATACCCTTTAACATTTCTTTTCCCAAATGGAAGGCCTATTTTTTCAAAAAGGACTTCTCCTAATTGTTTAGGAGAAGAAATATTAAATTCCATCCCCGCCATATTATATATTTCTTTAGAAACTAAATCGATTTTAATCCCTATTTCTTCTTTCATTTCTAATAAAACACTTGGGTCAACTTTAATTCCTTCTATTTCCATCTTGGCTAAAACTTTAATTAAAGGCATTTCAATATCATTAAATAAATCATACATCTGCTCAGTTTTAAGTTCGGAAATTAACTCATCACGCGTGTCTAAAATAAAACGGGATTTTAAAACACAAGTATCTTTTAATAGCTTTTCTTCAAAATGTTCTTTCTTTAAGGTTTCATAAAAAGGTGTTTCTATATTTTTATTATTCATAAGATAAGCTAAATCTTCTCTTAAGTTATCCCATAATAAAGAAGAAGCTATCATTGTATCAAAAATACAATTAGTTACTTTTATATTTAATTTATTTAATAAAACAATATTTTTCTTTAAATCATAAGTATATAATATTTTATCATCTAAAACATTAAATATTTCTGGTATTAAAGAAGGAGCAATATAATAATTATAATTTTTATCACTTATGGCCATACCGACAATATTAGCAGTATGATAATTTAAATCATCACACTCAATATAAAAAGAAACAATATCATCTAATTTTAAATCTTCTTTTTTTTGAACCTCTTTAAATTCACAATTTAAAGATAATTGCTCTTTTTTATGTTCCTTAATTAAAGAATAAAATTCCAATTCTTGATATAAACTATAAAGTTCTTTTTTATCAGTTGGTTCATATTTAATATTTTCTAAATCTTCTATTTCTAAAGGAACATCTCTATAGATAGTTGCCAAGTCTTTACTAAAAAAAGCTTTATCTTTATCATTTATTAATTTTTCTTTTAATTTTCCTTTTATTTCTTCAATATGGTCATAAATATTTTCCAGAGTTTGATAATCTTTTAATAAGTTTAAAGCAGTTTTTTCTCCTACTCCTTTAACGCCAGGAATATTATCTGATGAATCTCCTGCTAAAGCTTTTAAATCTATAATATTAATCGGCTCTATACCATAATCATTTTTAAAGGTTTCTGGATTATAACGAATATACCCTTTTTGTTTTAATAATTTTACATCAACTACATTACTTATTAATTGTAATAAATCACGGTCAGAAGAAACAATTGTTGCATCAAATTCGGGGTCTTTATCAGCCATTTTCGCCAGAGTACCAATAATATCATCAGCTTCATAAGGTTCTAGTTCAAAATGTTTAATTCCCATTTTATCTAAGATTTTACGAGCAATAGGCATTTGCACGATTAAATCATCGGGAGTTTCATTACGACCCGCTTTATATTCAGTATATTTTTCTTTCCGAAAGTTTTTCCCTACATCAAAAGCTACAGCCATATATTTAGGATTTTCTTCATCAATTATTTTATTTATCATTGAGACAAAACCATACAAAGCATTAGTTGGAACACCTTTAGAATTACGCATTACATTACCCGAATAAGCAGTAGCATAATAACTTCTAAACATTAAGTTGTTGCCATCAACTAAAATTATCTTCTTCATGTATACTTCACCTAAAATTATTATACAAAAAAAATAGCATAATTACTATTTTTTATTAAATATTGCATGACAGTTTGCAAAAACCTAGGTGATTTGTGAAAGACTATAACAATCATCACCAATCTGATTGCGACGTTCTTCGGAAGTATAACCAAATGGGTCGGAAACATCATCTGGGAAAGCATAGAAAGTAAAAGTTCCACTTCCTACGGAAGAATCTTGTTGAACTTTGGTTTTAAATTGAATATACTTACTTTTATCCATAACATCAAAACTAACGCCATCATTAGAAACACTCGCAATAGCTCCAATGTATACTTGTTCATCAACATAACCAGGTAAGGTTCTTTTACCATCAACTAAAACTGCTTTGACAGCATTAAAGATTTCATCGGTAACATTTTGAGGAGTATTTAAAGAAACCGGTGGCCACCAATGGCTGCTTTTAACATAGTTAACTAGACCATCAGCACCTTCGCCAAAACTTGCCCCATAACCTTCAAAACGATTAGCAAATAAAGAAGCTTCCGCCGCATAACCTACAAGACTTCCTTGTTCGTTCATGGTAACATTAGCTAAATATTTAATTTGTTCATCGGTTAAATTATATTTTACAAAGTTTCCTTGTCCACTTACTTGAGAAGCATTAGTTGCCGATGTTCCGGCAGTTTGTCTTTTAACATACTTATCTTTATTATATTTAGCTAAATAACTTAAAGTAGTAGGTGTTTCCATCCCTTTTAACTGTTGCTCTTTAGCTCTTTTTAAACCTTCAATAACATCAGTATTAGCATTATTCATACATTTCGTAAGTTCATTATATATTCCATCATAACCATCCATCATATTAAAAGCAATATGAATTAAAGTAGGAAGCATCATAATAATTAAGAAACTAGCTGCTCTTGCTAAACAATTGGTTAAAATTGCTTTTAATTGGTCAGATTTTCCAGAAGTTACAGCTTTAAAAGCATCAATTGAACCCATAATAATTATAACTATCGGTAATATTATTAATGCAGCTTGAAATATGAACTTAATAATTAAAACACCATTTAAAAAATTATAATCAGTACAAAAATCCATAATTACCTCTTTTACTATATTTATTTATATATTATAATATTAGTATAGCAAAGTTGGTGTTATAATGAAAAGCTTTTTTAAAAATTTTGGTGTTTTTATTGTCTTTGGTGTTTTTTTAGTAGTTATAATTTTAAATCTTACTGTTAAAACTCCTAATGACCGTTTAAAGAAATATTTATCTTCACAAGGTTTTATTTACAATTCAGATAATGAACTTATTAAAGAAAATATTTCTTTAGAAGAATATGAAAAAGGTTCAAATATTACTTATAATGCTATATCTTATGATTATAATAAAAGTACTTTTTATTTAATAAATCGTGAAAAAAATGCTGGTATGGAAAATATTTATAATTTAAGTTTTAATATCGTTGATGCTTATATGACCGGCGACTACAAGATGGAAGATGAATATGATACTTGGTATATTGAAAATTTCTTAAATTTAAAAAGTGATGATTATAAATGTGATACCGCCGGATATAAAGGATTAACCGAATATTGTGATTTTTTAAAAAATAAAATGAGTGATTTTCGTACAGAAGTTAATTTCTATTTAATAGGTAGTAAAACGAGAGATTATTATTCAAAAAAAATGCAAAGTTAAAGAAGAATCTAAGCCGATTCTTCTTTTTCATATTCACAATTACTACAAACTTCTTTTTTTCCTTTTTTAACCATTACAGATTGACAGTTAGGACAAAATTCTCCTGTCGGTTCATACCAAGAAGCAAAATCACATTTCGGATATTTATCACAACCCCAGAATTTTTTACCGCGTCTAGTTGTTTTTTCAATTATCTTGCCATCACATTTAGGGCAATCCATAATCTCTTTAATTTCTTTTACATCTTTTTTAATATATTTACACTCTGGATAATTTGAACAAGCTGTAAATTCGCCATAACGTCCTCTTCTAATTACTAAAGGATTACCACACTCTGGACACATTTCGCCCGTTTTCTCTGCTTCTTTTTTCTCCATATCTTTAAAAGCTTTTTCAACTGTTGGTTCAAAAACATTATAAAAATCTTTTAATAAAGCAATATTATCACATTTATTTAAAGCAATTTCATCTAAATCTTTTTCCATATTAGCTGTATATTCTACATTAATTATATTACTAAAGAACTCTTGCAATTTATCAGTTGTTTCAATCCCAATTTCAGTAGGAATAAATCTTTTATTATCGATATTAACATAACCCCTAGCTTTAATAGTTTCCATAGTTGGAGCATAAGTTGAAGGTCGACCAATTCCTAACTTTTCCATTTCATCAATTAAAGATGCTTCAGTATATCTTGCTGGTGGTTTAGTAAAATGTTGTTCTTTTTTAATTTCACTAGCAATTACCACATCACTATTATAGTGAGTTAAATCTGGTAATATGACATCTTCATTTTTTTCATAAGGACTATAAACTTTTAAATAACCATCAAAAACTAAAACACTACCAGTTGCTTTAAAAGTATAACCATTATTTTCTAAAGTAATACTTGTAGCTTTTACTTTTGCATCTTTCATTAAAGAAGCTAAAGCGCGATAATAGATTAAACTATATAATTTATATTCATCTGGTGTCAAATAGCTTTTAATACTTTCCGGAGTTCTTTTAATACTAGTAGGTCTTATAGCTTCATGAGCATCTTGCGCATTTTCATCATTTTTAACTTTTTTGATAGCTCCCACATATTGAGCACCAAAATTATCTTTAATATATTTAAAAGTTTCCGAAGTAAATACTGGTGATAAACGGTAAGAATCTGTTCGCATATAAGTAATTAAACCGGTTGTTTCACTACCAATATTAACACCTTCATAAAGCTTTTGAGCAATACGCATTGTTTTAGATGAACCAAAACCTAACTTAGATGAAGCATCTTTTTGTAAAGTAGAAGTTTTAAAAGGCATTTTCCCCTTTTTATTTTTCTCTTTAGTTTCAATATCGGCTATTTTAAAGGCATTAGATAATTTATCTAAGATTTCATTAGCTTCAACAGCACTTTTAATTTCAATTTTTTTGCCGCGATATTTTTCTAATTCCGCCTCAAAGTCAGCAAAGATAGCCGAAATTGTATAATATTCTTCTTCCTTAAAAGCTTCGATTTCTCTTTCTCTATCTACAATTAGTTTTAAAGCCACACTTTGAACACGACCAGCACTTTTACCACCTGTTTTAGATTGCATTAATTTAGATAAGCGAAAACCAATAATTCGGTCAATAATTCTTCTAGTTTCCTGTGACTTAACTAAATTATTATCAATTTTACGGGTATGGTTAAAAGCATCTTTGACAACATCTTTAGTAATTTCGTGAAACTCTACTCTTTCATAATCACTATCTTTTAAACCTAAAGCATCGTATAAATGCCAACTAATTGCTTCTCCTTCACGGTCAGGGTCGGTCGCAAGATATACTTTATCAGAAGCTTTAACATCTTTTTTCATATCTGTTATTAATTTCTTTTTACCCTTTATAGGAACATAATTAGGTTTAAAATTATCTTCAACATCAACACCTAAACCAAATTTACCAGTCGTTGCTAAATCGCGAACATGGCCTTTAGATGAAATAACTTTATAATCTTTACCTAAATATTTTTCAATTGTTTTACTCTTACTAGGAGACTCCACAATGACTAAATGTTTCATATGACTTTCCTTTCTTAGTTAGTACATCATATACTATAAAATATCACTTGTCAATCTAAAATATTCAAACTATTCTAATATTAAACTAAGAATTATTTTAATGCAAGAAAAAAATCACTTAAAAGTGATTAACGTTTATGAAAATCTAAGGTTGGATTTTTTAAAGGTAATTTTTGATATGCTAAATACTTTTCTTTTTCATGATTAAGTTGATTATCTTTTCCTTCTAAAAAGGCCATATAGTCACTATCTTGATATGTTGGTTCATAACTAAAATCATTTGTTTCTTCATAGTATGTTCCATTACGATAAAAATTAGTAAAACCATCTAAGTAATATTTTAAAACATTAGGAGTTAGTTTTATATAGCCATCTTTTAAAATTTTTTGAGCAATCTTTTTTCTTTCTTCACTCATTAACATATAAGTTCCTACATTTGTTCCCATAAAATCTAAAACCCCTTTACGGTTTAAAGAAGATGTCGAAAGATAGAAAAATTGGCTATAAGTAGGGTCAACTAAATATTTATTACCATTTAAATTAAGAATAACAAAGGCATGCTCGGCCATATAATCACATATACTGGCATTTTTTATATAACCCGGTCTTATAACATAAGAAGTAGCTTTTACCTTATTTAAAGCAGAAAGACTTAATACTCTTTCAGCAGCTTTAAAACATTTCCCCTGTAAATTAAGATTAGCAATATCTAAAGAATTCACATATAGTTTATCTCTTGTTTTATTCACGAGATACTTTACCATATATTCTTCATCTTTTAAAAGAAATTTAGGAGCAATTCGTTTTTTCTTATATTTATAATGAGGTGTAGTATCAATAATAAATTCTTGATTAATAGCTTTTTCACTATCTAATACTAAACTTTTAATATCCATATAGTCATTTAAATCTTGATAATAAAAAGTAGCAATACTTTTAATAAAACTATAAAGTTCATTTAATAAAGCCATTTGTTGATAGGTATTTTGAGTATTAATAATAGCTTGATAATACTTTTTTGCTTGAAAATAATTATTATTCACTTCTTCCATATATTTTTTTACTTCTTCAGTTAAAATGATATCTCTATTCATATAAGCCTCTTATGGAAGCGGATTAATAACCCGTTCATATGTGTAATGTTCATCGCTTAAATTTTGTTTATTATACCATTTATAACCAAATGGGTCAGCACTACCGGCATAACTATAAAATATAAAATCAGCCCCATAAACATTATGAATTATTGTTTCATCAGGAATATAACTACTTTTATCATAAACTCCACCCGTATTAATATTTACAATATCACTTAAACAATCATGTTCAGTAACATATCTAGGTAAAGTTCTTTTTCCTTCCATTAAAACTTTACGAACAATTTCAATAGCATCACTAGAGGCATTACCATTACTCATATAGTAATTAGAATTAGCAAACCATCCACTATTTTTAATATAACTATATAAAGTACTATAACCACTATTACATAATTCATAACGATTAGCCATTAAAGATGCTTCCGCTGCTGTTCCTTCTAAAGAACATTGTTCTTGTTGACATAAACGCGTGATTTCTATAAGTTCAGTCTCTGATAAATCATATTTAGGAAATTCAGGATTTTCTAACTTATGATAATATTCCGCAATTTCAATTTGGCTTTTTATATAAGCACGATAATTTTCTAATTCTTGTTTTTGTTTTTCTAATTCTAATCTTTTTATTAGTGGGTCATTTGGTAATTTCCACTCTATTTTAGTATCTTCTGTCTTTGCAAGTTTATAATTATTTGGAAAAGCCTGCGCAGCTGTTCCTAAAGATAAAGATGTTGCCACAATTGCACTCATAACTTTTTTAGATTTTATCATAAAAAAACTCCCCCTTTTTTTATCGGAAGTTATTCTACCACACTTTGGCTTTTTTGGCAAGCTTCTTGTACTGGTTTATAAGAAAAACGGTAATTATCTAATACGCCATATTTAAATATCGCGTCTAAATGTTCTTTAGTAGGATAGCCTTTATGACGAGCAAAACCATATTCTGGATATTTTTTATCAAGTTCATACATCATAGCATCTCGCGTAACTTTAGCAATGACACTAGCAGCAGCAATAGATAAAGATAAAGCATCCCCATGAATAATACTTGTAGAAGGTACCTCTAAATCTAAAGGCATTGCATCAATTAAAACGTGTTCTGGTTTAACATCAAGATTTTTTAGCGCTTCGTACATGGCTAATTTAGAAGCTTCATAAATATTAACTTTATCAATTGTTTTAGCATCAATTACTCCGACCCCAATAGATATAGCATCTTTTTGTAATATTTCATAAAAAGTATTACGTTTTTTCTCACTTAATTTTTTCGAATCAGTAAGACCCGTTAATTCATAATCTTTAGGAAGAATTACCGCAGCAGCTACAACAGGCCCCACTAAAGGGCCTCTTCCTACTTCATCAACACCGGCAATTAAATTTATCCCTTGCTTATACAAATCTTGTTCATACTCTAATAAATTTACCATAATGCTATCTCCTTTGAGCCATTTTTTCTATTTTTGCTTTTAAATCAACATTTTCAGGCCAGGCTAATAATTTTTGAATAAGCTCTAAAGTATCAGGGGTTGGATACTCAGCTTTTAATTGCTCCGCCGAAATTTTAAAAGTATTTTCAAATTCTTTATTAGTCATTTTAAGTAAGTAATATTTACTAATATTATTACCCATATCATGAGCACTTAAATAACTATAACGCGCATACATAGTCGAAAGACCAACTATTAAATATTTAGGATGATTAAGCAAGATATCTCTACGAACTGATTTTTCATTTTCATCCGGTAATACTGCTAATAGTAAATATTTAGCCAGAAGTTCTTCTTTATTGGCGTGAATAATGGCTGGATGATTATTTATTATACCAATAATTTCGCCGAAAGAAAGGTCTAAAAATTGGCAAAAATCAATCGTTGTATTTAAAAGATTAGCAAAATAAGAATAAGAAAATCTTTTTTGTTTAAAATATTGATTCATAGCATTATAAAACGTATTTATATTTTCAGGAGTCAAATATTTAGATAAACATAACTTTTCTTCTAGTAAATCTTTAATTGTACTATCAAATGGCATTTTATCACTCCACTCTATCAAAGGTAATATTTTTAATATTTTCATTTTTTATATCTTGTAAAATTGTTTTGCTTACCCGGTCATAATCAATTTCTCCCCCAGAAATAACCGCCCCTATTTTACGACCAATTTGATTATAAACTATTTCGAAATCTTCATCAAGTTTTATTAAGTTATACCTTTTTTCTAAAATTTCCGGATAATATTTTTCTAATTTTTTTAAAATATGAATAGCTACTTCATCAATAGGTAATACTTCCATTTTAATACTAGTCATACTGGCTAAATTCAAAGCCACTTCCGCATTTTCAAATTTAGGCCAAAGTATTCCTGGAGAATCAAGTAAAAGAATATTACTTTTTGTCTTAAGCCAAGATAAATTAGTAGTTACACCCGGTTTATTTTCCACATTAGCCACTTTTTTACCAGCTAAACGATTAATTAAAGTAGATTTACCTACATTAGGTACTCCTACAACTAAAACATGTATTTCTTTATTTTTAATACCTTTTTTTATTCTTTTAGCAAAAACATCTTCCATAAGCTTATTAGTTTCATCAATTAAGTTATTGTAAAAAGAATTATTATTCAAATTTAAAAGTAAAACTTTATAACCTTTTTCTTCATAATACTTTTGCCATTTTTTTGTTTCCTTTAAATCACATAAATCAACTTTAGTCATAATCAAAATACGAGGTTTATTTTTTATAAGATTATCAATATCCACTATTTTAGATGAATAAGGAATTCTTGCATCTACTAATTCATACACTACATCTATTAAATTAGATTTTTCTTTAATTAATTTTTTTGTTTTTAACATGTGACCTGGATACCAGTTAATTCCGACTTTAGTTAATTTTTCTTCATTTGACATTTGAATCACTTCCCTTAAAATATATTTATCAGTCATTTTTATTTTCCTCCAAATATTTATTATAAAATTCATCCAT
>CANQEJ010000029.1 GCA_947594925.1 uncultured Bacilli bacterium
ATAATTTAATCTTTTACTATTTTTTTTCAAACAAAGTTTACCTTTGTTTCTATCTTCTTTTTAAATTTTAGTTTTTTTCGCTAAAATCTTTTTTCCGTGTTCTTTTTTTTTATTATGTCTTGACAAACGTCAAAAGTTCTTGGTTGACACGAAAAAAAGAACAGCTAATCTCTTAGTTGTTCTTATCTTGTTAATTTTTAATCATCATCTTTATTTCTTCTAAATAGATTTATGAAGAAATCTTTTATTACACCAAAGTTAATGTAGATGCTATAACCCATTAATTTTAAGACTACATAAGCAATTACTAATAATAAGAAGATGATACCAATAATAATTAAAATTATTTGCCATACTGTTATTTTACTCTTATTTAATAATATAGTATAAATTCGAGCACTTCCATCTTCAGCTCTAACCATTACATGGACAACACTATCTTTAGTTAAATATTTAGTATTATCAATTGTAACTTCCGCATTACTATCTTCAGCTACTGCATTAACATTTAGATATGTTCTATTTCCTAAACTAATTTTATATTCTTGAACATCACGAGCAAATTCAATATCATAACCAGTAATTGTTAAGGATTTTAAATAGTTATTAGTGGAAATTTGGTCAGTTTCTTTCTTGATGATATTTAAAGTATAAACAGTTGAAGTTCCATCTGTAGCAGTTACAGTTATTGTTACTTTATTATCTCCTATTTCTAAAGTTTCAGGATTTTCCACTTTAACTTCCGCATTATTATCTTCAGCTACTGCATTTACTTCTAGTTTTTCTAGACTTCTTGGAACATACATCCTGTATTCTGTAATATCTGGGTCAAATGTTAAATTACCACTATTTAATGTTAAAGATTTTAAACGAGCACTAGCCACATTAGAAGCACGACCATTATAAGTAATTTTTATTTTATATTCTTTTATTTCATCTTTAGCATTTTTAACTTTTATTAGAACATTATTAACACCACTTTTTAGATTAACAGTTCGAGGACCAAAATTTTTAACAAATGAGGCGTTACTATCTTGTAATGTAGCATCAATAACGGCTTTAGATACAGAAGCTGTTGCTGTATATTCAGTTGTATCAGGGTTAAATTCTGGTGTTAATTCCATATCTTTAATACTTAATGAAGCTAGAGAATTATTACTTGTTGTATTAGCTGTAGCAATTGTTGCAGTTTTACCAGCACTAATATTACCGGCGACATCTTTTACCCATATATAATAAGTTCCTGGCTCTTTTTCAATTGTATAAGAATTAGCATTTGAATTATTCCAATCTGATGATAAGTTTGGAGCACTATTTTCACTACTTATATAATAACCAGCAATACCACTTCCACCTTCATCAGAAGCGTTGATAGTTAAGTTTTTATTGATAGAAGATGGAATAACAGAATCTATATGAGGAGCTGCTGTTTCAATTTTTGAAACAGTAACTGATTTATAATTACTACTTATATGACCACTTTCATCTTTTACCCAAATATAGTAAGTTCCAGCACCTTGAGATGTTGTCCATGTTGTGGAATTAGATGCGTTCCAGTTAGCACCTCCATCAGGACGATTAGAATTTGTAGAAATATAGTAACCAGCAATATTAGCTGAACCTTTTTTAGCTGTAACAACTATTTCTTTATTACCATTAGTCCAATCATTAGAAGTTGTAGCATTTAAAACACTTAAGGCATCACCAGCATTTCCACCACCAGTTGGTACACATGAATAACTCCATATTTGATAACAAACTTTTTTAGAAACACCCATGTTTCTAATAGAAGTAGCATCTAAGGAAGCACAAGAATTTTCAATAACAGTTGTTTTACTTTGGTCTCTTTGATAACCATTAGCACAAGTTATAAGTTGTTCAGATTTAGTTTCTTCTAAATATTTACCATCAGAAGTATAGTAACAGTGTTTACTAGTTCCATCTCCTTTAGCATTACTAACAAAGTCACTAGAACATGATTTACTAATTGTTATAGTCTGGGCATACTTAGCAACTTTTCCAGCACCATCTTTTACCCAAAAATGATAAGTTCCATTTATTAAACTAACACTATAAGTGTTTTGATTTCTAGCAGGATAAAAAGTAGCACTATTTATATTATCAGATGTACCTACATAATAACCAACAATAGGAGCTGCTCCAGCAGTTGCTCTAATAGATACAACATCAGAACCATTAGCTATTTGAGCATTTGTAATTCTTAAATCTAAAGCATAAGATTCATGGACATCTCGAGAAAATACTGTAATAGAAACTGTTCCTATTATTACTAATACTACGAATAAAATACTTACTATTATATTTTTATTTTTTGTCATCTTCATATCAAATGCTCCTTATTTAAATAAATCATACCATTTTATGAATTCATTGTCAAAAAAAACTACTATTTTTTCGTAGTAGTTTTAGTCCCTTTTTTGACTGGTTCTTTTTCACTATTTTCTAATTTTTTAATCGTAGCATTTAAGATTTCAATTGTTTTTTCTTTAGCTTCTTTCGCTGTTTTTTCTAAAACTGGTGTTCCTTTTTCAACAGCTAATTTAACAATATCATTAGCTTGTTTTTTTAATTTAGTTGCCTTTTCTTTAGCAATAGCTAAAGCTTTTTCTTTATCTAAATCTGCCACTTCTTCTTTTAAATTAGCAATTTTTTCTTCAATTTCCTCTTTTATTTTAGCATAATCAGCATTTTTGACTTTCTTAGCCATACCACAAGCTTTATTTTTTAAATCTTCTCTAGATTCACTACCTTTTTTCGGAGCAAATAAAACTCCTAAAGCTCCACCAATAGCTGCTCCTGCTAAAAATTTTCCAAATCCCTTTTTTTTCATTAAATATCCTCCTCTTGAACTTTCATCTTTTTAGATTTTTTTCTTTTATTAAATAATTTTGAAAAGGCCATTGAAATAAAATCGATTAAATGGTCACTAAGAGCGACGATTTTATCTGTTGTAAAATCAATAATACCAAAAAAGCTATTAAGTGATTCAACTTTTTTATTAACATCATCAACTACTTTTTCAACTTTACCTAATGCCGTTATAGCCTTTACACCTAATATTATGCCAACAACTAATAATATTATTAATAAAAAGTAAATAACTATTGGTAAAAATTCTTGTAAAAATACCATTATTTTTCCTCCTCCTTATTCGTATACATAGAATCAATTAAATTAAATAAGTCACTTTCTAAAGTATCTTCTAAATCATTAGTAGTATCCTTCTTTAATTCATCAAGAACATCTAAAGTAGCATTATCATCAATTATCTCTTCTTGAGTAGGAATTTCAATATCGTCCATTTCTACATCATTAATAGGAATTTCATCAGTTGCTGAATCAATTAATAAATCATTAATCGTTTTCGAAGGTTGTTCTTCGTAAAATTCTTTAACTGGGGTATTAAAAGTACTTTCAATTTGTTCTTCTAAAGAACCATAGGCTTTATTTCTAACATCGTCTATACTAACAACTTTTTCTTTAACTTCTTGTTTAGGTTTTAAATCTCTTTTAACATAGTTTTTATCTAAAACTCCAAAGACTGGTGATATAACTGGGGATGGGACGAATTTCTTATGTTCTTCTTTCGGTTTTTGCGGAGTATCAAAACGGCCAAAATCAATTTTTTTATGATGATTTTTATTTTTTTCGGATGTTACTTTATTAGTTCTTTTTGGTTGTTCATTAAATTCATTTTCATCAAAAACTGGAAATTGAAAAGTTGGTTCCGTTTTAAATGTTTCTCTTTCATTATCCTCTTTAACTTCTCTTTTTAATGTTGGAGTTTCAATTTTTTCTTTTTTTACTTCTTTTACTTCTTCTCTTTTTATTTCTTTTTCAACTTTTCTAATTGGTCTAATTGGTTCTTCTTGGGTTTTTTCTGGTTCTTTTTTAAATACAGGTATTTCGATTTCTTCTTCTTCAAAAAGAACATTTTTTATTTTACTTAGTAGTCCCACTTTCTACACCTTCCTTTATTAAATCTGAATCGTGAGTTTCTTCTTCATATTGTCCATATTTTTCTTCATATTCTAAGACATTACTATCGGTTTTTTTACTTTCAAAGATGTTCATTTCAATTTCTTTATATTGTAATACATTATCTCCCATTACATTTTCAATTATATTTTTATTATATTGTATTGAATTTAAAATGGTTATAGCATTAGCAACAGTATCCTTTAAATCACTCTGCTTTACTATTACTTCTATTTTAGCATAATTATACATTATTTCAACTAAATATTTGTCGTCTAAAGCACTTACTTGTAAGTAACCATACTTATCTCCTTTGGTAAATGCTTTGGAATAATAAGCTTTTGAATCAGTCTTAAATTGATTGTCGACTTTATTATAAAAACTAACAATATCTACATATAAATAATATGTATAACGGTCTGTATTTAATTTTTCATTATAATCACTTTGACTAACAATATTTAATCCTCTTGGTAAATAATATTTATAACCTGTACGAAATTGATTACTTAACTTATTTTCTGTTTTAATAGTATTATCGACTATTTCTGTTAAAGTTAAATTGTTAATATTCGTACACCCCGTTATGATAAATAAAGCAAATAAAGCTAATATTAACTTTTTCATCACGGCCTCCACTCTTCTTTAAAATTATATCAAAAAAATAATTAAATAGGAAATTATTTTCGGCGAAGGCGAATTTTTCGCACATCTAAGTCATCTTGTCCTAAGTTTGCTCCATAGGAATAAAAATCATCTAGACCAAGTTCGTAAGCATGATTTAAAGAATAACAAAAATGGTCAAATTCTAAAATATTCATTGGTAAAAAATCGATTTCATCTAAAACAATATTTAAAGGTTTATATAAGATATAAGAAGCATTTTTAGTTTTATTAAAAATACGAAAAGTATAACGAAAGTAGTAAGAGCCTTTAGCAATTAAAACTTTGGAAATATCAGAAAACCTATCCTTAGCGGCTTTTATCTCTTTTATGATGGGATAAAAAAAGCAAATATCACCCGGAGCAAAGTAAGTACTCGTATTTTCTTCATAAAATCTTTCAATTTTGGTAATAATGTTGATAATTGGTTCATAAGTAGAAAATGTATTATAAAATATATTAGTCCTTTGATAAGAAGCTAAATCTTTTTTTAATAAGTTTAAAATTTCTTCTCGTCTTTTTTCATCTTTAATAGCTTTTATTTCGTCTAAGCTGTATTCATAATAGTTGAAAGTTGTAATCACCGAAATCCCCTACCTTTTACTAGCTTTTAAATAATTAATTTTAATATTTTGCGAAGCAAACTTTTCTTCATATTCGGTCATATAGTTTTCTTTGGTGGTGTTATGTAAATCTAAAGATATATCTTCAATTTTATAACCATATGAACTTAAAGATATAATACTACTTTCAAATAAAGAAACATTATCAGTTTTTTGAATAATAGTTTTGGTATCTTTAAATAAGTCATCATAAACTTTTAGAAATTCTAAAGAAGTAAGTCTTCTTTTAGCATGTCTTGCTTTAGGCCATGGGTCAGAAAAGTTTAAATAGATTGTTGTTATTTCTTTATGAAAGAAAGTATTTAAATCTAAGGCATCCGCTCTAATTACTTTGACATTAGGCAAAGCTGCTGGAGAAAGATTTTGAATAGCTCGGGCAAGAATACTCGTCATTTTTTCAACACCAATATAATTAATATGAGGATTATGTTGAGCCATTTGTTTTAAAAAAGCTCCTTTTCCCATGCCTATTTCTAAACATATAGGATTATCATTACCAAAAAGACTTTGGAATTTTCCTTTGTAATCTTGAGGATTTTTAATTAAAAAATCACAATTATCTAATATTTCTTTAGCATTTTTGACATTACGAAGTCGCATTATTGTTCACTCCTTTGAAACTTATTAAAATTTAAACATATACTATTTACTGAAAAGGGAGGAATACTCATGAAAAAAGACCGTAATGCTTTTTTTGAAAGTTCACAAGTATCATCAGCATTTACACCAACACCAAATATGATGATGCCCAATATGATGCCTTACCAAGCTGCATCTAACTCTTCTTCATTTTACGCTGGACCAGATGTGCCTTTTAATACTTATCCTGCTAATATGAATACAGATTATGAAAATAAAATATCACGTTTAGAAAGACAAATGCAAAAGTTGGAAAATCGTATTACTAAACTCGAAAATATGATAAGTGCTAATTCTGGTAACGATGAAGTAAATATTAGTTCAAATATGTATATGCTTTAGTTTTCTTTTAGATTTACTCTACCTAGAGTAAATTTTTTTACAATTTCTCTAATAAACTTTTGGCCAAATATGGCTTGTAAAATTTTCATTTTATAAGCAATGTATAAATACACTAGTGCTCCTATGATGGCTATAATAGCAACATAGACAATGCAGCTTAACTTACTTGCCACATTAAATGGAATTATTAATTTTAAAAGAACAACCGTAATAATCATGGCTATTAGAGGAACCATTGATTTTAAAATAACTTTAAAAGTCTTTTTATAACTTAGCTTTTCTTCTTTATAAAGTGTAAACAAAGTAATAGATATTGTTAATAAATAGCCAAGCATTGTAGCCACTATCGCTCCGTAATATGGCGGCAAGTTAAGGCGATGAAATAATAACATCAAAGGAATATCTAAAATAGCATTTACAGCAAAGCCTGACAAGGTACTTAAATAGACTGTCTTAAACTTGTTAAGACCTTGTAAAACGGAACTAGTAATAACAAAACCATTAGTTAGAATAGCTGTAAAGATACTCAAAGTTAAAATGGTAAAGCCAAAGCTATTAACATTATAAAATATTGACCAAACTGGTTTAGCAAGTAAGGAAATACCGACAGCCATTGGAATAGATATTATTAAAATAATTTGTAAGGCTTTATTAAGTTTACTATTGACATCTTGCCAGTCTTTCTTGACAAAAGATGACACTATTGTTGGAATTAAACTGACAGACATACCGGTTGCTAAAGAAGAAATAATCATATTAATCTTAGGAGCATAGGTAACTATTGAGCTAGTTATCATTTCGACATTAGCAGCGCTATAACCCAAGTAATTTAAAGTTCTAATAATTAAAACCATATCAATAAAGTGATAGATACTAACAGCAGTATCAATAATAATAAAAGGAATAGCATAACCAAATATTTTTTTAATTATTTCTTTATTAGAAACATCATCTTTTTCAAAATGTTCTTCTAAATCTAATTCTTTTTTATGATGATTTATTTTGGATTTAATATAAAGACAAGCGACGATACCGCCCGCTAAGGCTCCAAATAAAGCGACACCAACCCCTAGTGAAACGTTCATTTTTAATATTTTAATCGTAATAAAGGACCCACCAATTAAAACTGCAACACGAACTAATTGTTCTAATACTTGGCTTACTGAAGGAGGCTTGATGTATTGATGTCCTTGTAAGTAACCTTTAGATACTGCCAAATAAGGAATAACTAAAATAGCAAATGAGATACAGCGAATAACTAAGGTAACATCATTAATGGTATTGCCACCCTCTAAATCACCTAAAATAGCCATCGCAATAGATTTAGCAAAGAAGAAAACGATAATAAAAGATATTAAGGAAAGTATGCCGACTATTTTAGTTCCTATTTTATAAGCACGTACTTTAGCTTCTTTTTTGCCTAAAGTATTGTATTCATTAATTAATTTGGAAATAGCAATAGGAAGTCCAGCGGAGGCAACATCTAAAAAGATATTATAAATGGTATAGGCATAAGCATATAGACTGGCCCCTTGTTCTCCTACGGTAGCATAAAAAGGAATAACATAAAGCATCCCTAAGATTTTAACGAATATAATAGAAGCTGTAGCAATAAAGCTTCCTTCTAAAAATGAATTCTTTTTCACCTAAATCCCTACTTAATCACTATATATTATCATGGCCGAAAAACAATAGACTTGTTCTTCCCCAAAAATTGATATCGAAACTTGATACTTAATATCAATTATATCACCATTTAAGGTGCTAAGAAACATATTTACCGAATTTTCCAAATCTTTTTCATGACTTTCATCAAATACTTTTACTTTCATTTAAATCCCTCATTTTTAATATAATATAAAAATGAAAAAGAACTTGTCGAAACAAGTTCCTAATCAATTAAAGAAGAATCTTGAATTAATTTAATTCCTTCTAAGTTTTCCCATATATATTTTAAAACCCCATTATCATCATCGATTAAAATTAATTTAATCGAAGGATTTTCTTGTTTAAACTTTTGCAAATAAGCAAGTTTTAATTCTTTAGATGCTTTATGGCGGTTACTTTCTTTAGATATAATAGTTCTTTCTTTAAAAAAGGAAGCATACTTATCTAACCAATAATTTTTATCAGCAATTTGCGTATCTTTACGACAGATAGAAAGAATATGTAAGGTTACATTAGGAAGTTTAGCAATTTGTTTTAAAACCGCAATATTACTTTTTAAAGGCCTTTTATGGCGAAAGTCTAATTCTTCTTTAAAGGCATATTCGGCAATAACTCCGTCCATATCGACAAAGATAACGGTTTCTTCTTTAATTAATTCTTTTATTTTTTGTACAAAATACAAAGTAATCACTTCCTTTTATAATACATCTTTTTGACATTATCTAAAACTTCTGAAGCAATCATATAAGAAGCATCCATCCTACCAATATTGGTTGTATTGATTAACTCTGAACCAGCAGCATTTTCTTTTATTAAAGGAAGCATGCGCATTAAAGAAGCATTATAACTAAAAATATTATCATAATTCATGGTCGTTCTGGCCTCTATAGATAAAGAGTTTAAATAATCACGACGCATTGCTTCATCAGCTTGACAATATAAGCCATAAAAATAATTAATAAAATTACCATCTGTTTTTAATTTCTCTAAGAAGCTTTCATAACGTCCTTTAGACATCATACCTTTATTATAATACATATCATACCAAATAAAAGTATCAAATATTCCTCTATCACATAAAATAACTTCATTATGAGCATTTTTCTCTAAATACTCTTGCCCTATTTTATATTGTGTATCAACAAAACCAACACGGTCTTCTAATAATTTAGCTTTTTCTTCTTTATTTTTTAAAGTGGCATAAACAATTCCGGCAGGTTCATCTAAGCATTTTGTTTCCAGGTCAGCTTTTCTTAAAAACTCAAATAAATTATCAATACACGTTGTTTTTCCGGCTCTGGGTGTACCACTAACTGTAATAACAACTGGTTTTTCTAAACGCCCGTATTTTTCTTTTAAAAATCTAATTTCTTCTTTTTTATGATGAAGTGTTAATAACTTTTCATAATACTCTGGAGATGTAATAAAGAAACGTTTTATATCTTGAGATACTTTGGGAGGCTGAGACTTTTTAACAATATCAATTTGTTCTAAAGCTATCTCTTTTTTAGATTTATTACACTCTTCAATAAAATCTATATTTGCTAATTTTTCATTAAGTATCTCTAAATTTTTATCGTCTCCCTTAATAAGTTCACACTCAATCATATAATTTTCATTATAGTTTTGATTATCTAATATTGGTATTGTCGTATCAAAAGCAATTTCTATAGTGCTATTTTCTATTTCAATAAGATATTTAATTCTTTTTGTTTTTAAAGTGATTTGTTCTTCTAATTTATTAATAGGAATATTCCAATTATGTTCTAAAAAATCTAATACTTCTTGTTCACTTGCAAAATTTTTTTCAAAACGTTTCGATATAGCAGTGATATCAGAAAGATGTTTTTTAATGGTCCACTCTTCTTTGTCCTTAGTTTTTCTTTTTCTGACATTTATTTTAAATGCTTCTAAAGTATGTTCTAAATCATAATAAGTATCATAATTTTCTATTTGCACTGGTTCTTCTAACTTTAAAATTTTAATTATCTTTTTAAAGCCTTTTGGTCCTTTTAGCAAAGCATCATCTTTAAAAGTATACTTCTTTTCTAATTCCATATTTTTATCAACCATTTTTACCCCTAAAACGTCATTAGACTTCATTTAAACCTCCACAAGTGTATTTTTTACGCTTGGCAGATGTTTTTAAAAATGTACTTAAAATACATTTTTATTTTTAATAGCATTAAACTTATATAATTTAGCTGGTTTATTTCCCTTAAAAATCACAGTTTTATTAGTATCACTTAGCATACCAGAATTTAAAAGCTTCTTGCGAAAATTTCTGCGGTCAAATTCTTTTCCGAGAATTATTTCATAAGTTTGTTGTATTTCTGGAAGTGTAAAACCATTAGGAAACAAAGACTTTAAAATATCTGTATAGCCAATTTTTTCTCTTAAAGTTTCTAAAGCTTGATTTAGTATTTCATTATGGTCATAAGCAAGCTTTGGTATATTTGTAATAGAAAACCAATCAGCATTAGATGTTTTTAAAGTTTCTTTCATGATTTCTACTTTTTCTTTATCAATCACTCCGATATAAGACGTGGCCACCATTCTCATCACCGGTGAGCGATTGACTTTACCAAAGATGCCTGAGAAATAAAGTTCAATATCCGTAATTCCACTCTTCTCTTTTATTTCTCTTTTCATCCCTGCTTCTAATTCTTCATTGTTGTATAAAGCTCCTCCAACTAAAGCCCACATATTATTATAGGGGTTATTTTTTCTTTTAATTAGTAAAACCTTAACTTCCCCATTAGAAACAGTAAAAATGCTAGAAATCACGTGTATTCCTTGATTTTTATATAGCGGGTTGTTAACCTCCAAATCCATCCACCTCGCAATTCTATTATATGTGTATTAAATACACATTGTCAATATTATTTTTCTAATTTGACATATTTAATATAACCAAATTATAACACAAGTTTAAAAATATTAAAAAAAGATAAAGAGTTAAAAGGAATACTTATAACAAAGGCTATAATCTCTTTATCTTTTATTATTTATATAAACGTTTACACGTTTATAACTTATTATTGTACGACATATGGGTCGTCTTGCGTTCCAGTTCCTGTTACGGTTACATCTGCTTTTAAGTTGATGACTGGACGAATTGCTATGTCATTTATATTAACATCATCAAAACAAAGACTTCCATCGTAATATCCGCTATATATCTGAGATATTGAACTGCTATAATAACTGCCGGGGCTCATTGTCCACCAACCAAAAAGAAACATTTTTCTAAGAGATTGAGATATTAAATAGTTATCAATGCTTTTTTCATCAAATTTATCTCCATTATTTTCAAACCCTGATAATATCATTTCGTCAGCTGTTAATAAACCTATTCTCAATTTATATAATCCACCATAATCTTTATCTGTATTTGGACATTTTAACGATGGCATATTATTCCTAATTCTTTCATACGTTCCATAGTATGTTATATCAGAACTGTTTGTTGTATCATTACAATATTTTGTTAAAGCAATTTTATTATCATAATCTTGTAAATTATTTTGATACCATGTTTCTAATGATTGTTTAATTGTACTTGATACACCTGTATTGGTATCACACGGACTTTCATTTGTACAAGATTTATCATTATCATAGGTATAACCAACAAATTCAGGATTATATTCAATTTCGTTAAATGCCTCTTCACCAACGGGATTTTCAGTTATAAGTCTTACTGTTCCATCGCCATTAACTCGCACTATTCGCCATAATATTGGTTGATTTTCTGCTTGCAATAATTCGGATTGAATATTGTCTATACACATTTGGGAAGAAGTATATCCATAAAAAATATAATTATTATTACAAGTGCCGACTGTTTTTTCATAATCAAAACTAACAAAATTTTCAATTGGGTCATCAATATTTTTTATAATATATCCATATTCTGTTTTTTTTGATATTCCAAATTTAACATAATTATCTTCAACTTTTCCTCTAAAATAATAGCTATCTCCATCATCATCTTGGGTTTTATATAAACCACTTAGTGATATGTTTGCTGAATTTGGATAACCATCGCTAAAATCTGGAACTTCTGTTCTGGCAGCATAATCTTTACCTAAAACTTTTACTACTTCATAATTATTAGTTCCTGAAACAACTTCTATAGTTATTTTAAAAGTAAAACTTTTATTTTCTCCTTCTTGCTCAGATGTATCTTTATCCATCCAGCTTCTTATCTTTAC
>CANQEJ010000030.1 GCA_947594925.1 uncultured Bacilli bacterium
TTTAATTTTATGGTACTTTAGTCTTATATATTATTCTTTAATTTATTACTGGGCTTTTTGAATTTAATTCAGTCAAAAAAGACTAATTTCTAGTCTTCTTACATTTTCGGTTGTGAATTAAAAATGTCTGGATTTTCATTAATCAACTCTTGAGGACGGTCATCTACAGGTGTTTGGGTAGGTGCCTGAGTTGGTGTTTGATTTGGAGTTGTAGGATTATTAGTAGGAGTATTTTGTGGTTCCATAGTAGCAATCGTTTGTCCTACTTGAGCAGAACCATTACTTTTACTACAAATACTAGCAATAATAAAGATAATAACTAATAAAATAATACCGCCACCAATATAAATGTTAGTCATATTATAAAGGGCAAATTCAAATTCAATTGGCGTATCTTGAGTTGTTGATAAATTCCAACTTAAAGTCTTATTATCATTATCAGTACTAGTAGCATTAGAAGATAAAACGGCATATGGTAAAGTAACATTAAAACTTAAATCCATACTACTCATCATACTTGAAAAATCAGCATCAGAAGCAAAATCACTGAAATCTAAGTCATCATCATCAGTAGCATAATCATTACTTCCGGTAGTATCATCGTCATCATCAAGATAAGAACTATCATTTAATTCTTCACTTAAATCACTATCAGAAGTATTAAAATCAAATTTAGCTGTATAAGTATTTTTTAATAAGCCTTTTTTTACTTTAAAAATATATTTACTTTCCGAATCTTTATCTAAAATACCAGATAAACTATATTCTACATCACTTTCATTACTTACTTTATCAATATTTTTAATATTTCTTTTTAAAGTAAAACCTTTCATATTATCTTTATTATAATCTTCTAAGGTAAATCCTTGTTCTTCTAATTCTTTCTTATCATCAGCTGTAATTAATTCTTCATTTCCAAGTAAGGAACTATTAACAGCATAAATCAAAGAAAAATCCATAGACTTATCTTTTTTTATGTCCATATTAGCATTAAATTTTACACACCCAGTTAATAATAATGCCACAAGACACAATCCTACTACAAATTTACTTCTTTTCATCTTTACTTCCTTTCCTTTATAGGACTTCCTATAATAACACCATTATAGCATGGAAAATAATCGAACAAAAGAAAAAAATACTGAAAAGTATTTTTAATCACGACGGTTAGAGAAAATTAATATTAATCTCACTAATTCTAGGATACTTGATAAAACGCCCGCAACATAAGTCATAGCTGCTGATGTTAACATTTTATCTACGCCAATAGCTTCACTTTTAGTTACTAATTTTAATTTATTTAACTGTTCTTTAGCACGAGAAGAGGCATTAAATTCGACCGGCAACGTTACAAGTTGGAAAACTAAACCCGTTCCTACAAGGCCAATACCTAAAGCAAACATATTAAACGCTTCCGTAAGTAACCCGATAAATAAAACAATATAACCAAGATAGTTAGCTAAATGGACAACTGGGAAAATAACACTACGAATACGCATGTAAAGGTATCCTTGTTTATCTTGAATAGCATGCCCGCATTCGTGCGCCGCTACAGCGGCAGCGGCGATTGTTTCCCCATGAAAAATTTCGGTTGAAAGACGTACCACTTTACGAGATGGGTCATAATGGTCCGTAAGACTACCACGTACTTCAACAATATGGACATCTTCTAAACCATTTTTATCTAGGATTTTACGAGCAACTTCAAAACCACTTAACTTCTTTTCATTTTCTAGTCTTTTATACTTACTATAATTACTACTAATTCCTACCTGAGCTATTAAAGGAATAGCAATAATCCCTAAAATTATTAATAAATTCATTTCCTCACTCCATTATAATTATATAACAAAAACTTAAAAATTTTAAACTATTTCAAAAATCGTTCCTTCTCTAGTATCTTTTAATATTATACCCTCATTTAAAAGTTTATCCCGAATTTCATCAGCTAATTTATAATCTTTAGAAGCTTTAGCTTCATTACGTTTTTCTATCATTTGCTTAATATATTCTTCATCAATATTACCCTTTTTTTCTTCTTGTTTAGTTAAATCTAAAGATAAAACTTTATCCCAACTATTTAAAAGAGCAATTTTGGTTTTCCCACTTACTTCATCTTTTAATAAATCATATATTAAACTAAGAGCATTAGAAGTATTTAAATCATCACTAAGATATTCTTTAAATTTATTATCATAATTATCATATTTTTCTTTATCAATAGAACCTTCTTCTTTAATTAAACTTATTTTACTTTTTAGTTTTTGATAACTATTTAAAGCATTATCTAAAGCTTCATAAGTAAAAGTTAAAACTTTACGATAAGAAGTATTTAAACACATAAAACGATATACTAAAGGATTATATCCTTTTTTTTCTAATAAACTTAAAGTTAAAAACTCTCCCTTAGATTTACTCATTTTCCCTGTACTATCGTTTAAATGTTCAGCATGAACCCAATAATTACACCATTTATGGCCTAAATAACTTTCACTTTGGGCAATTTCGTTAGTATGATGGGGAAAGATATTATCAACCCCGCCACAATGGATATCTAAATATTCTCCTAAATATTTAATACTAATACCACTACACTCTATATGCCAGCCGGGATAACCTAAGCCCCAAGGAGAATTCCATTTTAACTCTTGGTCTTCAAACTTCGACTTTGTAAACCATAACACAAAATCCGTTTGATTTTTCTTCGCTTTATCAACACTAACATCTTCTCTTACCGCTTCTACTAAATCTTTATCCGTTTGATTAGTAAGTTTATAATAATTATCTAATTTAGAAGTATCAAAATAAACATTACCTTCACTAATATAGGCATAATCTTTAGCAAGTAAATCTTCAATAATTTCAATATAGGTTGGAATATTATCTGTAGCACAAGATACTATCTCAGGCCATTTAATATTTAATTTTGCTGTATCTTCTTTAAAAGCTTCTGTGTAAAATTTAGCTATATCTAAAACTGATTTATTTTCTCTTTTCGCTCCTTTTAACATCTTATCTTCCCCAGTATCAGCATCAGATGTTAAATGTCCAACATCAGTAATATTCATACATCTTTGCACTTTATAACCTAAATAAGTTAAAGTTTTCTCCAAAATATCTTCAAAGATATAAGTACGCAGATTTCCTATATGGGCATAGTGATAAACAGTTGGCCCACAAGTATACATCTTAACTATATCCTTATTATTAGGAATAAACTCTTCTACTTTTTTCGTTAAAGTATTATATATTTTCATAAATTCACCTTCTTAATCTTATTAAAGAACGCATTAATTTTTGATCATCTAAAGAGGCATTTTCTAAATATTTTTCATATCCACCATTTTTATAATCTTGATATTCTCTAGATTCTTTAAATATATATTTATAAGGCTCTACTTTTCCCACAATGAATTCTTTTTTTAATTCGGTCCATGGAATAGCATATTCTAAAACTGGGAGATAAGGATTACCAGATTCAGGATAAATACCAAATCCTTGGTGTTTAGCTAATATTTCTTTAGGTATATCATAAAAACCAATAAAGGCCCTTCCATCAAAAAAGATAGATGGTTTAGATGAAATAAAATAGATTTCATCTTCAAAAAAATGAAAGAAATGTATATAATTTACCCCATCTAAATATTTATGGGTATTAATCCCCTCATCATGAACAGTTTGAGGTAGACTAATTTGACCATTTAAATAATCTTCATATTCATTACGACTATTCCCATTAATATCATAACAATATCTATTAGCAAGTAATCTATATACAACCATAATTCCCCGTCCTTACTACTTATTTTTAAAATTATCTAATCTTTTAATTAATCTTTCTTTTCCTAATAAATGCATAATTTCATAAAGGTCAGGTGTCATTGTTAAAGAAGTAATAACAAAACGTAACATCTCACAAATATCGCCCACATGTCCTTTATATTTTTCTGGATTTTCCTTATATTCCTTTACAGAAGTATAGTTATATTTTAAGCCAAATTCGGCTATTTTATTAAACCATGTATTCTTATCATCATTTTCATCATAATAGTTTTCTAAATAATCAGTTAGTAATTCTAAGTCAATATCTTTATCTTCATAAACTGGGTTAAATTCTTCATCAAACATATACCAAATTAACTTTTTAACATCACTGTATTTTCCAATATCTTTACGAGGCTTTTTTTGTTCTCTTTCAATATTTAAAATTGCTTTAGTATAGTCTGGATTTTTCGTAAATACTTTTAAAAACTCTTGGTCAAATTCTTCTAAATAAGTTTTAGTTTGTTCATAAATTTCTTCTTTAGTTAAACGACTAAAATAAGTTCTCGAAATATTACCTAGTTTTTCTAAATCAAATAAAGCTCCACTTTTACTTACCTTTTTAAAACTAAATTCAAAATCACTAATCTTTTTATCTTTATTTTGTAAATACCACTCTTCAAAATTACTATTGATAATTGTAGCTAAATAAAGTTTAACTGCTTCTGTAGGAATACCCATTTCGTGATAAAAACTAACAGCACACTCAGGGTCTTTTCTTTTAGAAAGTTTTCTTACTACCCCATTATCATTTTTCAAAAGTGGTGATATATGGGCGTATTTAGGAGGTTTATAACCAAGAACTTGAAATAGTTGAATATGAATTGGTAATGATGATAACCACTCATCACTTCTAATAATATGGGTGGTATGCATTAAATGGTCATCTACTAAATGAGCAAAGTGATAAGTAGGTAGACCATCTTTTTTCATAATCGGAATATCTAAATCATTTTCTGGAAACTCTAAAGTTCCCCTTACTAAATCATCGCATTTAACTTTTTTATAAAAACTTCCTGGTGATTTAAAACGAATAATATAAGGTTCATTGTTTTTTATTTTTATCGCTGCTTCATCAGGTGTTAAATCACGATATTTAGCATACTTTCCATAAATTCCAATTCTATCTTTATGTTTTTCTTGTCTTTCTCTTATTTCATTTACTTCTTCTTCCGATAAAAAACATGGATAAGCTTTACCGTCTTTAATTAATTCCTTAATAAAAGCATGATAGATTTCTTTTCTTTTAGATTGAACATAAGGTCCATAATTACCATTTTCCCTATCTTCATCTATAGCACCTTCTGTAAAAGTAATATCAAAGTCTTTCAAATCGCGAATAATATTATTTATACCATTTTCGACAGTTCTTTTCGTATCCGTATCTTCAATTCTTAAAAGAAATACCCCTTCTGTATTTTTGGCAAATGAATAACCAGTAAAAGCAGAAAGAATATTACCAATATGGGTAAATCCAGTTGGTGATGGCGCATAACGAGTTACAATCGCCCCTTCTTTTAAATTACGTTCTGGGTATTTTTCTTCATAATATTTTATATCGTGTTTAATATCTGGAAATATTAAATCAGCAAGTTCTTCACGTGTCATAAAATCCCTCTTTCTTTAAAATATTCTAACACAAATAGGGTCAAAAAAAAAGCCAATCTCAAAGTGCTTTAGATTAAATTAAACATTAAAACGAAAATAACAAATATCGCCATCTTGCATTAAATAATCTTTTCCTTCTAAACGAAGTTTTCCCGCTTCTTTGACAGCCTTTTCACTTTTTAAATTAAATAAATCTTGATAACTCATAACCTCAGCTTTAATAAAACCTTTTTGAAAATCAGTATGAATAATTCCTGCACACTCAGGAGCCTTCATCCCTTTTTTAAAAGTCCAAGCTCTAACTTCATCCGTACCGGAAGTAAAGAAAGTTTCTAAACCCAGTAATTTATAAGTAGCTTGAATTAATTTATCAAGACCACTACTACTAATTCCTAAATCTTGTAAGAAAGCTCTTTTTTCTTCTTCATCTAGTTCTGATAGTTCACTTTCTACTTTAGCACACATAATGATAACTTCCGAACCTTCTTTTTTTGCATAATCCATAACTTGCTTGGTAAAAACATTACCATCATTAGAAGCATCTTCTTCTGATACATTAGTAGCATAAATAATTGGTTTTAGGGTAATTAAATTAAAGTTTTTAATTACTTCTAATTCTTCATCTGTATATTCTAAATTTCTTAAAGGAACATTTTCCATTAAAGCCTTTTCACATTTTTTTAAAGTTCCCACTTCTAATAAAGTATCTTTATCTTTAGTCATATCAGCTTTCTTACCAATTTTACCAAGACGATTTTGAATAATTTCTAAGTCGGCTAATATTAATTCTACATTGATAATTTCAATATCTCTTATAGGGTCGATAGCTCCTTCAACATGCGTAATCTCCGCATCTTCAAAGCATCTTACCACTTCGACTATTGCATCTACTTCTCTTATATGAGATAAAAATTTATTTCCTAAACCCTCCCCGCTAGAAGCACCTTTTACTAAACCAGCTATATCAGTAAATTCAAAAGTTGTCGGTACTAATCTTTCGGGGTGATACATTTCATTTAAGACATCTAAACGTTCATCGGGAACTGTAACAACTCCTACATTAGGTTCAATTGTGGCAAAAGGATAATTTGCTGCTAAAATATTTTTCTTAGTAATAGCATTAAATAATGTTGACTTTCCCACATTAGGAAGTCCCACTATACCAGCTTTTAAACTCATAAAATCCCTCTTTCTTCAAAATATGTTCCCCTTTTTATAAAACGGCGTGACCACCAATACCAATTGGAACGCCTATAATATACCAAATAACAATTAAAATTACAAAAAATCCCGCTGTGGCAAAAGCATAAGGCAATTGATATTTCATTGTTTTAAATAAACTAATTGGTTTCTCATCTTGATTATACTTTTGAATAAAAGCTAAATAGATAACAAAATAAGCAAGAAGTGGCGTTAGACCTGTCGTTACACTCTCGGCCATACGGAAGATAACTTGACCAAATTCTGGAGTAATACCGGCATTCATTAAAGTAGGTACTACAACTCCGGCCATAATCGAATACTTAGCTGTCGAAGATGGAACAAAGAACGTTCCTAAGGCGACGAGTAAGAACAAGAGAATTATTAAAGGAATACCTGTAAAAGATGTATTTTCAATAAATCCTGTAAACATTGAAATTAAAACTGTCCCAATTTCTGATTTCTTAAAAATATTAATTAAAGCGGAAGCAAAGAAAATTAATACTAAAGTTCTTCCTGTTCCATCTAATGAGTGTCCTAAATAGTTACAAACATCATTGTTATTCTTAATCGTCTTCGCTCCAATACCATAAAATAAACCCCATATAACAAATAAGATTAAAACGATAAAGACAAAACCATTACTAAAGAAAGAATCATAACTAAATAATTTATCAATATAATAAGTTTGCGTATTATCTAAAAGATTACCCGAAAAAGGAAGACCAGGAATAATATTATAAATAAAGAATATTAAATAAATTAACCCAGCTCCAATAGCATAAATTAAACCTCTTAACTCTTTACGTCCAATAACTACATCCTCTTCTAATTCTTGAAATTCATATTTAGGAAGACGAGGAGCCACTATCTTTTCAGTAATAAATGTTATTAAGAAAGATAACCCTACTACAGCTACTAACATAATAAATAAGAAACATAAAGTATTTAATTTATACCCAGCATCTAATGAAGCAGCAGAAGTTAAAGATAACTTTAATAACTCACTATCAATAGAAGTTAAAAAGATACTAATTCCCGAACCACAAGTAAGACCAGCAAAAGATGCAATAATACCTAAAGTCGGATTACGACGTCCATGTAAGAATAATAAAGCACTAATCGGAATAAAAATTATATAACCTAAATCTCCTATAATACTTGAAATAATACTTAAAAAGACTAAAACAAAAGTAACAGTATTTTTCTTACAATATTTAGAAAGTAAAGTAAAAGCTGTTTTTAAAAAACCACTTTTTTCCATAATTCCTATCCCAATTAAAATAATAATTAACATACTTAATGGGGTAAAAGCAACAAAGTTGGAAACAGTTGAAGTAAAAATATACTTTAAACCACTTAAACTAAATAAATTAAATACACTAACTAAAGTCGATGTATATTCGCCGGTTGAACTATTATAAACATTATAAGTAGATTCAAAACCAATTACAGATAGTATTCCACTTGCTACAATAACAACTATCATTAAAATAATAAAAGTCATAATTGGATTAAGAGTTATTCTATCTTTTAATTTTCTTTTACTCATTATTATCACCTAAAACTTTTTTCAGCTTTTTTTCAAATTCCACACGGTCCATCATAATTTCCCGTCCACAATTTACACATTTAATTTTTATATCAACACCCATACGGGTTACAATCCACTCATTAGTTTGACAAGCATGAGGCTTTTTCATCACTACTTTTGAATTTAAATTATATTTTTTTTCCATTGTGCACCTCAATTTGTTGATATGGAATAGTTATATTATTTTCATCATAAACTTCTTTAACTTTCTTTAAAACTATTCTTTTCATATCCCATTGTGTACCTTTTTTACACCATACCCTAAGGGCATAATTAACACTAGAATCATCTAATTTATCAATTCCTAAAAACTGACAATCCGTAACATTACGCATTTTCTTAATATCACTGGCAGCACTTGTTAAAACTTCTTCTACTTTAGCTATTTTATCTTGATAACCAGTAGGTATCATAACATCAAAACAAGCTAACTTTTGAGATAAATTAATAATTTCCGTAATATTACGATTAGAAATAATTTTTACTTGACCACTTAAAGCTTTAATCTTTGTTGTCTTAAGACCAAGCTCAATAACTTCTCCCATAAAACCTTCATATTCTACAATATCTCCTACGACAAAAAAGTTATCTAAAATAATTGTTATTCCATTAATTAAATCTTTAATAGTATCTTGTAAAGCAAGACCTAATACAGCTCCTAAAATTCCTAAACCAGCAATCAAAGACTTTGTATTAATTCCATATAACTCTAAAGCAAACAGAATAATTAGAATAAAAACTAGATATTTAGATATACTTTGAAATAACTTAACAATAGTTGTTCTTTTTTTCTTTTCTAATTCCGTCTTTCCCGCATTAATAATTCTTTCAAAAATAAGACCAGAAAATTTATAAATAATATATCCTGCTGCAACAATGAATAAAACACCATAAACTTCTTTTTGGGTTAAAAATTTTAAAACTTGTTCAAGCATCTAGTCACCTTCAATTTCAACATTTAATATTTCTAAAATACGTTCTAAATCTTTTTCAGAATCAAAAGGTATCTCTATCTTACGGCTGTTAATTCTTACTTTTGTTCCCACCTTTTCTCTTAATATTTTCTCAAAAATAGTATATTTTAAATTATTAGAACGATTAATCTTCACCTTCTTTGGTAAAGTTGTATCATTAGTTAACTTTTCAATATCTCGAACATTTAAACCTTCTTCTTTAACTCTATTAGAAAGTTCAATTACTTTTTGTTCATCTGTTATCTTACTCAAAGCTCGAGCATGAGATAAAGAAATCTTCTTTTCTTCGACATCTTTTTGAACAGCTAAAGGTAAATTTAAAAGTCCTAATAAATTAGTAATATAACTTCTACTTTTACCAAACCTAATAGCTACTTGTTCTTGGGTCATATTTGTTTCATTAATAATATTTCTAAAGGCTTTGGCTTCTTCAATAGGATTTAGATTTTCTCTTTGAATATTTTCAATTAAAGCAATCTCCATCATTTGGGCATCAGTAAATTCTCTAATAATAGCAGGAACAGTTTCTAACCCCGCCATCTTAGCTGCTCTTGTTCTTCTTTCTCCGGCAATTAATTCATAGCCTTTAACACTCTTTTTAACAATAACAGGTTGCACAATACCATGTTCTTTAATAGACACAGCTAATTCTTGTAAAGCCTCTTCATCAAAAACAGTTCTAGGTTGATAAGGATTTCTTCTAATTTCAGCAATATTAATTTCTTTAATTTCATTTTTATTTGTATTTTCAATTATCCCTTGTTCAAAATTATCAAAATCAATTCTTTCATTAGAAAATAATTGTTCTAATCCTTTCCCTAAAGCTTTTCTTTTAGTTTCCATTTCTATCTATCACTTCCTTTGCTAAATTAGCATATGCTTCGGTAGCTCGACATAAAGGGTCATACTCACCAATAGGTTTACCATGAGATGGCGCCTCCACTAATCTTACAAGTCTTGGAATTATTGTATTAAATACTTTATCTTTAAAGAAACGACGAACATCTTCTATTACTTCTAAACCAATATTAGTACGACCATCTAACATTGTTAATAATACTCCTTCAATACGTAAATTAGGGTTCATATGTGATTGAACCATAATAATAGAATTTAAAAGTTGAGTTATTCCCTCTAAAGCAAAATATTCACATTGTACTGGTATTATTACAGAATTACTTGCTACTAAAGCGTTCATAGTTAAAATCCCTAAAGATGGTTGACAATCAATAATAATATAATCATAATTTTTCTCAATAGTAGCTAAGGCATTTTTTAATTGTTCATTTTGTCTAAAAGTATTATCTTCTAATAACTTTTTAACAAATTCAACATCTACTCCTGCTAAATTAATAGTAGCAGGAATAATAGATAAATTAGCAAATTTAGTTTTAATGATAGCTTTCTTAATATCACAACGTCCAGTTATAACATCATACATATCTACTTTAAAATCAGCATTATTATAACCTAAACCCGTTGAACTATTTCCTTGGGGGTCCAAATCAATAAGTAAAGTTTTTTTTCTTTCTTTTCCTAAGGCAGCAGCTAAATTAATACTAGTTGTTGTTTTACCTACTCCACCTTTTTGATTTACCAAAGAAATAATTTTTGCCATACTACCACCTTTTCTAATTATCACTTAATTTATTTTAACATAATATAACTCATAAAGCACTAAAAAATTGCAAGAAAAAATCGTAGACTTTAACATACGATTTTCTCTTTCTTAAGACTTAACATAGACAAGCGACACTATACAATTATTGTACAATATATGGATTATCTACTGTCCCAGGATTATCTGGTTGGGCTGTTGTAAAGGTTACATCAGTGGATAGGTTGACAACTGGAGCCACGCCGCGAGCATCGCCCACGCCGGTGCTGTAGATGCTCCCGTCACGATCGGCAACGAGTACACGGGCGTTGGAAGTATAAGCAAGACCAGGCGACATTGTCCAATATGAATAACTTCTTCTTAAATAATTGTCATTAGAGGCATAATAAGCACTTGTACTATAGTAAGCATAGCCTCCAAAATACAACTCATCTCCACTTATCAAGCCTATTTTAAGTTTATATACTCCACCATAATTTCTATCGCTTCCGTTTTTATGTTTTGGTTCTGGACAATGCAAGTCTGGTTGTTTTTTTGTACTTACTCTTTCGTATGGTGCATAGTACAACCAATTTGAAGAATTTTCGGTTCCACTTCCATATGATGTATCATTACAGAAAGTTGTTAATGCTATTTTATCATCATAATTTTTTAAATTTGTATTATACCAATCTTCTAGTTTTCCTTTTATTTCTGAATTTGTTCCTCCATGCGTATTTGTAAATGTTCCATTTGCATAATTTGTTACACATGGGTCTGACTTTGTACATGGCTTAGTATTTTGATATGTAAATCCTACGTATTGATGTCCCGAATACGTTGAGTTATATGCATTATTTCCTATATTATCATCCAATATTATTCTTACTGTTCCGTCTCCATTTATACGAATAATACGCCATGTCTTTTCTGCAAATGTAACATAATTATCTACTTTTCCTCTAAAGTAATATGTATCCCCATCATCATCTTGCGTTTTATACAAGCCACTTAATGATGTATCAGATGAATTTGGGTATCCCTTGGTAAAATCTGGTTTGTCTTCTTTTACTTCATAATTTGCTATTATAGCCTCTCCTAATGATGGAGCTGGCGGTTCCTCATTTGTGGCTCCTGTTTCGATTGTTATTTTATAAGTAAATGTTTTATTTTGACCTTGAGACTGTGTTGTTTTGTAATCTAGCCA
>CANQEJ010000031.1 GCA_947594925.1 uncultured Bacilli bacterium
TATTTTACGTTTTCTTTCCTTCATTACATTTATTCCTTCCTATCTTTACATCTAAGTCCATTATACCCCCCCCGGTTAGTTGTAAAGCAGAAAGTTCGTGGTTGACATTTTTGCATGAAAAAAGCACCACTAGTGCTATTTATCAAGATATTCTTTTAAGATATCATTTGTTAAAACTGGATTAGCTTTTCCTTTAGTTTCTTTCATTACTTGACCAACAAAATATTTAAATAAATTATCATGGCCATTTCGATAATCTTCTACTTGGGCTTGGTTATTATTAATAATTGTTTCAATAATACTTCTAAGTTCATCTTCATTAGATAACTGAGCATTAGCCGAAATAAATTCTTTTGGTTCTTTTTTATTTTCAATAGCTTGATTGAATATTTCTTTTGCTTGTTTTGAAGATATAGTATTATCTTTTACCTTATCAATTATTTGTTTTAAATATTCTGGTTTTAAGAAAAACTCAGTTATTTTAATATCTTCTTTATTTAAAATAGTAACAATATTAACAATTATCCAATTAGCTGCAATTTTCGCATCTATTCCTAATTCTACACATTTATCAAAATAATCAGATAATTCTTTTTCTTTAATTAATTGATTGGCTTCTTTAGATGTAAGACTATATTCATTTAGATACTTTTTATAACGATAATAAGGTAAAACTGGTAATTCTTTTCTTATTTCTTCAATATAATCTTTAGAAATCGGCATAGTGGGAATATTAGCTTCAGCAAAGTATTTATAATCAATCGCATCTACTTTACTACGCATACTTATAGTTGTTTCTTTTTCCTCATCATATCTTCTAGTTTCTTGAATTATTTCTTCTTTCTTACCTTGCTCTATTAAACTTATTTGTCTTGCTACTTCACTATCAATTGCTTTAGCAACATTAGCAAAGGAATTAATATTTTTCATTTCTACTTTAGTTCCTAGTTCTTTATAACCTTCTTTTGCCACCGAAACATTAACATCACATCTTATTTGACCTAATTTAGTATCAGCTAAGGAGATATCGCAATATTTAAAAGTATTACGTAAAGTCTCTAAATAACTTACGGCAGATGCTGCGGAGTGTAAACAAGGTTCAGTTACAATCTCAACTAGGGGAACCCCTGAGCGATTATAATCTAAAAGTGAATAACTATCATAGTGGTCTTGCGAAGCAGTATCTTCTTCTAAATGAATATCATGAATTAATACTCTTTCTTCTTGTCCTTCTACATCAATATCTAAATAACCATTAATTCCTACAGGTTTAGCCATTTGTGTAATTTGATAACCTTTAGGAAGGTCAGGATAATAATAATTTTTTCGTTCAAATAGTAAAATATCAGGAGTTTCACAATTTAAAGCTAAAGCCATCCGAAAAGCTTTTCTTAAAGCTTCTTTATTTAATACTGGTAATGTTCCCGGAAAAGCCATATCTAAAGGTCTAATATTAACATTAGGAATTTCATTATATTCATTAATTCCTTTAGAAAATACTTTGGATTTAGTATTCATTTCACAATGTAATTCTAAACCAATCGTCGGAATATATTTCACACTTTCTCCTCCTTTTTTATTTTAATATTCTTTGTTTATTATCTAGTAATTCAATTAACTTTTTTTGAGCTATTAAATATTCTTTTAACCAATTATAATATTTTTGTTTTTCTCCATGACGAAAAACACCTTTCAGATTTACGCCATAGTTTTCCCATTTTTTAATATTCATAAATCTATCATAAGATTCATAGTCCATAACTACATCAATTTGTTTTTGAATATTATCTATTGCCATTATTTACTCCCTGATATTGATAATTAATTCTTAATTCAATGTTTAAATTTTCTTGACTTTTTAGTCCTTGTTTATTTTGTAAGTCGTTTAAATAATATTGCGTGTATAATAGCGATTTAGCAGTTGCCAGTTCTCTTAGATAATCTTGTTTAAATTTAAGATATCGAAGAGTTAGTTCCGGATGAGAAGTAATTAAACGAGGTGTTTTTTCCGTAGCTAATTCTTCATAAAAAGCTTCTAAAAAAAGTTTATTTTTCTCATAAGTTTTTAAATACAATATACACTCTATTAAATTTTCATAATAATACATAAACTTCACCTACTTTACTTTCGTATAAGTTAATTCATTTATTTCATTTTCTAAAGAAGTTACATCACATTTAGTTTTATAATATCTTGGTTCTATTAAACGAACCTTTAAACGATACATTTTATAAGCAGCTAAAGTATCAAATTGAAATCTTTTTTTCCCTTTATTTTGTAAATACCATAAACATAAACGCGATTTTTCTAATTTAGCTAACTTTAATTCTAATTTTAATTGTTTTTGTTTTAATTTTTCCACATTAATATCCATAAAACCTCCTGAATTTTATCTTAAAAATCACAACTATTTGGAGTTCTTGGGAAAGGAATAACATCCCTTATATTATCAACTCCTGTAAGATAGATAATTAAACGTTCAAAGCCCATCCCAAAGCCACTAGAAAGGCCACCACCAAAGCGTCTTAGATTTAAATACCACTCTAAACCTTTTTCTGGAACTTTTAACTCTGCCATTTTCTTTTGTAAGACATCAAGTCTTTCTTCTCTTTGAGAACCACCCATTAATTCGCCACTACCTGGTACTAACAAATCAACAGCAGCTACAGTTTTTTCATCATCATTAAGACGCATGTAAAAAGCCTTAATTTCTTTTGGCCAATCTTTAACAAAAACAGGGGATTTAAAATATTCTTCGGTTAAATATTTTTCATGTTCTGTCGCAATATCTTCGCCATATTTTGGGGTAAATTCAAACTTTTTCCCACTTTCTAGTAAAATCTTAATTGCTTCTTCATGGGTAATACGAGCAGCTTTAGTCTTTAAGACATTTTCTAATCTTAAAATAATACCTGGTTCTACAAATTTATCAAAAAAGGCCATTTCTTCTTTGCAATTTTTTAAAGTATAATCAATTAAATATTTTAATAAATCTTCTTCAATATCCATAAGCTCATCTAAATTACAAAAAGCTATTTCTGGTTCTATCATCCAAAATTCTGAAGCATGATTTTTAGTATGCGAAACTTCAGCTCGAAATGTTGGACCAAAAGTATAAACCTTTTTATAAGCAAGTGCATATGCTTCTGCTTGTAATTGACCAGTTACAGTAAGACCTACTTTTTTACCAAAGAAATCATTTTTATAAAGAACATTACCATCTTCATCTTTAGGGATATTTTTTAAATCTAGGGTTGTTACTCTAAACATTTCCCCAGCCCCTTCCCCATCATTATCCGTTAAAATAGGCGTATGGACATACACATAGCCGCGATTTAAAAAGTATTGGTGAATAGCTAAAGCTACCGTACTACGTACTCTAAAAACGGCATTAAATAAATTAGTACGAGGACGAAGATAAGAAACTTCTCTTAGAAATTCTCTTGTATGTCTTTTAGGTTGAATAGGATTATCTTCTTGAGAAGGTACTAAAACTTTGATAGATGTTGCTTGCAGTTCTATTTCTTGATTGCCTTGACTAGGAATTATAATCCCCTTCACTAGAATAGCACTTCCTACTAAGATATGAGATATTTCTTCAAAATTGGCTAGTTTATTATCATAAACTATTTGGATACTGGAAAAACAAGTACCATCATTAAAATCAATAAAACCAAATTCTTTTTGACGGCGATGATTTTTTATCCAACCTTTTAAAGTTACTTCTTGATTTAAATAATCCCCTTTAAATAAATCTCTTAAATCCATTTAGGTCTCTCCTTTTCTTATTTTTTTAAGGTTTTAATCTAGTTGGTCCTCTATATATAAAGGTAGCTTCCCTAATATTATCAATATTTAACATTTGCATTAAAACTCTGGCTATACCAATGGCAAAACCACCATGAGGAGGACAACCATATTTAAAAAACTCTGTATAAAATTCTAATGATTTAGGGTCAATGCCTTTTTCAATTATTTGTTTAGTTAAAACATCAAGACGATGTTCTCTTTGGGCCCCAGTAGTTATTTCTACTCCGCGATATAATAAATCATAACTATTAGTTAAACCTTCCTCATCTAAATTATGATAGAAAGGACGGGCTGCAAAAGGATACTTTGTTACAAAGACAAAATCACTATTATATTTCTTTTTGGCATATTTACATAAAAGCATTTCTTCTTTACGTTCAAAATCGTCTTTTCTTTCCCCTTCAAAATGATATTCTTTCTTTAATATCTCTTTTGCTTCTTTAAAGGTTATTCGTGGAAAAGAAACATCTAAATTAGAAAGTTCGGTTTTAAATTCTTTTTGAATTGCATCACCATATTTTTCATAAACTTTCCTAAAAGCATACTTTAACCAAGCTTCTTCCATATCCATAACATCTTCAAAGCTATCAATAAAAGATATTTCAATATCGGCCATATTAATTTCTGTCGCATGATAAGAAGTATGAGAATTCTCGGCTCTAAAAGCGGGACCTATTTCAAAAACTTTCCCAAATAAGGAAGCCATCGCCATTTGTTTATAAAATTGAGGTGATTGAGAAAGACAAGCAGTCTCTCCAAAATAATCTAATTTAAAAGTCTCCGCTCCACTTTCTGCTGCCGATGCCGATATTTTCGGAGAGTGAATTTCCATAAAATCATTATTAATACAATACTCTCTTAAAGCATGTTCAAAAGTTGTTTCTATTTTAAATAATAAATTATTATCTTCTCTTCTTAAATCTAAAAAACGATAATCAAGTCTAGTTTCTCTTAAAGTTTTATCTTTATCTTTAATATTAATTGGTAATTCTTCTAAAGAACGACTAGTTACGATAATATCCGTAGGAATAATTTCTTTCCCTCCTAATTTAACGGAAGGACTATTTAAACATTTTCCGGTAATTTTAACCGTACTTTCTAAAGTTAATTCTTCTACTAACTTCACTAATTTATCATTATTTTCTTTTTCAATAGTTATTTGGACTTTTCCTGTATCATCTTTAACAATAATAAATATAACATATTGTAAATTACGAATATTTTCGATAAATCCCTGAACAACTACTTCTTGGTCATAATAATTTTCTAAATCTTTTATTTTGATTGTTTTCATAAATTATCTTCTTTCTATCTTGATTTTTGAATTAATTTTTCTTGGATAATATTTAAAAATTCAGCTCGCACTGCTTCGATATCGGAAGAAAAACCTACTTCAGTTCCCGGAATATACGGAATTGCTTGCCATGACAAGTTCATGACATCTCCCTCTTGATGCATGTTAATAAGGAAATCTTGACAACCATTTTCCATATTCTCTTTTTTCGCAAAATCTACTAATTTTCGGTAATTGGCACTCGATAACATACGGTCTAGACCACTTTGTTTATCAACTATTTCAGTAATATGTAATTTCATCCCTTGAAAAACACTAGCAATAATATTTTGGCCATCTAAAATTTCAAAACCACAAGCATTTAAAGGCATTTGCGTTTGTTTAGATAATTCTTCCTCAGCTATTAAATTATTAGCAAAATCATAAAATTTAACTTTCATAATAACTCCTACATATTCATATCTAAATAATCAACTAAATCATTTATTTTGACATTTTCTTCTTCTTTAGTCTTATTATCACGTACTTTAACTTCGAAGTTTTTAATATCATCACTATTTAAAATTATAACATATTTACTTTGTAATTTATCAGCGGTTTTAAATTGACTTTTTAAACTACGTCCTAAATATTCAGTTTCACAAATAAAACCATTTAATCTTAAATCTTGCACTAAATATAAAGCTGTTTCTTTTTCTTCATCATTAACATAACCCACAAAAACATCAATAGAATTATTTATAGGTACATTAACTCCTTCCGCTTCTAAAGCTAAAAGTACTCTTTCAAAACCCATAGCAAAGCCAATTCCTGGGGTTTCTGGTCCTTGTAAATTTTCTACTAAACCATTATAACGACCACCCGCACTTAAAACATTTTGAGCTCCAAATTCTTCATTTAACATTTCAATTTCAAAAACTGTATGGTTATAATAATCTAGACCTCTTACAATATTAGGATTAACTTCATAAGTAATATCCATTAAATCTAAATACTCTTGTAATTTTTGAAATCTTTGGGCACTTTCTTCATTTAAATAATCTAAAGTTTTTGGAGCATTTTTCATAATTTCTAAATCTTTATCAACTTTACAATCTAAAATACGTAAAGGATTTTTCTTAAGACGTTCCTGACAATCTTCACACATCTTATCAATATCTTTTGAAAAATGTTTTACTAAAGCCTCTCGATAATTATCACGAGACTCTCTGTCTCCTAAAGAATTAATATTTACTCGAATATTATTAATACCTAGAAGTTTAAAAATATTATAAGCTAAACTAATAACTTCGGCATCGATAAAAGGATCATCACAACCTAATACTTCTACCCCAAATTGATTAAACTCCCGCATTCTACCTTGTTGTGGTCTTTCATAACGATACATCATTTCATTATAATAAAGTTTAACCGGTTGAAGGTCGCGTCCATACATTTTGTTTTCGATATAACTACGTACTACTCCTGCTGTTCCTTCTGGTCTTAAAGTAAGTTCTCGTCCCCCTCTATCTTCAAAATCATAAGTCTCCTTGCGCACTATATCACTAGCATCCCCAACGCTACGGTGAAAAACTTCTGTCGCTTCAAAAACCGGAGTTCTAATAAACTCATAATTATATTTTTCACATATTGCTGCTAAAACATCATTAATATAAGCAACCTTTTTAGCATCTTCCCCATATAAATCATATGTCCCTTTTGGTTTAGCTATCATCTTATTCCTCCTAGCTTAATGCTAAATAAGCATTTATTTTCTTTCTTTTTAACTCTTTTATTTGTTTGCCCCTATTTTCTATCCATTTAAGTTCATATTTTTTAACATGTCTATATTGCTTAAAACCAGCTCTTTTAATTTGTAATCTTTTTTTAATTAAATCTTTTCTTTCCTTTTCTAAAGCTAGTATTTGGGATGTTAAAGCTTCCTTTTTACTAAGAATTTCTAAATAAGCATAAACATCTTCATCTGCCAATTTTAAATCTTTTAAAATAATAGCTGTAGTAAAAATTGAAAACTTAATATTTTTAACATCATAAATAGAATTAGAATCTAAATCTACTTCAATAAATTCTAAAAAAGTTGGTAAATCCATTTGGCTTTTAAAAATTTTATAAATATCTAAAGCCGAAAAAACAATATAGCCTTGTTCATCATAAGTTTGGATATTTTTAAAATAAGTGGTTAAATCTTTCATAAATCGGACCCTTTCTACATTTAAATATTAATAGAAAGCCTACTAATATTTTATCTTTTCTTGCAAGCTACGTCAATTGATTATAGGTTAATTTTACAAAACGACCATAGACAATTTGGGAAATTTTATTAAGACTAGGAAAATCTAGACAACTATTATAAATGATACTATTAAATAAGATTTCTTCGATATTATCATCTTTATATTTTGAAGCTAAAGCATTAAAACATCTAATTACCTTAAGACGGGAGATAAGAATTCCTTCTAAATTATAAACTTGAGCATTTTCCTTATAATGTTCATCAAAATATTTTAGTTTAGGATGAACTATTTCTGGTTCTAAACAATCTAAGTTATTTAAATCTTCTAAATATTTTAAATTAGCTACTAACATCACATCGTTAGTTAAATAATTATCTAGATTACTATCTTCTACTAAAGAATTATGACCTTTAATAACTTCATTAATAATTTCTTCTTTCGAAGTATCTATACCTAATGAATTTTTTAAAGCTGCTCTTTTGATAACTTTCTCATTATCTAATATGGCATAATCTATGGTAAAGCTAGCTAATCCTAATTCAATTAATTTATCTAAGTTAGCAAAGCCAGAAGAAGAATTTAAAAGGAAATCTACATTTAAAGATGCTCTAACATCAATACCATAAGCAGTTGCTAAATTAATTTTAGCTATAAATTCCTTTGTATCAATTAAATAAGTATCAAAATTTTGAACATTAATTTTTTGTTTTGCCCCTAAAGTGATATTACGGGTAAAGGTTAAATAATCATCAGTAAAAATACGAAAATGAGCCATTATATCATCTTTTTTAATATTATTTTCCCTAACTATTTTACCAAGCATATTTATTTTACTAACATCACTTTTAATTAAAATATCTTCTAAAGCTTCATTACTGGTAAGAATAAAAGAAAAATCATTTTTTAACAAAGCTTCTAATTTTAAAGCCATAGCATCTAAATTATTTTTATGGGTCTTTAGAAAATTAGGTTCAAAGTTAAATGCTAAAGAAAATTTTCTTAAAACTTCATCTAAAGGATAACTTTCCCTACTTTCAAATTCTTCTTTTTTAGCTAAAGCTTTTTGAAATATTTTTTGATTATGAGCAAAGATAAAAGGATAAAAGTCATTTGCAATCGTCACTAATAAGTTTGCTATATAATCACTATTTACAGAAATATAATAATCTTCTTGTTCCCATTTAGGTAAGTTTTTTAAAAGTGTTTGCAAATAATCTATTTGGGCATTTAAATCTGTATTTATTTTTTTATTAATCTTATTATAATCTTTTATTTTGGCTAAATATAAATTTTCTAATTCTTTAGTAGAATTAGGAGGAAGACCAATACTGTATTGATTATTTGTTAATCTAGCAAAGTCTGTAGCTACATTTTTACCAAAAGATAATCTTTCATATGTTTCCCAATATCTTATTAAATTAGAATTAGTAAACTTTTTCATTAAAGAAATAAATGGCAATATCGTCTTTGTATCTTGAGCATAGAAAGCCACAGCAAAATATAAAGTTTCAACTTCTACAGAAATAGCATTTTCCTTTTTAAAATTTTGAAGTTTACTATATAAATTTAAAATATCCGGATACATATATATCGCTTCATTTAAATCATCAAGATTTTTATGAGCAAGTCTTGTTAGTAATGAGGCAAAATAAATGATATCAAAGCGTCCTCTTTCATCTAAAGTATCTAAAACAAAATGTATTTCATCTAACTTAGATTTTTTTCGAGAAATAGTCTTTAACTTTTGCACTTCAGATACTTGCTTTTTAATAAAATCATTTAATATTTCTAATTTACTATCATCACTTTCTTCTTTCTTTTCTAGCATTTTTAAAATAGTACTTAAAGATTTAATATCGATAAAATTTAATAAATAATCAGAATAGTTTTCTTTTAATTGAGCAAGTAAAGCCATATGATGCATATCCATATCATTAGTAGCTATAATTAAAGATATTAAATTTTGAAACATACCATCATTATTTAGATTATAAGAATTACTTTTAAAACATTGTAAATTTTTTAAACCAGCTTTTAAATTTTCAATTAAAGTAAAATTAAATATTTCATTTGTTTTAAATGATTTTTTAGAAATTAAATCTATATATTTCTCAATTTTTTTGGATAGTTCTAACATAATTAAATCCCCCTGTTAAAGACTTTTGATAATATGCTTGTAACATATTTTTAACCTTTTCTAAATGTTCTATCTGTTCTTGTAAACTAATTTTAAATTCCGTATCACTTTCTTCATAAAACATTAAATAATAATCATTAATCTCTTTATTTAAATTAAGTATAATTAAAGATATAACCGTTTTAAAATCAGCTATAGTAGTTGGTAAAATAAGTTCTAATTCTTCTTCTGTTTCTATATTCATTATATTTTGAAAATAACCATCTACACTAACTGATACAGAAGTATTTATTGCATTTTCTTTAGGAGGCAATTTATTTTCTATTTCCGTTTCTTTTAAAGGCTTTATTGTTTTTTTAGGTAGATTTAAATAAGAAGCTATACTATTAAATTCTTCTTCACATGCTTTTAAATATTCTAATTTACAAGTAATAGTCTTATTAAACTCTCCTACATTAAGAAGTGATTTATAAATTTTATCCATACAAAAATCCCACCTTTTTAGTAAGGTTTATAATAATGATAAATCAAACTTTTGTCAAGAACAGAAAAACATCAGAATTAACTGATGTTTTAAAAGAAAAAGAAACAATAGGAATACTTATAACAAAGGTATAGTTTCTTTTTCTATTTATATAAACGTTTGCACGTTTATAACTTATTTATTGGACGACATATGGGTCTTCTTGTGTACCAGAACCTGTTACTGTTACATCGGATTTTAGGTTGATGACAGGGCTTATGATTCTTGAAGGCTCATTAGGGTCCCAGTTATCTAAACTTCCATCTGGGTATGCCCCAATCATATGTAAAGTACTAGTAGTAAATAGTAATGGCGACATAGTTAACATATACCAATAATAATCATTATAATCTTCTAATTCTTTAAATAGAAAATTATGTTTTTTTGGACTTCCATATAGCTTCATACCAGCATAAGTCATTTCATCCGCATTTAATAAACCTATCTTTAATTTATATACTCCTCCATAATTTCTGTTACCTCCACTTTGTTGTGTTGGGTCTGGACATTGAAAGGATGGTTCATTATCATCAGATAATCTTTTAGACGATCCATAACTTAAATTTGTTTCAGTTCCTGAACCATATGATGTATCATTGCAGAAAGTCGTTAAAGCTATCTTATTATCATAATCCTTCAGGTTATTTTTATACCACTCTTCTAAATATCCTTTTATTATAGAATTAGTTCCAACTCCTTCTGAATTTGTAAATCCATTTCCATTGAAATTGCTTGTACATGGTGAAGACTTGGTACAAGGCTCATCATTATCATATGTATATCCCACATACTTTGGATTATTATCAAATTCGTTAAATACACTTGTTCCAATTGGTTTTGTCGCTAATAATCTTATTGTTCCATCTCCATTTATTCGCACAACTTGCCATTTTATAGGTTGACCAGCAACAGCTATTTCCACTTTTTCCTGATTTAATTTGCACTCTTCAGCACTGTTATAACTATACATTTTATCATAATAGCTATCACAATCTCTATCAGCATCTTCTTTACTATAATACACGCTTACATCTGAATATGAATTTCCTTTTGTTCCGTTTAAATATAAATATAATGTTTCTTTATATGTGCCCATTTGAACATAATTATTTTTGATATCACCTCTAAAATAATATGTATCTCCATCGTCATCTTCTGTTTTATACAAGCCACTTTTTGCTTTTGTTTCTTCTTCACTTGTATTTTCATCTGGAAAACCCTTTGAAAAATCCAAATTAGCATTATCTTTAATACTATTTGCTAAAACTAAATCTTTTAAAGGATATTCTCCTTCACCTATACCTGCTACTGCTTCTATAGTTATTTTAAATGTAAAACTTTTGTCTTCTCCATCTTGTTCAGATGTGTCTTTATCCATCCAACTTCTTATTTGTACTATCTTTGTTTGTTTAGGTCCTATTACTCCTGTCCCGATTATGTATGATGCTTCATTACTAAAATTATCTATTTGTCTTAGGTCTGTCTTAGTAGCAGTTGATAGTAATTTATAATCATTATCTACTGCTACTTTTAAATGACTATCTGCTAATGTACTTCCTGTTTGTTTATTTAGTATTACATTATACGTTGATACTGTATCACACTTATTTTTTATTTCTACTTCATACGGTTTATTTTTTAGTCCATCCTCATCTTTTTGAGGAAAACCATTATCCATAGTTATTCCTGCTCCATTAGTTTCTGCGTAACTTATTTCAAAACAGGCATACGTATTTTTATTTATTCCTGTTTGAGTGTGTGTTCTACTCCATATGGCATAGGTAAATGTTGTTATGGCGAGTATCAACATTATTCCTATTATAGTTATTACCGTTATTTTACGTTTTCTTTCCTTCATTACATTTATTCCTTCCTATCTTTACATCTAAGTCCATTATACCCCCCCCGGTTTGTTGTAAAGCAGAAAGTTTCTGGTTGACACGAAAAATTTATCTTGACTTAACTTTCTAAGTTAT
>CANQEJ010000032.1 GCA_947594925.1 uncultured Bacilli bacterium
CCCCCCCCGGTTTGTTGTAAAGCAGAAAGTTCGTGGTTGACACGAAAGAAAACAACTAATTTCTTAGTTGCTTTAATTATTTTAAATTTGAAAGTTTTTCTTCTATTCTTAATAAACGGTTATACTTGGCTATTCTTTCCCCGCGACATAAAGAACCTGTTTTAATATAAGGAATATTTAACCCTACAGCTAAATCAGCTATAAAAGTATCTTCCGTTTCCCCGCTACGATGTGAAATAATCATTTGATAATTATTTTTCTTCGCAAGCATTATAGTTTCAATCATTTCAGTAATAGTTCCTACTTGATTAGCTTTTAATAAAATGGCATTACCTGCTTTTTCATTAATAGCTTTTTGTAAGAATTCTTTATTAGTTACGAAATAATCGTCTCCTACAAGTAAAATTCTATTTTGCATTATTCTTGTAAGTTCAGTTAAGTGAGCAAAGTCATCTTCGTTAAAGGCATCTTCAATAGAAATAATAGGATATTCACTAACTAATTTTTGATAATAAACCATTAATTCTTCTGGCGATAAGTCTCTTTTATCAATACGATATTTATTAGTATCTTTATTATAAATTTCACTAGCAGCAACATCTAAAGCAATATATACATCTTTTTTAGGAGTATATCCACTTTCTACAATGGCTTTTGTAATTAAATCTAAAGCTTCTAAGTTACTATTTAATTTTGGAGCAAAGCCTCCTTCATCACCAACAGAAGTAATTTGATGAGCTTCAGTTAATAATTTTTTTAAAGTAGCAAATATCTCGGCACCCGCACGTAAACGTTCTTTAAAACTTTTTACCACTGGAACAATCATGAATTCTTGAATTTCTAAACCAGAATCAGCATGTTTACCTCCATTAACAACGTTCATCATCGGAATAGGTAAACTTACTTGTCCAGTTGAAACATATTCATATAATTCTTTATTAGCATTTATAGCTCCTGCTTTTAAACAAGCAAGAGATACAGCTAAAATCGCATTGGCTCCTAAATTACTTTTAAATTTAGTTCCATCTAGACCAATTAAAATACTATCTATTTTAGGTTGATATAATTCTTTCCCAACTAAAGCTGGTTTAATAATAGTATTAATATTATTAACAGCTTTTAAAACACCTTTACCATGATATCTATTTTTATCAAGGTCTCTTAACTCTAAAGCTTCTTTCGAACCAGTCGATGCCCCAGATGGAACAGATGCTGTTGCTTTAATGCCATTATTTAAAATAACATCAGCTTCTACTGTTGGATTTCCTCTGGAATCTAATATTTCTCTTGCTCTAATATCTTTTATAACTACCATATAATCACCCTTTTATCTATATCATAAGTATACTCTAATTTAGGCTTTTATTCAACCAATCCACGAACTTTTTGCGGTTTAAAATAATTAGTAAAAATATCTAAAACATAATCAAAGACATAAACAATATCTTGCATGCCAGATACTAAATTTTCCCACTTACCTTCATTGTCAAAATTAGCTTCCGGTAATGTTTTATCTCTATCATATTCCCAAACAATCTCCCACTCTTGAATAGTTCCCGCTATTTTAATTAAATAAAATACAAAAGGATTTAAAACTGCATCACGATCTTCTACTGCTATTAACTCTTCTAATTCTTTTAAAAAAGCGCCAATGTTTTTCTCTTTAACATCTAGATTAATATTATTTTCAGCTAATTTAACTATTAAATAATTATATAATTCTTCTATTACTAACTCTTTTTTACTCGTAAAATCTTTTTCCCAAAAACCATTTGCTACTATCTTTTCATCAACACGATAATAAATATCTTTAAAACTTAAATCTTGCATAGCTATTCCCTTCTTTAGAACTTTATAATACCTTAATTTAAAGCAAAATAAAAGAGTTATTTAATAAACTCAATTATTTCTTTAGAACGTTTTTTAACAAGAAGCCAATGCATACTGTCTAAAACCGCATAGACAATAACAAAAACTCCTACAACTTGCGTTACAATCATTGTACTTTTAAATGGATTAATAATTAAAAGCACTCCTGATAAAGCAGTTAAGATACCAATAAATAATAGTAATGTCCAAGTTTCTTCTTTACATTTTTTTAAGAAAATTCCACTATTTATTTTCATAATACCATTAATTAACATCCAAATACCTAAACCAATTGTCACAATAGAACTAATAGATAAAGGATTAAAAATAATAGCAATACCAGCAATAGCTGTAAGAATTCCATAAATAAGTTCAAAACTAATATACTTTATTTCTTTTTTAGCAAAGAAATAATTAAATAAAGCAATTAAACCTGATAATAATACTAAGGCTCCTACTACATAACCAATCACTGAATTAGCTAATTTTGGTTTAACAAATAAAAAGATACCAAAAGCTAAAAATAAAATAGAAGAAACCCAAGAACCATATATTAATTTATTAAATTTGGCTTTTTTTTCTTTCATACTCCATCTCCTTACTAATATTATAAATATTTTTACTAAATATTACAATTGATTTTTACTATTAGATATGATATTATACTTTAATTTATGAAGGAGGGATAGACATGTTAAAAGAAATTACCATGTTTGAATTTAATGATTTTGCTAAATATCATAAATTATACAGCCCTTTTCAAACTTCAAATTATGCAATATATAAAGGGGAAGAAAATTTTGATTATGAATATTTAGGTTATTATGAAGGAAGTAATTTAGTTGCTGCTACTTTAATTATTTATAAAAATATTACTTTTAAAGCTAAATATGCTTATGCTCCAAGAGGCTTTCTAATTGATTATGAAAATATATCTTTACTTCAAGATTTTGTAAAAAAATTAAAAAAATATCTTAAAAAGAAAAAATTTACTTTTTTAAAAATAGACCCTCTTTTACCTATTAGAGAATATGACCCTTTAAGTAAAAGAGTTATTTACCAAGAACCTAATAATTATAAAAATATTTTTACTGATTTAGGTTTCAAAAAGTTAAAAGATAACTTATATTTTGAAGCTCAACTACCTCGATTTGATGCTTATATTAATTTAAAAGATTTTGATATTAAAGCAATCACTAAAAATACAAGAAATAAGATTAATAATAGTTTTAAAAAAGGGTTAGAGTTAATTAAAGCTTCTCGTGATGATTTAGAAACTGTTTATAGTTTTTTAAAAAATCAATATAACTTAAGTTTAAAAAATTATAATGATTTATATAAATCTTTTAGTAATGATGATATGATTGATATTTTCTTAGTTAAAGTTGATTATGAAACATTTATGGATAGTGCCAAAAAAAGTTATGAAGAAGAAGAAAATCGTAATAATTTTTACAATGAATTATTAAAAAGTAATCCAACTGAACGTAATTTAAATAAGAAAATGTTATCTGATAAGATGTTAATAACTCATAAAAATAGAGTTATGGAAGCTTCGCGTAAATATTCAGATAATGAATTACAACAATATATAGCAGGAGCTATTGTTATTAAAGGAACTGATACAGTAAATATTTTATATAGCGGCTACGATAAGTTATATAAACATTTAAATACTAATTATTTTCTATATTATTCAATTATAAATTATTATAAAGATAATTATAAGTTTTTAGGATTAAATGGTCTTACAGGGGACTTTACTAAGGAAAATCCTTACTATGGTTTAAATGAATTTAAGTGTGGTTTTAAACCGCATGTATACGAATATATTGGGGAACTTGATTTAATCATTAATGAAAATGTTTATAATAATTTACTAGCAACCGGTAGATTACATCAAGTATTTGATAAAAAGAACTAAAGGCTAAACCTTTAGTTCTTCGCATTTTTCTTGACGATAATTTTTAAATGACTGATGAAGTTCATTTATTTTTTTAGATATTTCCCCCACTATAGATGAATAATCATCGTGACCATGAGTTGTTAAAATCGCTACTAAGTAGGGATTTTTGTCATATACAATACCTATATCATGAAAATACTCTTCATACTCTCCGTATTTATGACCAACTTTTTCTTTTAAACCCTCATACTTTAACATGTTTTCTAAAGCGGAGGTCATATTATCTTGTAATTCTTGACCTAATTCTTTATTGTTTTCTATAAAATCATAAATATTTTTTAAATAAATAATGGCATCATCAGCACTAATCTCTCCGAAGTTATCTCCACCAATTAGAGTATTAACTGCTCCAAGAGAATTACCAAAATTTTTAAGTTCATTAAAACCAATATATTTTATCAACATGCGATGGGCAGTATTATCACTATATACTAAAGCATATTTAATTAAGTCTCTTAAACTTATCTCTTCGCCAAATTCATGTTTATCTAATTCCAAACTTTCTCCTTCTCGATAATCTTTAGTATAAGTTATCGTATCATCTAAATTAATTTCGTTAGAAGAAGCCTTAGTATAAAGGTATAAAGCATCTAAAACTTTGATAGTACTTGCAGCATAGTAAGCAGTATCAGCTTTATAACTATAAGTAAATCCGGTTTTTAAATCTTGATATTTGACACTAACACGATAATTATGAAGATAAGTATTTAGTTCTTCTATTTTATTTGTAATTTCTTCAGGTATTTCTACATCTTCATAAGCAACATTTAAACAAGCTTGATATTCTTTATTAGTTTTTACTTCTTTATTTTGAAAATGTTGATAAGCTTTAACACTTGAAGCAAATATTAAAGTCACAACAAGGAAAAATGCACTTATCTTTACCCAAGGTTTCATATGATGCCTTCTTTCTTTAGCTAGTATTTAGAATACCATATTATAATTTATTTATCTATAATATATGCAAAATAAACGGAAATATGAAAAAAGGAATTACTTTTTATATTTAAGTAAATCCGGATTAATTTTTTTCCATTTACTAACAAAGTAATTTCCTTTTTCTAATATTAATTTATCATGAGCACTACTACCTGCTCCCGTTGTTTGATGGGGAAGGTGCCCTACTCCTAAAAGGTCAGAGTAGTATATTTCTTTCCCACTATGACGAACTTTTAAAGCTAAATCGGTATCTTCATAACAAGTTGGGTCATAAGCTTCATCAAAACCTTCTATTTGATTAAATAGTTTCTTTTCTATCATAAAACCACAAGTGGCCAAATAACCGATATCACAGCGAGCTTGAATAGCAGGAGGCATATAACGATAAGCATAGTTGTCTACAAAACGATAAGAGTGCCCATAATCATCAAACCAGCCAGCTCCCCAAGCAATAGCACCAACATTTAAAGCTTTAGAATAAATATCTAAATAATTATCTAACCAATATTTATGTAAAATCCATTGGTCACTATCTAAAAAGACAATATAGTCTTTAGTAGCATTTAAAACCCCTAAATTACGTCCAGAAGAACAACCATTTTGAGGATTAGCAATTAATTTTATTTGTTTTTTATAAACTTTAGCTAATTTTTCTTTTGAACCATCACTACTAGCATTATCAACTACAATAATTTCATAATTATAACGTTCTTTAAATTTTAATAACGTATCAACACATCTAAAGATAACATTAGAATTATTATGATTTAAAACAACTATAGAGATATTATCATAAAATTTAGGTAAACATTTCTTCACATTTTTAGAAGATATATTTTCAATAATATCAAGACATCTTTTATACCAAATATTATCTTTAATAAAATCATCAGCTAAAAAAATATTAACTTTCTTTTTATTATTTAAAATCTTTTGCCACTCTTTAGCATCACTACCAATATAAAGATTAGGATAATCTAAAATATCGGGAAGAGGTGTGGCTATAACTTTCTTATGCATAGCAATATATTCAAAAAGTTTTAAAGGGGAAACATATTTCCCAATATTATCTGGTTTAAATGGTAAGATTGCATAATCAGAGTAAGCTAGATAAGCCGGCAAATCACTTTGTCTTTTTAAGCCTAGAAAATAAATATTAGCAGGCATTTTAGTTTTATCAACTGAACTAGCATCACCTATTAAATTAATAGCAATATCAGGATTATTGGAAGCTATCGAACAAAGTAAGTCCCAATCAAACCAATCGCCCCATAACGAACCATAATATAATAAAGTTTTCGAACCGGTTTTTAAATCATTAGGTTCTGTATAAGGTTTAAGAGGATTAAAAAGTTCATCATTTACAGCATTAGGATTATATAATACTTTAGCTTTTAAATCAAAACGTTTTAAATAAACTTTTAATTGTTCTACTAAAGGAATAGCTGTAGCTGTTAATAAATTAGCATTTTCTAAAATTAGTTTTAAAGTATCAGCATCAAAAACTTGATTACCTAAATGACTTTCCCAATTATCAATATTTTCATAAATAATCTTCGCCCCTTTTTCTTTAAACATTAAAACATAATCTTTAAATCCACGATAAGGTGCTTCAAAAAAAACTAAATCATCTTTATTAACATATTGTTCTAAATCTTCTACTTTCACATTTTTAATACCTTTGTGCATAACACAAGTGATATCTAGTTTAAACTTTTTTGTTTCACTAGAATCAAAAGCAAAAAGATAAAAGACTTTATAACCTAATTGATTATAAATTCTCGCCATTTGGGCACTACGTTGACCACCCCCAATATCATAAAAAGGAACGGTCCCAAAAATAAACACATTGCCTTTGGTTTTTTCTAAACAACCTTCTAAAACTGTTTTGTCATAATCAAATTCAATCGGTTTGCTTCTTAATTTCTGTGCTCTATATTTAACATTATTATAAAGCCAATTCACAGTTTTTTTAGTCCCATGTAATTTTTGATAATCTCTAATTTTTTGTAATTTGCCCATAAAGCCTCCTTAAAGTATTTTTATTATAACAAAAATGCAGCAGAAAACAAAGGTACTTTAAGTTATAAAAAAAATTATAAAAAGCATCTAGCTATTTATAATATTTTCTTTAAAAATTCGCCAGTATATGATCCTTTTATTTTAGCGACTTCTTCTGGGGTACCTTCAGCCACAATATTTCCGCCATTATCTCCACCATCTGGTCCTAAATCAATAACATGGTCCGCAACTTTAATGACATCTAAGTTATGTTCAATAACTAATACTGTGTCTTTATTATCAACAATCCGATTTAAAATTACTAACAGTTTTTTAATATCAGCACTATGAAGACCAGTGGTTGGTTCATCTAAAATGAATAAACTTTTACCGGTTGGCTTTTTCTGTAATTCTTTAGCTAATTTAACACGTCCAGCTTCGCCTCCAGATAAAGTAGGAGCACTTTGACCTAATTCGACATAAGAAAGACCGACATCCATCATAGTTTGTAATTTAGCTTTAACTTTTGGAATATTTTCAAAAAATTCAATCGCCTCTTCAACGCGCATGTGTAAAACATCAGATATATTCTTACCTTTAAATTTAATACTTAAAGTTTCTTTATTATACCTTGCACCCTTACAAACATCACAAGGGACATAAACATCGGGTAAGAAGTGCATTTCTATCTTTTTTACTCCATCACCATTACAAGCTTCACATCTTCCCCCTTTAACATTGAAAGAAAAACGGCTCTTATCATAACCACGCATTTTAGCTTCTTTAGTGGTAGCAAAAACATCACGAATATCATCAAAAACGCCGACATAAGTTGCTGGATTACTACGTGGTGTACGCCCAATAGCATCTTGGGTAATATGCACTATTTTATCAATATTTTCTAGTCCTTTAATTTTTTTATGTTTACCAGGTATATGATGAGCTTTATTAACACTATTAGCTACGGCTTTATATAAAATTTCATTAACTAAAGTTGATTTACCAGAGCCACTAACACCGGTGACTAAAACAAGTTTACCTAAAGGAATTTTGACATCAATGTCTTTTAAATTATTTTCCCGAGCGCCTTTAATTTCTAGATATTTACCAGTTCCTTTACGACGTTTTTTCGGAACTTCTATTTTTTCTTGACCAGATAGATAACGTCCGGTGATACTATCTTTATTTTTCATAACTTCTTCTGGAGTTCCCTGTGCCACTACATATCCTCCATTTTTCCCAGCCACTGGACCAATATCTACTAAATAATCAGCAGCAAGCATTGTATCGGTATCATGTTCAACAACAATTAAAGTATTACCTAAATCACGCATATCTTGTAATGATTTAATTAATTTTTCATTGTCTTTTTGATGAAGACCAATACTTGGTTCATCTAAAACATACAAAACACCAGATAAACGACTACCAATTTGGGTAGCAAGTCTAATACGCTGCGCCTCGCCTCCGGATAGAGTAGAAGTATTACGAGCTAAAGTTAAATAAGAAAGACCAACATTAATTAAAAACTCTAAACGTGATTTAATCTCTTTAACAATTAAATCACTTATTTTAAGTTGTTCTTTTGTAAGTTTTAAATTGCAAATAAAATTATATAACTTATCAATACTTAAAGCCGTCATATCATAGATATTTTTCTTGTTAATATAAACTGATAATACTTCATCAGATAAACGTTTTCCTTCACATACAGGACATAAAGATTCTGTCATATATCCTTCAATCCACTCTCTAATCCAAGTACTAGAGGTTTCCATATAACGTCTTTCTAAATTATTAACAATACCCTCATAATAATCATTAGTATAACGAACATTACCATTTTTAGAAATATATTTAAATTTTAAAATATCTTTAGAACCATATAAAACAATATTTAACTCTTTTTTAGTTAAATCTTTAATTGGTTTATCCATATCGATATTATAATACTCACAAGCTGTTTGCAAAGATGTATAATAAATATTTTGGTCAATTGTTAGAGGTAATATAGCCCCACCATTAATAGATTTATTTTTATCAGGAATTAATAAATCAACATTAATATTTTCTTTAACACCGATACCTTTACACTCCGGACAAGCCCCGTATGGGGAATTAAAAGAAAACAAACGTGGCTCCAATTCAGGTAAAGAGAAATTACATAAATCACAAGCATAATTTTCACTCATAACTAACTCTTCTTTACCGATAATGTTAATAACAACTTTGCCACTAGCTAGTTTGGTAGATGTTTCAATAGCTTCAAAAAGACGTGAACGGTCATCTTCACTTAAAACAATTCTATCAATAACAACATCAATATTGTCTTTAATATTCTTTTCTAGTTTAATATCTTCGTATAAATCCATGACTTCGCCATTAACACGAACACGTGAATAACCTTGTTTACGAAGACTTTCAAATAAATCTTGATGAGTTCCCTTTTCACCATGCACTACCGGGGCTAAGATTTCTAATTTCGTTCCCGGCTCCATTTCCATTACTTTATTAGTCATCTCTTCAATACTTTGACTAGTTATAGGAATATGGTGATTAGGACAATAAGGAGTACCAATTCTAGCAAATAATAGTCTTAAATAATCATATATTTCCGTTACAGTTCCTACTGTACTACGCGGATTTTTATTAGTTGTTTTTTGGTCAATCGAAATACTAGGTGATAAACCTTCAATAGAATCGACATCAGGTTTTTCACTGCCTCCTAAAAATTGACGCGCATAGGCAGATAAACTTTCTACATATCTTCTTTGCCCTTCGGCATAGATAGTATCAAAAGCTAAAGATGATTTACCAGAACCACTAACTCCGGTCATTACAATTAATTTATTTTTAGGTAACTCTAAATTAATATTTTTTAAATTATTCTCCCGAGCTCCTTTTATTACTATTTTATCCATAATTCAACGTCCTTATCCTTTGTTCTTGTTTTTCATAATCTATTTCATAAATATCTAATTGATTAAATTGATGATATAACAAAGTTAAAATTTGAGAGTAACAATATCCATAATTATTTAAAAATGTTTTTAAAAATAACTTTTTTTCATGAGCCTTAAGTTTAAAAGTAGATAAAAACTTATTCATAGTCACATAAGAGTAATATTTACTTAATATCATATTTACATATTCTTCTCTTTTTAGAAATTGTAATATTTTTAACTTCTCTACTGCATATAAATCGAAGTAACCATAATATTCATCATCATATTTTTGAAAGTTTCCTCTTCCTTCAACTTTAGCAATAGCAATATCATCAGATGGAAAAAAGCGAAAAACATCAACTAAATCTTTAGCCATATGAAATCCTGATTTACTATAAGGCCCATAACTGATTTCTTTAGAAGTAACATATTCTTTTCCTGCTTCAAACTTTAACCCATAATTATTAGTATGGTCTTGATGAAATGCTTTATAACCTTCTATTACCATCTCTTCCTCGCTTTCTAAAGTGCTATTTATTATATCACTTTTTAAGACGAAAAGCACATTTTTGACAAAGCTTATGAATTCTTTTATTATCTTTAAAACCTTGCTTTAAACTTTGATATAAATCACTTTCCATTACTGTCTCTATTTCATCAGTATAGATATTTCCTAACTTAATAATTCCTTCACTATCTAAACAACAAGGAACAATCGTTCCATCTACTAAAATACCTAAATGGTCTTTTAAAGCTTTACAAGTTCCCTTATCATTTTGAAAATCATTATCTAAACTAGGCCAGATAAACTCTTCATCTTTTTCAATAAAAATATTATCGGCTATTTTAAACCCTTTTTTTAAAACAATATTAGTATGATAATAATTATTTAAATAATTAATTATCTCTTTTTTATAAGGATTATTTACCCATAAACGATAATTAATAATTGTTTTATTTTTCTTTAAAAGAGCACAACTATTACAAATACTCTCTAAATAATCTTCTAAAGATACTTTATTTTGAGGATTAAAACTATGTAGAGAAATATTTACCTGCCGAATATTTTTATTATGAGCAATTTTAGTGATTAAATAACCATTGGTTGTAATATTTAAATAAAAGGAAGAAGAAGCCATATCTATTAACTCATTTATATTAGGGTGCATTAAAGGTTCACCCATAAGATGTAAATATAAATATTTAGTATAAGGTTTTAACTTAGTTAAGATTGTTTGAAAATTAGCAATACTCATAAATTCTTTCGTTCTTTTTGTTCCATGACAAAAGGAGCATTGAAGATTACAATGATTAGTTATTTCCACATATACTTTTTTAAACATTTAACATCACAAAATAATTTTAACATAGAGCATACATTTGTTCAAGAAATTCTTATCCTTCTTTTCTTTTTTGCACTCTATAAACAAATTTTAATTGCCAGCTATAAGGAACAAATCTAGTGAAAAATACCCCTAGTTTATTTACAAAACCTGGAATAATAATTAACTTCTTTTGAAACATCTTATCAATACCTATTTTAGCTACTTTAGCACTAGACATTTCTTTTAAACTAAATTTTCCTTTGGCAACTTTATTAAATTCGGTCGCTACGGGACCTGGACATAACGCACTAATTACGACATGACTATTCTCATGTTTTAATTCTTCTTTTAAAGCCATTGTTAATTTTAATACATAATTTTTCGTCGCATAATAAGTATTAAGTCTTGGACCTGCTAAAAAACCGGCGATACTAGCTACATTTAAAATATAACCTTTATCCTTCTTAACAAAATCTTGTAAAAATAACTTAGTTAAAATATGGACACATTTCACATTGACATCTATCATTTCTAATTCACGATTTAAATCTGTTTTAACAAACATCCCAAATAACCCAAAACCCGCATTATTGATTAGAATATCAATATCTTGTTTTTTAACTTGTTCATATAATTTAAAACAATTTTCAGAAACTGCTAAATCTAAAGGAATAATTTCTACTTTCGTCTTAAGTTCTTCTTGTAATTTTTCTAAACGGTCGTATCTTCTTGCTACTAAAATCAAATCATAACCTAAAGAAGATAAATAACGAGCCATATCTTTGCCTATTCCACTACTAGCTCCTGTAATTAATGCTTTCATTTGTATCAACCTCTTTTATATTGTACCAAATTTCTAACGAAAAGTCTTTATTTTTAAAAAATATTGCAAAATAAAAAGTGTTAGATTATTA
>CANQEJ010000033.1 GCA_947594925.1 uncultured Bacilli bacterium
AGGTGATTAATAATGAGTACAATAAATATAACTAATGCTAGAGCAAACTTATACCAATTGGTATCAGATGTTAATGTTGGTTTTAATCCCATTACTATTGTAAATAATAAGGGAAAAAATGCTGTATTAATATCTGAAGATGAGTGGAAAAATATTGAAGAGACATTATTTTTATCAAGTATTCCAGGCTATGTAGATAATATTAATAATATAAGAAAAAATGAAAATTGGAAATCAGCAAAAAAATATGAAAAGGATGAAAAATGGTAAATCTATATACAATTAAGTTTTCTAAACAAGCGGAAAAAGATAAATTAAAACTAAAAAATTCTAATCTTGATAAAAATTGTAAAAACATATTAAATCTTATGATGGAAAATTCTTTTTGCTATCCACCATCATATGAAAAATTAACCGGTGAATTATCAGGACTATATTCTAGAAGAATTAATAGACAACATCGAATTGTTTATGAAGTAGATGAAGAAAAAAAAGAAATCCATATTATTAAAATGTGGACCCATTATGATAAAGTTTAGTTGCTTAGGGGTATTAAATAACCATAACAATTTATTTTTAATTAATTACTTCCAAACTCGTATAAAATGAAAAATAATACATTTGATTGTTGAAATCAGATGTTTTTACTTTTTAGGATATGCCTTATACGATAAATATTCACCATTTTTATCTTTAATCCAATATCCAAATTTGCCTATAATTTTAATGGGCTTTTCTAAAGGAGTAAATTCTAAATTTTTAGTGTTAGAAGCCTTAGCTCCTTTTACTAAAGAGGCAGTAATATGAGGTACTTTTAAGGTGTTTAAATTTTGTTCATCATAATTTATGTAATAAGGAATTAATTCATCAGGTAATGCTATTTGAAATCCACTATTCATCCCATCGTTTCCATATCCTATAAGAAAAACTTCAAATCTTTTACCAACTATTTCATTAAATACTTCTTCTTTAGTTGGCTTATATTTAAAAGTACAATGGATTTCATCATTAACTTCATCTAGCATATTTGTTTCTAATAAATGGATTAATTCTACCGTATCTTTGTCAAAAAACAATCCTTCATAACTCAACATATTTTATTCCTCCTTTGGCAAATAAATTGTATATTTATTATATCATTAAATTAAAAACATAAATAATATTTGAATTTATAAAAATCTGGTATAATATTGTTTGAAAACCTTTGAGGTGTATCAGATTAAACATTTTATAAAAGTGTTAAAATATTTATAGATAAACGAACATTAGGAGGACAATGTGAAAAGATTTGCTATTATTGAAATCGGAAGTAATAATACAAAGACCCATATTTACGAAAATCAAGAAATAATATATGAAGATAATACCACTATAGAATTCAAGAAAAATTATAATAGAAATAAAAAACTATTTGAAGATGATTTAAATAAATTATTTTCCGTAATCAAAAAAGCTTTAGAATATACTGAAGATGTTCATATTTACGGCTGTAGTATTTTTAGAAATATTAGTAAAGAAGAATTAGATACTCTTAATTTACAATTAAAAAAGATGTTTAACGTTAAAATCGAAGTAGTAACCCAAGAAGATGAAGCTAAATATACAGCTTTAGGGTGTTATAGTAATTTAAAATATAAAGGTAATATTTGTATCTTTATTGGTGGTGGAGGTTCAATCGAATTAATCTTTGTTAATAATAGTAAAATACTGGCTCAAAAATATTATGATTTTGGAGTTGTGGATGTTACTCAAAAATTTAGTAGTTTAAAAGATGATATTCCTAATTGTACTTTTGCCGAAGTATCTAATTATGTTAATGAGTTAATAGGAGATATAAATATTGCTGCTGAAGTTTTAATACTAGCAGGAGGAGACCATTTATATTGGTATAATAATGCCGGATATAAATTGTTAGAAAATAAATTATATAAATCATCTAATCAAAAGTATATGATAACTAAGGAAATGAGTGATGAGTATGACCATGATGCTCTTACTACTTCTTTAAATCAAATACGCAAAAGAAGTGATAATCCATTATGGTTTGATGGCTCTAGAGCGATGAAAGTAATCACTAATTTAATATCCAATAAAATTAATGCTAAATATATAATTCCTACTAAAATAAATATGGAAGATGGTCTAAAAGAAAAAATTAATATATAATAAAAATTAACAAATTTATTAGCCTGTTATGTGGAGGATATTAAAAATGACAATAGAATTTAAAAGAGAACAAATTAAAGATAGAGAAGAAATAACCAGAGAACCTTTTATTGGGTACTTTGCTCCAAATGGTGAACTTATAAACTATAATATATTATTTGGTGGAAATTATCATGATGCCTGGCGAAATCCTGTATCTACAGCTTTTTTATCATTTGTTAGTTATATAATAAAGGGAACATCAATTGAAAAGTTAAAAGAGAGGACTATATTTGCAAATATGGTCGAAAACAATCAATATCTTGGCATCAGGGAATATGTTAAAAGAGGATATGAAATAGAGTATGATTTTGAATATAAAAGCTTTGATATTTTTTTAAAGGGTTTAAATGAATATATTGAAAGGGAATATCACAATCATACTAATCTTAGTGGATATGAAAAATTTGAGTATAATTTATTGTTATTTTTTCAAAATGCCTATAAAAATAGAAGATTTTTTGATGCTATTCAAAGGAAGATAACAATTGAAGACCCAAATGTAGTGCAAGAACGTTTAAGATATCGTTATAGAAATTGTGATTTTTCAGACTACGAAATAGAAGAAGTTTATCTTGAACATTTAGCAAATGAGTTAATGGCTTATTTTAAAGATATCTGTGTCCAATACTTAGGATATGATTCTCTGGAGAGATTTAAACCAGATGGAGCCGAAATAAAAATACCAAAGCGATATACAGAGTATAGTTTTGATTTTTTAAAAAATCCTCGGGTAATTACTAGTTCATACCCCAATATCAATGAAAGGTATTATAATTATTTATTAATGGATTGGACTATTCATAAATTACCAAGATATAATTATAATGAAAATACGGGAATATATGAACAATCAAATTTTGATTTATTCTATCAAAGTGAGACTGAACAAAAATTAGAAGAAGAAATTAAAAGTATTAAAAGGCTTGTTCCATTAAAGGAAAGACCTAAGTATTTTAGATAAATAACGCTCGGACTTATATTATAGTTCGAGTTTTATAATAAAAAAATAAATCACAAACGATTGACATTGTGTCATTATAGTTGTATTATTATATTGACAGTATGTCAGTAGGAGAGTAAAGATGGAAAAACGCCTCGTTGATGAAAGAAAAGAAGAAGTTATTAATGCTTGTGAAAAACTATATGAAAGTCTGGATTTTAAAGATATAAATATTAAGCTTATTGGAAGTCTTATAAGTGTTGGTCGAACTTCTATTTATAATTATTTTAGGACAAAAGAAGAAATATTTTTAGCCCTTTTAGAAAGAGAATATTTAAAGTGGAACGAAGATTTATCTCCTCTTCTTAAACAAAATGAAAAACTTTCCAAAGAAGATTTTATAGATAAAATTACTACTTCTTTAAGCAAACGAAAAACTTTACTAAAACTTATTTCAATGAATATGTTTGAAATGGAAGCAAATAGTAGAGTTGAAAGTATTACTAATTTTAAATTAGCATTTAAAGAATCTATTTCTTTAATAGAGCAATGCTTATGTAAATTTTTTGATGTCAAAGATAAGGAAGCAGAAGAAATTACCTTTACTATATTACCTTTTTTAGTAGGAATTTATCCTTACACTTCTTTAACGGATAAAATGAAAGAAGCAATAAACAAAGCCAATCTTGCATATAAATTTTATACCGATAAAGAATTGCTAAAAATGGGATTAAAAAAGATATTGGGAGGTATTAAATGAAAATAGTTGTTCTTGCTAGTAGTCCTCATAAAAACGGGACATCAAATACATTAGTGAGTGTTTTTGCAAGAGGTGCTAAAGATACAGGAAAGGATGTCGAAATAATTGATTTAGCCCACACAGATATTCACCCTTGTATGGGATGTGATGCTTGTGGTATGGACGGGGACTGTATTCAAAAAGATAAGGAAATGAGATTTTAGATAAAATACTAGAATCTGATGCTCTAATCTTTGCCTCTCCTGTTTATTATTACAATGTGAGTAGTCAATTAAAAATGATGATTGACCGTTTTTATGCTAAAACAATGAAAATCACAAATAAAAATTTAAAAGCAGGAGTAATAATGACAGCTTGGAATAATGATGATGAATTTACTTATGGAGCAATAGATAAATACTTTGATACAATATTCTCCTATATGCACTTTCAAGATATAGGAAGAATATATGGTGCATGTTGTGGTACAGTGTCAATGATGCCAAAGAAATATTATGAAGAAGCTTATCAGTTAGGAAAGGATATTTAAGATGGAAAAAATTGATGTATTTGCTCATGTACTATTACCCAATTATTATGGGAAGATGTTAAATATTGATTCTAATATACCTAAGACTTATGCTTTTACAAATATAGAATCTTTAAAAGATTTAAAGGTAAGAAGAAAATTATGGGATGGTACAACGAAACAAATAGTAAGTTATGCCAATATCAATGCTGAAGATTATTGTAATCCTAAAGATGCTGCAAGATTATGTAGAGAAGCAAACGAAGAACTTATAAATTGTGTAAGAGAAAATAATGATATGTTCCCTTATGGAATTGGCATGTTACCTTTTAATAATGTGGAAGAGTCCCTACATATTTTAGATGAAATTGCCTCTTCAAAAGAGCTTGTTGGTGTTCAAGTTTTTACAAGACATTTAGGAAAAAGTATAGCTTCTAAAGAATACTTACCAATTCTAAAAAAATGTGCGCACCTTGGATTACTTGTTTTACTTCATCCTGTATTTGACCTACGAAAACCTGATAATAATATCGTGTTTAGTTGGGAATATGAACTATCGCAGGGCATGTTAGATTTAGTAAATGAGGATATATTTAATAAGTGCCCAAACATTAAGATTATTGTTCATCATGCCGGAGCTATGATACCTTTCTTTGCCGGTAGAATTGATAACATAATAAAAGATAAAAAAGATGAGTTTAAAAAGTTTTATGTAGATACAGCCATACTTGGAAATACGAAAGCCCTAGAACTCGCAATATCTTACTTTGGAATAGATAAAGTCTTATATGGAACCGATGCTCCATTTGGAATTATGCCTAATGGAGCGACCAAAGAAATAGAAAGTGCTATTAATGAATTCCCCATTTCTTTAGAAGATAAAGAAAAGATATATTTTAAAAACTTACAGAACTTATTAAAAAAGAAAGAAGGAAAATAATAATGAATAAAAAGATAGTAACCTTAATTATAATTATTGTCATAATTGCTTTAGGTCTTGGTTTTTGGTTTATGAAATCTAATAATTCTGTTTCTGAAAAGCCTAAGCAAAATAGTAGTCAAATTAAAGATACTAAAAAAGTAGCAGTTATTTATTTCTCTGCCACTGGCAATACTAAAAAAGTAGCAAATTATATTAAAGATGCTACTGATGGGGATTTAATTGAAATTATCCCTCAAGAGGAATATACCGATGATGATTTAAACTATGGAAATGATAATTCAAGAGCCAATAAGGAACAAAATGATACTAAAGCTCGCCCAGAAATAAAAAACGATATTAATACAGATAATTATGATGTAATTTTTCTAGGATATCCTATTTGGTGGGGAGATGTTCCTAAAATAATCTTAACTTTTTTAGATAACCACAATCTAAATGCTAAAACAATTATTCCATTTTGTACTTCCGGCAGTACAGATATAAGTGGTAGTTTAAATACTCTTAAAAATTATAATAAAAATATTACTTGGATTAATGGTAAAAGATTTTCTTCTGGAGCTAGCCAAAATGAAGTAAAAAATTGGGTTAATAGTATAAATTATTAAGGAGGATAGATATTTATGAGTAAAATTTTAGTTAGTTTCTTTTCAGCTAGTGGGGTAACAAAAGATGTAGCAAGTAAAATTGCTGATATTACAGGTGGCGATTTATTTGAAATTGAACCTGCATGCAAATATACAAATGAGGACTTAGATTGGACTAATCAACAAAGTAGGTCATCAATTGAAATGCACAATCTATCATTTAGACCAGAAATAAAAAATAAAGTTTCTAATTTAGATGATTATGATACTGTTTTAATTGGTTTTCCTGTATGGTGGGATTTAGCACCAACAATTATTAATACTTTTATTGAAGAAAATAATCTTGAAAATAAAAAAATCTATGTCTTTGCAACATCAGGTGGTTCAAGTGTTGATAATAGTTTTAATACTTTAAAAAATACTTATAGTAATCTTAACTTTGTAAGTGCTAAAAGACTAACAAGTAATGTATCAGAAAATGATGTTACAAGTTGGATTATGTAGGTGAATTATGAGTATAACTATTAACATTTATTATAAAGGTGAAAATGGTAATGCTAAGAAATTTGCTTCCGAAATGGTATCTAGAGGCATTGTAGATAGAGTTAGAGCAGAAGTTGGTAATCTAAAATATGAATACTTCTTTCCTATGAATGATACAGAAACAGTGTTGCTTATCGATAGATGGAAAGATGAAGAAGCACTAGATATTCATCATAAATCAGAAATAATGAAAGAAATAGCCGAATTAAGAAGTAAATATCAAATAAGCATGAAAGTAGAAAAATTTAGAAATTTGGAAGGTGATAAATAATGAAGAAACAAACAGCAGGTAGAGATAATTTAGGGAATATTGCCCCTTTGTTTGCCGAATTAAATGATGATGTATTATTTGGACAAGTTTGGTCAAGAGAGGATAAACTATCACCAAGAGATAGAAGTTTAATAACAATATCAGCTCTATTTGCCCAAGGTTTATATCCGCAATTAAAAAGTCATCTTATGATAGGAAAAGAACATGGAATTACTAAAGAAGAAATTGTGGAAGTAGTAACTCAACTAGCCTTTTATTGCGGTTGGCCAAAAGCTTGGAGTACGTTTCCTTTAATTGAAGAAGTATATGGGAGTGATGATAAAAATGAATAAGGAAGAATTTGATAAATTAAATGTTTTTGGCTTAGGACAACCAAATGATGCTTTTGCTGCCTATTTTAGTGGTCAAAGTTATCTTAACATGCTTGCTAAAACAGATAATGGAATTAGTTTTGCAAATGTAACTTTTGAACCTTCTTGCCGAAATAATTGGCATATTCATAAAGCTAAATCAGGAGGAGGACAAGTTTTAATTTGCGTCTCTGGGTATGGCTATTATCAGGAAGATGGAAAAGAAGTTCAAAAATTATCGCCTGGAGATATTGTTGTAATTCCTGCTAATGTTAAACATTGGCACGGAGCAAGAAAAAATTCTTGGTTTAGTCATATAGCTGTAGAAGTACCTGGTGAAGAAACTGCAAATGAGTGGCTAGAACCTGTAAGTGATGAAGAGTACGATAATTTAGATGATTAAAAAATATAATTTTATAAGCAGACTATTTAAGTTTGCTTTTTTGATTAAATTTAAAATAATTTATAAAATGTATTGTCAAACAAATGTTCTTGTTGTATAATACTATTATCAAGGAGGTTTTGTATGAATAAAAATAAATTAGAAACAATTTCAAACTTATTTGAAGGTAAAGAAATACGAAGTATTTGGAATAGTGAAAGAGAAGATTATTATTTTAGCGTTGTTGATGTAATTAGTTCATTAACTGATAGTGACTACAATAAAGCTAGAAATTACTGGAAATGGTTAAAAGGAAAATTACATGATGAGGGAAGTCAGTTGGTTAGTGATACTAACCAACTGAAAATGAAAGCTAAAGATGGTAAATATTATAAAACTGATACCCTAGATACAAAAGGAATATTTAGACTTATAGAATCAATTCCAAGCCCTAAAGCCGAACCATTTAAATTATGGCTTGCTAAATTAGGTGGAGAAAGAGTTGATGAAGTATTTAACCCTGAAATTGCAATTGATAGAGCAGTTGATTATTACAGAAGGCGCGGATATAATGATAAATGGATTAAAGAAAGATTAAATGGAATTGTTAATAGAAAAGAGCTCACTGATATTTGGAAAGAAGGAGGAATAACGGAAAATAAAGAATATGCTATTCTAACTAATGAAATTTATAAAGGGTGGTCTGGCATGAAAGCAAGTGAGTATAAAACATTTAAAGGACTTCGCAAAGAATCTTTAAGAGATAATATGACAGATGTAGAAGTTCTTTTAACTGACTTAGGAGAGATAGCAACAAGAGAACTTGCCAAAGAGTATAAACCTTATGGTTTAACTCAAAATAAAGAAATTGCAAAACGAGGTGGAAAAATTGCTAAAAATACTCGCGATAATTTAGAAAAGGAACTTCATAAATCAGTACTTAGTAAGCAAAATAATCTTAACTATCAATATTTAGATGAAAATGAAAAATTGGAAAATAAAAATTAGGAAATATAGTTTATCATGGCAGTTCCAATGCCAATATACTATGCAACTGTTAATAAAGTAGTACCTTGTTATTTACAGAACAAAAAAATAGAGATTTAGATACGAGAATATCTAATGTAAATGGTAAACCAGAATTAGTAGAAAGAAGAAAAGGGGAAATATTATCATCTATAGATATCCTGATAGACCTAAGGATACCTTTAGATAATAGTGATTTAATTGATAAATATATTATTTTTGAAAAACAAGGAATAAAGGGAGCAGTTAATAAATTATTACAGATTTATCCTGAATTTTTAAACCTAGTTCAAGATAAATTAAAAGAAGACCCTAAATAAAAACTACTTTCAAATAAATGGAAAGTAGTTTAATCATTAGTTTCCTGTAAAAAATTTTTTAATTCTAGTTCTAATTGGACTAGTATTTGGTAACTTCATTTTTAAAGTACCTCTTTTAAACCATAGAATATCTCTTAAAGAGTATAGTTTAAAATTTAATAATTCATGACGAGAAACCATATCTAAATGTTCTTGACGTTCCGTTTCACTCATTTCATTAAAAGTTCTAGCAATTTTATTTTGCTCATCAATTATTTGATTACCCATGGCAATAAATTCTTGCTCGCTTAAATCTTTAACCTCATTATAGTCAATTATCCAATCTATTTGTTTAAAGAATTCTATCTCGTTTTCTTCTTCAAATTTAACAAAGTCATATCTATTACGGTCATCAACAATTACTATACCATTACCAAAAGCTTTCATAAAAATAGAAGCTGGAACATCATAATCAACATTAGTTAGATAATAAGCAAGATCATTTTTTTGAACATAAGCAGCGGTATCTGTTATAATTTTCATCAAATTTCTCTCCTACTAATAAATTATTATATCATTAAAATTCAATTTTTAAATATATATTTTCAAAGTCAAAAAAAGCTTTCCAAAGAAAGCCTTAATTCTTATTAAATAAAGTGATTTTATTATTTTTATCAACAGCTAAAAGAGTTATATTTTCTAATTTTAACTTTTTATCTTTAATATATTTATTTAACCAAGTTTTAGTCTTTTTAGCTTTTTTTAATTCACTTTCGTCTAGCTGTCCATCGACAACAATTAGATGACTTAAAGTTTGTTTAGGACTATTTTTAGTAACTGTATTTTTTAAATCTTTACTTGTAATAGGTTGATTTTGGCCTTTTAATAAAACAGATATATCACCAGATGGTTCTAAAACAGCACAGTCTAATTCATTAATATCAAAACAACCTTTTAAACGACAATTTTCTAAAACTTTGCCAACACTTAACTTTGCTGTTTCTAAATTAGGATAATTAAAATTATCATTTTCAAATAAAACTAATGGTTCACCATCAAGTAATTCCTCTATAGTATGACTATGAAAAGAAATAATAGAAACAATATAGCCGATAAGACCAAAAACTAAAAGAGCAATGACACCATCAAAAATAGGAACATCTAGACTAATAATAGAATCTGCGGCGATAGAGCCAATGGTAATACTTAAAACATAATCATATAAAGTTAAGTTTTTAATTTGTTTTTTTCCTAAAACCTTAACAATACCAAATAAAACTAAAAACATAATAATAGAACGTATAATAATTTCCATATCATCACCTAACGTTAGTATTAACTAAAATAATAAAGATTATAACCTTTTAATTGTTTATTTAGTGATTTCTTGATATACTAAGGGCGAAAAGAGGAGAGGTTATGAAAAAGTTTTTAAAGGTTTTAGCAATGATTATTCTAGTTCCTATTTTCTTTGGGGCCACTTTAACATTACTATTACTTGTACCCCTTAGAAATACGGTTACTAATAATGTCATGAAAGAAATGATATCTTCATTAGAAATTGAGAAGGAAGTAGAAAACAATCCTCAATTTAAACAAGTAATTGATAAGACATTAGAACCTGTTTATGATGTTACAAGAGAAGTTGGGATAGATGATGAGATAATTATTAAAGTTTTAGATATCCAAGAAGTTAAAGATTTAATCGGTGATATTTCTAATAATGTTTTTAATGCTGCTATTACTGGAGTCGAACAAAAATTAATTACTACAGATAATATTACTAGTATAATTGGTAAAGCAATTGACGATATTAATAATAGTGGTTTATATGAAATAAAAGAAGAAACTAAAAATGAAATTATTGATGTTGTTAATGAAGAGGCTAGTGAAATACAAGAGACAGTACCAGATACTTCAGTAGTGTTAAAGGAATTAGGTTCTAAAGAACAAAAACTAATCAAAATAGTGCGTTTTATTCTTTCCAAAAAGTTTTTATGGTATGTTATTGGTTGTTTAGGTATTTCTTTTATTGCTATATTATTATTAAATTTAAAACATTTAAAATGGATTAAACAAGGGGCAATAATTGGTTTAGTAGCTTCTATATTCTCAATTATTATAACTGCTATAGCTTCTGTTTTAAATAACATGTATTTAAAAGTTGATTATAATTTTATCTTTAAAGTAATAACAAAATTTATTAATTCTAGCTATATTATCTCTGGTAGCCTTCTAGCATTTTTAATTATTACTTTAATTGTTTATCATATTTTAAGAAAAAAAGAAGTTATTTAATTTAAACACTTTTATCCCTAATAAAATTGTTATATAATATTAGTAGAAATTAAATAATTTCTTCTTGCCGACTTAGCTCAGATGGTAGAGCAACGCCCTCGTAACGCGTAGGTCAAAGGTTCAAGTCCTCTAGTCGGCACCATTGACGTTTTTATTCGAACTTTTTCGAATATTAATATAAAAGATTACCCCTTAGGCTATTTTGATACACTTGTCAAAATACCTAGGGGGTTAATTATTTTGTCAAAGAACAAAATATATTTTGAATTAAAAATATTGAATTCATAAAGAATAAATGATATAGTAATTAACACTGAAACTGGGGAAAAGATAAATAATGAAAGTTAGAACAACAAATGCCTTAATGAAATATTTAAGAGAAAAACACAATATTTCAATTAAAGGTACTAAAGATAAAAAGAATTTAAGAAATATAGGTTATTATCATGGCTATAAAGGTTATAGATATATTAATAGACCACAAAATAAAATAAATTTATCCAGTTTCGATGAAATAGTCTCAATAGTTGATTTTGATTCAAAATTAAAAAGTTTGTTATATCCACAAATTATGCAAATAGAAACAATTTCAAAAAATATTGTACTTCAAATATTAGTAGAAGAATATAAAACTGATGAGTTTAATGTTATTTATGAAA
>CANQEJ010000034.1 GCA_947594925.1 uncultured Bacilli bacterium
ATTAAAGCAACTAAGAAATTAGTTGTTTTCTTTCGTGTCAACCACGAACTTTCTGCTTTACAACAAACCGGGGGGGGGTATAATGGACTTAGATGTAAAGATAGGAAGGAATAAATGTAATGAAGGAAAGAAAACGTAAAATAACAATAATAACTATAATAGGAATAATGTTGATACTCGCTGTAACAACATTTACTTATGCTATATGGAGTAGAACACATATCCAAACAGGAGTAAATAAAAATACGTATGCTTGTTTTGATATTAGTTACGCAGAAACAAATGGAACAGGAATAACCATGGAAAATGGATATCCCCAAACAGATGAACAAGGTATGCAAAATGACCCATATGAAGTACAAATAAAAAATACTTGTGATACAGTATCAACATATAATGTAATACTAAATAAACAAGAAGGTTCAACTTTAAAAGATGAACATTTAAAAGTAGCAGTAGATAATGATTATAAGTTACTATCACAAGCTACACCAACAGATACAAGAGAAATAGATGATTTTGATAATGCTCAATCATATATTATTGGTGAAGGTATTGTATTAGGCAATCAAACGAAGACAGTTCAAATAAGAAGTTGGATGGATAAAGATACATCTGAACAAGATGGAGAAAATAAAAGTTTTACTTTTAAAATAACTATAGAAGTTGTTTCAGGAACTAATAATTATGAAGTAGTAAAAGTTTTAGGTAAAGATTATGCTGCCAGAACAGAAGTTCCAGATTTTAGCGATGGTTATCCAAATTCAGCAAACACATCACTAAGTGGTTTGTATAAAACCCAAGATGATGATGGAGATAGCTATTATTTTAGAGGAAAAGTTGAAGATAATTATGTTAAATTATCTCAAGATTCAAATATATTATGGCGCATTGTGCGTGTTAATGGAGATGGAACAATTAGATTAGTTTCTCATAAAGCTATTAACAGTGCAGCATTTAACTTAGAATATGATAATCCCAAATATGTAGGGTATACATACGATAATAAACAATCATGTACAAATGATAATCCGTGTAAAAGTGAATATATAGGTGGCCAATTTAAAAACTCCGAAAATATTGGAGTTGAAGCAAATATAAAAACTAAATTAGAAAATTGGTATAAAAGTGATTTAGCAAAGTATGATAGTAAGATAGCTTTAACGACTTTCTGTAATGATACATCATATGGAAGTGGCGATGAGAGCTTAAAACCAGGCTTATATTTTGGAGCTTCCGAAAGATTAAAGCGTAAAGCACCATCTTTAAGTTGTCCAAATCCTACAACTAAAAGTGGCGAAAACAGAGACTATGGTGGTGTATATAAACTGAAAATAGGATTATTAACAGCTGATGAAATGCTAATGGCTGGTATGAGTATGGGTTCATCATTACATGAAGAAAGCATTATAAATAACTATTTAACTTATTTAGGAGATAAAAGGTATGATGATAGTTGGTATACTATGTCACCTAGTGATTTTACGGATAGTGTAAAAATTGCTGCAGTAAGTTCTGGTTATTATGATGGGGCCATAGCAGCCGATGATGTATATTATGACTATTTTGTTCTGCGTCCAGTCATCAACCTAAACTCTGATGTCACAGTAACAGGAACTGGAACCCAATCTGACCCATATGTCGTACAATAATTAATTTAATTTTGGTATAAACGCGTTAGCGTTTATATAAATATTAAAAGATAAAGAGTATATTTAAAAAACTAATAACCTTCGTTATAAGTATTCCTTAACTCTTTGTCTTTTTAAATACCTAAATTTTAAAAAAATGCAAAAATTTAAAAAAATTTGCAATAAAAAAAAGGAAATCAGAGATTTATCTATAATATATCTAATGTAAGGAGTAATATTCTTACAAATCTAAAAAAGAAAAGGAGGTGAAAAATGATAGAAGAAAAAAATCCTTTCGTACCATTAACATCAGATGGAATATTTAAAGCTCTGTTTAGAAATGAAAGATATTTAAAAGACTTTCTAGAAGATGTCTTAAAAGAAAAAATAGAAGGTTTAACCTATTTGGATACCTATTTAGAAAAAGAAGATATAAATAAAAAAGAAAGTTTTTTAGATGTCTTAGTAAAATATGCTGATGGAAATTATGTTATAGTAGAAATGCAAAAATATAAAAAGGGTAGCATGATAACAAGGATGTTTTATTATCTAGGGAAATTAGCTTATAAAACTTTAAAAGATGGTGAAGATTATAAAACAATAAAGAAATTTATTGGAATAGGAGTATTAGATTATAATGATACAAACTTTGAAAAATTGCATAATATATGTAGACTATATGATGTAGATACAAAAAAAGAAGTAACAGATATGTTAGAAGTCCATATGATAAATTTGCAAAGTAAAAAGAAAAATGATAAATTAAAATGGATAAAATTATTTAAAGAAGAGAAAGAGTGGAATATGAGTAAGTATAGTGATGAAGAATTGAAAGCTGCTGTAAAGGAATTAAAAAGATTAAGTGGGGACCCAGAAATATCAGCAGTAATGGATAAAGAGCTCAAGGAAAAGTTGGATATAAAGCTAATGAAAACAGAGTTTACAGAAGAAGGGCGAGCTGAAGGTCTAGCTGAAGGCTTAGCTAAAGGTAAAACTGAAGGAATTGCTGAGGGTGAAGCTAAAAAAGAAAAAGAAGTTGTTATAACTCTACATAAGAAAGGTCTTACTGATGACTTTATATGCAGTTCATTAAATATTACTCAAGAGAAACTAGAACATATCTTAAAAGAGAACGACGAAAGCGAAAGTGAGTAGTTGTTCTTTTTTATTTTGCAATATGTTAAAAGATAAAAGAAAAATTATTAAAGAAAGAAGTGAAAAAATATGAGTAAAAAAGATTTAAGGGAAATATTAACTGACCCCAAAACAGTGGTAGCTCATTATAATAGTATAGCAAAAGGATTAGAAAAATATTTAATAAGAAAACAAGCTATTGAAGATGGGAAACTTTTACTAGATGCTTTTAGAATACTCTTAAATCAGACCGAAGAATTAAGAGATATAGTTAAAGATGCACATAGAACAGGTTTTATGACAGATGATGATGTACGTCAGAAATTAAAACTTACGCAAGAGGAACATGAACGTATTTTAGAAGAGGAAGAAGTATGAGTAAGTATAGTGAAGAAGAGTTGAAAGCAGCTGTAAATGAATTAAATAGATTACTTAATGACCCAATAGTATCAGCAGCGTATGAAAAAGAACGTGAAGAAATAATGGATAAAGCATTGATGGAGGCAAAATTTACTAAAGAAGGTAAAATTTTAGGACAAGCTCTAGAATTGGCAGAAAGAAAAGTTTATGGAATTACTAAAAGAGACAAAGAGATTATTATATCTTTTCATAAAAACGGTGTTTCTGATGATATTATATGTAGTTCCTTAAATATTACTCCAGAAAAATTAGAACATATCTTAAAAGAAGAAAATTAATATTCATATTAGTATATCCTAAACAGTTAATAACAGTTTTAACTTGATTAAATTAATTTACTATGATAAATTATATATGCGAGAAATGGATGTGAATAACATGTTAGAAACAATATTATTGATAATTTCAGTTTTATTAATTGCTATCGTTCTTTTACAAAGTAATAAAGCTAGTGATGCTGGTCAAATTATTTCTGGTGGAAATGCTACTCTTTTCCAAAAGCAGAAAGAACGTGGTGTTGAACTTTTAATTACAAGATTAACAATGCTTTTAGGCCTTGCCTTCTTTGTAATATCATTTATTTTGTTCTTAAAGTAAGGAAGTGTTAAGTAACTTCCTTTTTTAATGCAGGAAAAAATATTAAGTGCTACAATAATAGTGAGGGATTATATATGAAAGATGAAATAATAAAAGTATTAAAACCGGAACATCGTGCTCTAGAGTTAATTGAAATTAATGATAAATTAGGTTTAAAAACAACTGCTGAATATCAAGAATTAGGGATAGAGATAGAAAAGTTAGTTAAAGATTGTATTGTTTTTAAAACGAAAAAAGATAAATACATATTATTAGATAATTGTCCAGGGATAAAAGTAGGACGTTTAGATTTAAATAAAAAAGGCTTTGGTTTTTTAGCACTGGATAAAGAAGATGATATTTATATTGATGCTAGAAATTTAAATGGCGCTATTGATAATGATATTGTCTTAATTGAAGTAATTAACAAAGCTTTAAAAAAAGAAGGACGTGTTTTAAGAGTTATAAACAGAGAACTTAAAAATTTAGTTGGCGAAATTATTAAACTTGATAATGGCGAACTAGGTTTTAAATTAGATGATACGAAAAAAGATATAACTGTCATTTTAAATAAAGATTCTTTACATAACTGCGTCGAAGGACATAAGGTTTTAGTAGGAATTGAAAAAGAACTTGGTCGAAATAAATATGAAGGAAAAGTTTTAAGTATCTTAGGTCATAAAGACGACCCAGGTATCGATATATTAAGTATTGCTTATAAACATGAAATATATGATAAATATTCTGATGAAGTTCTAAAAGAATTAGAAACTATTCCATCCGAAGTTGACCCTAAAGAATTAAGTGGTCGTAAAGATTTAACCGGAGAGTGTATTTTTACCATTGATGGTAAAGATACTAAAGATATTGATGATGCGATATCAATAAAAAAAGAAAAAGACCATTATATCTTGGGTGTTCATATTGCTGATGTTTCTCATTATGTTAAAGAAAATACCGCTTTAGGTGATGATGCTTATAATAGGGGAACTTCTTCTTATCTAGCTGATACAGTTATTCCTATGTTACCTCATAAATTATCTAATGGAATTTGCTCTTTAAATGAAGGAGCTTTAAGATTAGCTATGAGCTGTGTTATGGAATTTGACCAAGAAGGTAAACTTTTAAATTATGATATTTTTGAAAGTTACATTAAATCTCGTAAAAAAATGAATTATGATGATGTTAATTCTATTTTAATAGATGGAATAACTCCTTCTGGATATGAAGAATTTAAAGATACCTTACTTTTAATGAACGAACTTGCCCATATTTTAAGGAAGAAAAAAATCGCTCGAGGGTATATCAATTTCGAAGCTGATGAAGCGAAAATTATTCAAGATGAAACGGGTAAAGCTATTGATATTAAAAAACGTGAACAAAAAGAGGGCGAAATGCTTATTGAAGACTTTATGATAGCTGCTAATGAGTGTATTGCCACCCATATTTACAATATGAATTTACCATTTATCTATCGTGTCCATGATAAACCAAATAGTGATAAAATTGATGAATTTTTAACTTTAGTTCATTTATTAGGTTATAAATTATCTGGTAAAGTTAATGATATGTCCCCTAAAGGGATGCAACAAATTTTAGACCAACTTAAAGATAAAAAAGAATTTCCTATTTTGTCATCTTTACTTTTAAGAAGTATGAAAAAAGCTATCTATAGTAAAGAAAATATTGGCCACTTTGGTTTAGCTAGTCAATCCTATACGCATTTTACTTCTCCAATTCGCCGTTTTCCAGATTTAACTGTCCATCGTTTATTAAAAACTTACTTAGTAAAAAAAGATATGAGTATGACTACAATTTCTAATTTAGAATCTACTTTAGTAGAAGTAGCGGAACACTCATCAGAAAGAGAACAAGCGGCGGTAGCGGCGGAACGCGAAGTTGATGATATGAAGATGGCTGAATATATGGAAGACCATATTGGCGAAGAATACGAAGGATTTATTAACACTATCACTAATTTTGGGATGTTTGTGGAACTACCTAATTTAGTAGAAGGTTTAGTTCATGTTAAATCTTTAAAAGGAGATTATTTTACTTATGTTCCAGAACTTTTAGCGATGGTTGGTAAATCTACAAAGAAAACTTATCGTCTAGGTGATGTTATTAAAGTTAAATGTGTTGGTGCAAGTAAAGAGACATCTCAAGTTGATTTTGAAATAGTAGAGGATAAACAAAATGGAAATCAAGAATAAAAAAGCGTATTTTGATTATGAAATAATTAAAGAATATGAAGCGGGGATAGTTTTAAAAGGTACGGAAATAAAAGCTATTAGAAAAGGTTCCGTTAGTTTAAAAGATAGCTACGCCCGCATTAAAAATGATGAAGTATATGTAACTAACATGTTTATAGATAGATATGAAGAAGGTAATATATTTAATCATGACGAAAGAAGAGAAAGAAAATTACTCTTACATAAAAAAGAAATTTTAAAAATAAAAGAAGCAATTATGCAAGATGGTTATAGTTTAATTCCTTTAAAACTCTATTTCCAAAAAAATCATGCTAAACTTTTAATCGGGATAGCTAAAGGTAAAAAATTATATGATAAAAGAGAAGCTATTAAAAAAAGAGATTTAGAAAGAGCAGCAAAAGATTTTTAAAAAAAGTTTTAATATGGTATACTTAAGATAATAGAAAGTGGGTTCTTTATGGCAAAACGTAAAAAAAAGAAAAATAAGGGTTTAAAAATTTTTATTGTTTTAATTTTGTTAGCTGCCTTGGGAGCCTTTGCTTATTTTTACTTTTTTCAAGATAAAAATATCTTAGATAATTTCAAGAAAGAAAAAGAACCTGTTAAAAAACTTAATATTATTGATGAAGATTCTGATGAAAGACCAATTGCGGTAATGATTAATAATCATAATGCTGCTAGACCTTATCATAGTGGTTTACAAGATGCTTATCTTGTTTATGAAATGATTGTAGAAGGTGGCATTACGAGAATGATGGCTATTTATAAAGACCAAGATACGGAAAAAATTGGTTCAGTTCGTAGTGCCCGTCATTATTTTTTAGATTATGTCTTAGAAAATGATGCTGTCTATGCCCATTGGGGATGGTCTCCGCAAGCAGAAAGAGATATTAAAAATCTCGGTGTTCAAAATATTAATGGTTTAAATTATGAAGGAACTTACTTTTTTCGTGATAAGAGTTTAAATGTATCAAGTGAACATACTGGTTTTACTTCTTTAAAACTTTTAAAAGAAGCGATGTCTAAATTAGGATATCGTACTAAACTTAATAAAAGTATTTTACTAAATTATAGTATTGATAATATCGATTTAAGTCTTAAAGAAAATGCCGAAGTTGCTAATGTAGTAGAAATACCTTATTCGGCTTCCCAGGAAACATCTTATGAGTATGATGCGGAAAATAAAGTCTATAAAAGATTTGTTAATGGGGAAGCTCATAAAGATTATGAAACGGGTTTACAATATACAGCCAAAAATATTATTACTTATAAATTAAGAAATTACACTTTAGATGATAAAGGTCGTCAAGATATCGATACCACGGGAAGTGGAGAAGGGTATTACATAACTAATGGGTACGCTGTTCCTATAACTTGGGAAAAATCATCTCGTAGTAGTAAAACTGTTTATAAATATGAAGATGGTAGTGAAATAGAAGTAAATGATGGAAATACTTATATTCAAATTGAACCGGAAAATCAAACTTTAAGTATTTCTTAGAAATTTATTAATAGAATTATTAATAGGAGGAGTTTATATGGAAGCTTTTATTCAATTTCTAGTAGATTATTATATTTGGTTTTTAGTTATAACCGGAATTCTTTTATTTTCTTTAATTGGTTATTTAGTTGATTCAACTAAGGCTCCAAAAGAACCAAAACCCCCTAAAGAACCGAAGCCTGTAAAACCGAAAAAGGAAAAGAAGAAAAAAGAAAAAAAGGGTCAAAAAGAAGATATTATCGAAGATAAAACTCCAACAGTAGCAGAAGCTATGCAACAACAAAGTGTGCAAAATACTGTTGATGTATCACCGGTTTTAAAACCAAAAATAGATGGGGCGCAAGAAGAGGAAACAGTTATACCACCGGTAGAAGAACCAACTCCAAAAAAAGAGGAAGTTAAGCCTGCTTCCCCCCAAGAACCACATGAAGAAATCATCGCCTCAAAACCGATTGATATTGCTGCTAATGAATACGATAAACCTTTAATGCCTGAAGAAAATACCCAAAATAATTCATAAGCTAGGAAACTAGTTTTTTGTTTTTAAAATAAGTAAATTATCGTTAAGTATCGCCATTTCCTTTAATTATCGGTAGAAATAAGTCATAATATTTGGTATACTTTAACTATAAATAAAAGGGAGTGAATATATGACATTAACAACTGTTTGGTCGATAATCACCAAAATTCTTGATATATCAATTGTTTGGTTAATGTTCTACTTTATTTTAAAGAACGTTAAAAATAATATTAAAATGGTCTTAATTGTTAAAGGAGTAATCTTAATTTTAATTATTAAATTAATAAGTTCTCTTTTAGATTTATATACAGTTGGTCTTTTATTAGAATATATTTTATCTTGGGGGCCTTTAGCTTTAATTATTATCTTTCAACCGGAGATACGTAATGTTTTAGAATCAATTGGGCGTACAAATCTTCTTGGTCGTCATAAAATTTTAACTGTTGATGAACGTGAACGTGTTGTTTATGAAATTATGGATGCTATTGAATATTTAAAGAAAAATCGTATTGGAGCTTTAATTGTTATTGAAAGAGATATTTCTTTACAAGAATATATTGACCCTGCAACTAAGATTTATGCTGATGTTTCTAGTGCTCTTCTTGGTACAATATTCTTCCCAAATAACCCTTTGCATGATGGGGGTGTAATTATTCAAGGGGACCGTATTACTTGTGCTGGTTCAGTATTTAAAACAAGTATGGACCCTACTTTAAGTAAAAGATTAGGAACTCGTCATAGAGCAGCGTTAGGAGTAGCAGAGGAAACAGATGCTATTGCTTTAATTGTTTCGGAAGAGACTGGTCGTATTAGTATTGCTGTTGATGGTAATATGAAATACAATTTAACTTTAGATGATTTTAAAATGACTTTAATTGATGAATTAAAACCAAAGACAGAAATGTTCTATGATGCTGATGATGACGAAGAAGAGAGTGCAGGTGAAGAAAATGCGTAAGGTATTTAATGTAATAAAAGCTTTCTTCCATTTAATCTATGCGGGGATAGATAAAATTTTAATTACCCCTATTAGTCGAGTTGTATATCGAATTAATAAACGTTTAAAGGGAAGTAATAATAAATTAGATAAAATTTTAAATAAACCTTTTACTTTAATTTATTTATCTTTAATATTTGCTGTAGCTATTTTCTTTCTAGTAGACTCTCGTGTTATAACTTTAGTTCAAACGGAAGCGGAAGTTTTATCAGACCAACCAGTGGTAGCTGAGTATAATAAAGAAGCTTATGTCGTAGAAGGTATTCCTGAAAAAGTTGATGTAACTTTAATTGGCCGTAAAAGTGATTTATACTTAGCTAAACAATTAGGAGAACATGAAGTAAAATTAGACTTAACTAAATATGGGGTTGGCGAACATCGTGTTCGTTTAACTTATAATCAATCTATTGGTTCTCTAAATTATAAGCTAGACCCATCCACTGTTTTAGTTGTTATTAAAGAAAAAATTAGTACTTTAAAAACTGTTTCTTATGATTTATTAAATGAAGATAAATTAGACCAAAAATTAAGTGTTGATAATGTTACTTTAGACCGCACTGAAGTTGTTATTAAGGGAGCTGAAGATACACTTGCTAATGTTGCTACTGTACGTGCATTAATTGATTTAAGTAATGAAGAATTTAGTGAAAAAGGTGATTATACTATTGATAATGTTCCATTAGTAGCTTATGATGCTAAAGGTAAGATTGTTGAAAATGTTGAAATTGTTCCGGAAAAAGTAACAGCTGTAGTTAAGTTAGAAGCTTATTCTACGGAAGTTCCATTAAGAGTACTTACAACCGGAACGCCAAAGAGTGGTCGTGCTATTTCGGAAATTGAAAGTAGTGTTTCTAAAATAACTATTTATGGTGACCAAAGCAGTCTTGAAAATATTACTTATGTTCCAGTTACTATTGATGTTAACAGTTTAAGTGATGAAAAGACTTATAATGTTACAATTAATAAACCAAATGGGGTTCGTTCGATGAGTGCTTCAACTGCTACGATTACTGTTAAGTTTGGCGAGGAGACCCAGAAAACAATTGATGGTATTAATGTTCAATGGCGTAATTTATCATCAAATTATAATGTTAATGCTAAGTCTCGAGATGATGCGCAGATTTCGGTAATTGCTAAAGGTACTAGTGCAATTCTAGATGCTCTAGATCCATCAACTATTACAGCGTATGTTGATTTAAGTGGTTATGGAGAAGGAGAACATCAAGTAACAGTTACTGTTGAAGGAAATGACCCTAAGGTTCAATATATCTCTAATAAACAGATAACAATTATTGTTTCTGCAAAATAAAATATGTGAATTACTCACATATTTTTATTTGTCCATATCTAAATGCATAAATAATATGCCAATATTGATAGCAGCACATATTCCAATAAGAACGTATATAACGTTAGATATTACGGAATCGGCTCCAAATAAAGCTGTAACCAAGTTAAAATCAAATAGCCCAACTAAAGCCCAGTTTAAGCCACCAACAATATTTAATGTTAATGCAATTTTTTGTATTGTTTCCATAATCATCCTCATTTCTATTTTTAGTATGGAATAAATTTTAATTAATATACATGAATAATTAAAAAACTTCCAAATATACTTAAATTAGAAAAGGAAAGTGGTTTAATGAAAAAAGTTCTATTTTTAAGCATAGCTATTCTTTTATTAATGTGTGGTTGTGGAAAATTTGATATAACTAAAGCTAAAGATGAATTTAAAAACAAAGTAAATACGGCAAAAAGCTATGAACTTAAAGGAAATATGGAAATTTATAACAATGAAGATACTTTTAAATACGATATTGTGGTAAGTTATCAAAAAGATGATAATTATAAAGTAACAATGGTTAACCAAAATAATAATCATGAACAAATTATTTTAAAAGATGCTGGTAATGTTTATGTTGTAACACCTAGTTTAAATAAAAGTTTTAAATTTGAAAGTGAGTGGCCCGATAATAGTTCCCAATCATATATCCTAGCTTCTTTAGTAAATGATGTTATAAATGATGATACAGCAACTTTAAAGGAAAAAGATGGTAAATATGTAATAACTGCTAAAGTAAATTATCCACATAATAAATCTTTAGAAAAACAAGAATTAACTTTTGATAAAAAAATGAACTTAGAAAAAGTAGTTGTTTATGATACAAATAATAATGCTAAGATTAAAGTCAAAATAAATAATATTGATTATAAAGCCAAATATAAAGATGATTATTTTAAATTAAATACTTTAATTGATGAGGCGGAAGAAAATCAAGAAGAAGACGAAGAAACAATGGAATTAGAAGAGGCGGTTTATCCATTATATGTTCCTGCTAATACTTATTTAAAAAGTGAAGATAAGGTAACTGATGAGAATACTGACCGTACTATTTTAACCTTTAATGGGGATAAATCATTTATCTTAGTGGAAGAAGCAGCTAATGCTTCTAAAGAATTTGAAATAATCCCAGTATCTGGAGACCCTTTACTTCTTACTGATAGTGTAGCAGCTTTATCTAATAATTCCTTAACTTGGACTTCTAATAATATTGATTATTATTTAACTTCTAATAATTTAGCTAGTGATGAGTTAATGACTATTGCGCAATCGATGGGAAATGTTGCTTTAGAAAAGTAACATTTCTTTTTTTGTGTAACGAAAACCCCCAGTTATACTGGGGGTTCTAAAGAGCTTTAGCGTTGCAAAGAAAAACCTCCTT
>CANQEJ010000035.1 GCA_947594925.1 uncultured Bacilli bacterium
GCGCAATATAGCGCTGCCAGTAAGATGCACTTTTAGTGCTTAATAAAACTACCAGCTAAGCTGGTAGATTTTTATTTATCTGTTGAACCAAAGCCACCGATACGAACACCTTCAGCATAATCATCATCGACAGTTAAAAATTTTTGAAAAATAACTTTACAATTAAAAATATTTTCATTGTTGACTATCTAGATTGAAATAATTATAATAATTTTTAAATTGACGGAGGAAAATTCCAAATGATTGATGAAAAATATTGTAATAAATATCCTAATACTTATCAGGTTTTAAATGTAATACGTGATTGCCATTACCAGTTATTTAAAGAAGATTTGAGTTTTAATGGTGATAATAAATTAAAGTTTTTTGGCTGTATGGAAACAGATATTTATGCTTTTTTTCACACATGCAAGCATTTTGGTAAAGTAGGGGATAAGAAGAAGCTTTTAACTATAGCTTTAGAAAGTGGAAATTTAGAAAGCAAAGATAAATATTGTTACTTTAGCTTAAATCAAAAAGTATTTAATGAAGATAATGAAAAATTAATTTTAAAGTTTCTTAAAAATTGCTTTGAACAGATAACTACTAGAATATTTAATACAGTATTGACCAGAAATGAAGAAATTTATTTTTTATATATACCTTTTGATAAACCTATGCAACATCAGGAATTATGTTCAACTAATGGTAAATATTTTTACTCTAAAGAACAATTTATTTATTTTATGGCCAGGTTATTTGATAATCAATGCTTTTATATTAATTATATTAGTGATGAAATTTTGTCGAGACTTAATGACGATGAAAAAATATGGCTTAATTTATTAATTCAAAAATCTTTAGAGATAACGACAGGGCCAAAATTAAAATATAGTATTTTTAACAAATAAAAACTGCAATTAACATTGCAATTTTTTATTTATCTGTTGAACCAAAGCCACCGGTACGAACACCTTCTGCATAATCATCATCGACAGTTAAAAATTTTTGAAAAATAACTTGGCCAATTATATCGCCTTTTTTTACTTCAATATCATGGTCAGTAAAGTTAAAATATTGGAAATAGAAATGACCATCATTATTTTCATTACCATAGTAATCAGCATCAACAATACCAATACTATTAGCCATTATAAAGCCTTTTTTAGGGCCACTACTACGATTGGCTAGCATAAACCACTCATCATTTTGACAATAAGCTTTAAGACCTGTAGGAATTAAAGAAGGTTTAATTCCCGGTTTATACATAGGGATTATCATATCCTCAGCAGCTTCAATGTCATAACCTGCCGCATGGGCTGTACTTCTTTTAGGAAGGTGAATATCTTTATCTTCCCAACCTTTAGCAATTTCAAAACCTCTTGTTTTCATATATACTCCTATACTAATACTTTTTCTTGTTCATATAATACAATTTTCTTAGCTTTTAAAGATTTAGGAACATCAATAACTCTTTGATTTTCGGAACCACAATACTTTAAAGTTGGATTATGTAATTTTTCTACGTATTGCCCATCAACTAGGACATCGATATATTTTAAGATTTCTTTATCTTTTAAATCTTTATCAAAAAGATAGCCACTCCATATCCATAAAGTTTTATGCGGAAATTTTTCTTTAAAAGCTTTCGCTAATTTAGTTGTTCCTTCAATATTATTAGGGTGAAGGGGTTCACCCCCTAATATTGATAAACCCACAATATATTCTTTTTCACATAATTCTAAAACTCTAGCTATTTTAGCATCAGTAAATTCTTTTCCACCGTTAAAATCATGAGTTTCAGGATTAAAACAATTTTTACATTTAAAGGCACATCCTTGCATAAAAATAGATACTCTAACGCCAGGGCCGTTAGAGATATCCATTTTACGGATTTTATTGTAACGCATGTTTATTCCTCATCGTCATCTTTATTATCAACATGAATAACACGTTCTTTAATTTCTTGGGTACGTCCTTTATTCCAGAAGTTTGTACCAATGTATCCACAAGTACGACGAGCAACATTTAATTTATCATGGTCTCTATTGCCACAGTTTGGACAATACCACTCTAAATTATCATCAATTAAGATTTCGCCTGTGTAGCCGCACTCATGACAATAATCTGATTTAGTATTTAATTCAGCATACATGATATTATCATAGATAAATTTAATAATTTCCATAACTGATTCTAAGTTATTTTCTAGATTAGGAGTTTCTACATATGATATAGCTCCTCCTGGAGAAAGTTTTTGGAATTCACTTTCTAATTTTAATTTACTAAAGGCATCAATTTCTTCAAAAACAGGAACGTGATAAGAATTAGTAATATAATCACGGTCAGTAATACCTTTAATAACACCAAAACGTTCTTTTAGACATTTAGCAAATTTATAAGTAGTAGATTCAATTGGAGTACCGTAAACACTATAATCAATGTCTTCGGCTTCCTTCCACTCTTTACATTTATCATTTAATTTTTGCATAACAGCAAGGCCAAATTCTTTACCAACACCATTATCAGTATGAGAGTGGCCAGTCATATATTTAACACACTCATAAAGACCAGCATAACCTAAAGAAATAGTAGAGTAGCCATGATGTAAAAGTTCATGAATACTTTCACCTTTTTGAAGACGAGCAAGAGCACCATGTTGCCATAATATTGGAGCAACATCACTAGTTACATTGCTTAATCTCTTATGTCTTATTTGTAAGGCTCTATGACATAATTCTAGTCTTTCTTCTAAAATATCCCAGAAATTATCCATATCTTTATCACTAGATAAAGCTGCATCTACTAAGTTAATTGTTACAACACCTTGGTTAAAACGTCCATAATATTTTGGTTTACCATTTTCATCAACATATGGAGTTAAGAAAGAACGACAACCCATACAAGGATAACATTGACCATTACCATTTTTATCAATTTTAAGTTGTTTCATGATTTTTTCAGAAATGTAATCTGGAACCATACGTTTTGCGGTACATTTTGCAGCAAGTTCAGTTAAATAATAGTATTTACTATCTTCATGAATATTGTCTTCTTCAAGAACATATAGAAGTTTTGGGAATGCTGGTGTAACATAAACACCTTTTTCATTTTTCATCCCTTCAATACGTTGTTTTAAAACTTCTTCAATAATCATTGCTAGTTCTTCTTTGTATTCTTCCGTTTCCCCTAAGTACATACAAACACTTAAGAAAGGTGCTTGACCATTAGTTGTAGTCATAGAATTAATTTGATATTGGAAAGTTTGAACGCCATCCGTAATTTCTTTTGCTAAATCTTCTTTTGCAAATTTTTCACACTCAGCTTTGCTAAATTTACGAGCTTTATATTTTTGTAAATAACGTTTATAACTTTCTCTTACAAAGGGAGCAAGGTGAGTTAAGGTAATTGTAACACCACCATATTGAGAAGAGTTAACAGCAGTAATTAATTGTGTAGCAATTGTTACAGCAGTCCAGAAACGATGCGGTTTTTCAATCATAACACCATTAATATTTGTACCATTTTGTAACATATCTTCTAAGTTAATTAAATCGCAGTTATGTAAAGCATTTTGAGCAAAGTAATCAGCATCGTGGAAATGAATTACACCGTCATCATGAGCACGAACTATATCACTAGGAAGTAAAAAACGACGGGTGATATCTGTACTAGTGATACCAGCTAAGTAATCTCTTTGCGTTGTAACAACTTTAGCATCTTTATTAGAATTTTCAGTGTTCCAATATTCGCTTTCACCATCAATTAATTCTTTAATTGCTAAATCAGTAGTATTAGCTTTACGAACTAATTCTCTTGTATATCGATAAGTAATATATTTTTTAGCTAGGTCATATTTACCAATTGACATTAATTTTCTTTCAATAATATCTTGGATATCTTCAACTAAAATTCTTTTTTTACCTAAGCCTTCAATATATTTAATTATATTTTTTATTTGCGTGCTAGAAGCTTGATTTTCTTCTTCAACTTCTTGATTTGCTTTCATTATAGCATTTTCAATTTTCTCTGGTGAGTAGTCAACTATATGACCATCTCTTTTAATTATTTTCATTAATACTACCTCTACTTTCCTCGTTAAGTATATCACTTAATTTTAAAAATATAATGTTGCAATTGCAACATTAATGAAAAAGTGTTAAAATTTTTTAAGAAGGTGTAAATATGAATTATTTGTTCGAAAATATAAAGGCTCGAAATCAAAGGAAAATTTTAAAATTATTAGAAGCAGACTACTTGACACTACCTAAAGATGTCAATTTATTTACAATAGTTTCTAATACTTCTTTTTTAGGTTATATTAAGTCTGGTAGATTGCAAATTATTAAAAATGATTATAATGGTAATCGGACTATTATTGAAGATTTAAAAGAAAAAGATACTTTTGGTTCGATGTTTACAAATTTAAACAGTCGCGACTACGAACTTATGACTAAAGAAGAGACCACCGTTGTTTTAATTGACTATATGCGTATTTATAATAATGATTATGCAAAGTATGATTATTATACCGCATTTTTACAGAATTTGTTAAAAATTGTCTCAGAGAAAATTGAAGAAAAAAATATGCGAATTGATATTTTAATTAATAAAACAATTAGGAATAAACTCTTAGAATATTTTCGTGTCTTATCTAAAAAAATGGGCACAAGAACTTTATATTTACCATTTTCTTTTACTGAACTTGCTGATTATTTAGCTGTAGACCGCTGTGCAATGTCAAGAGAACTTAAGTATATGAAAGAAGAAGGATTTATTAAAATTAGTAGCCGTCGTATTACTTTATTGTATTAAAAAACTTAGATGTTAAATCTAAGTCTTTACCAAGAGCTTCCACCGCCTCCGCCGGAGCCACCTCCAGAAGAACCCCCACCGGATGAAGAACTACTGCTACCACCGGAACTACTACTAGAGCTTGGAGAATAACTCATCGTCCAATTAATAGAACGCATAGTTGTTCCCACAAAAGAACTCATTTGATGGATATTAGAAGAACCATTATACCAATCGACTTCTGGAACCGCTAAATCTTCAAATTTATTAATCCAGACATCACTAATATCTAAAACATAAGCATAAGGTAAAATATCATAAAAGTAAGTAGGATTAGAAGAGGCTAGGGAAACTAGCTTTTCTTTTTCCACAGTTTCTAAAAATGTTTTAAAACCTCTAATTCTACCTAACATTTGATTTCCATAGTCAGTTCTTTTTTTTATATTTATAAGACATAGTAAAATAACTACATCACCTAAAATACCATAAATAATTCCCCCAATATAAATAGGTTCAAAAACTACACCCATACTACTTAGAAAACCACCAAATAAGCAAAGAATACAAAAACTACTAAAACTACACCACATTATTCTAAAACTAACCGGTGCTTCTTCAATAAATGCAACGCATAAAAAGGGAGTAAAGAAACCTAAAAGGACTAAAAGAATTACTAAACTGCTTGGATTAGCAAAAGCATTTAGAGGAATAGCAAAAGCAGTAAATAAAACTAAATAGAGAAGGATAACTAAAAGAGCATTTAGAAAAATATTTCTTTTTTCAAAAACTTTGTCTTTATATTTATTTTGAACTAAATTAGTAATTCGAGATATTTTAGAATAAAACTCATTTTTAAGAGTTTTTAAGGTTCTAGTTGGACTATTTTTATCAGGGAATATCCCGTTAAAAAATATTTCTTCACAAGCATTATCTTGGTCATACTCTTTTAATTTAGTAAATACAATCTTCGCATCTTTTGTTTCTTTGATATTATTTTTTAAAGCTTTCTTTTCTTCTTCATTAAGTTCTGTATTAATTGGTTGGTCAAAGTTTTGATAATTAATTAAAGAATTTTTTAAAATTGGAATTTTCTTAGATGTAGGGTCTGTTTTTTCTAGGTTAGCAATCTTTTCTTTTAAATCCTTAATTTTTTTATTAATCTGTTCTTTCTTTTGGGCAGATAAAGGAATTTTTTTCTGCTCTAAATCGACAAGATTTTCTTCAATTTTTAAATATCCTTTAGAAGCTAAATAAATAAGAAGAGAGATAACATCTTTATTATCAACATTACCTTTATATAAATAAGCAATATCTAAACTATTTAAATTATCCGGAGGATAAAATTCTACTGTTTCGACTACCATTTTATCTTTGCCAAATTTAAACCATATAAGTAGGGCCCCAAGAGTGCAGATAGTAGGAATTATAAACATTAAAGCCGTATAAGGACTAACATTAAGTTTAGCCCCAACAAAATAACCTTCTTCTAATTCTAGACGCATAGTTAAAGCATTATGAGAATTTAAAATACCGTTGTATGTTCCTGTAATAGTATTTTCATTGACAGAATATTCTATCTTGTCATTATCTAAAGCTCCATAATTTCCGGAAGAAAATCCTAACTTAGTTTTATCAAAAGCTTTAGGCATTACAATTTCAAAATTAATACCCCCAATTACCGTATCCCAAGATGGTCCAATAATATTAAAGTAAAATTCATCAATATTTTTAAGAGGGTCAGGACCTAAATTATAAGTATATTTGATAACATACTTTTTAGAACCGGTTAGGGTTGTATTAGAACTGCCTAATTTTATTTGATATTCCCCGCCCTCATGGGAAATAGTATGTTCGGTATTAACAGCAACATTACTTATTTGAGCTCTATTGCTAGAAGTAGAACCATCATTTCTTTTAATTGTATTTTTTAAAGGAATATTACGAATAATTCCATGTTTTGGCACATTAAAATAAGCTGTAATATTTTCCGTTATATCAAGAGTATTATTTTCATTAACAACAATATTTACATCATAATTATCAATAACATATTCTCTATTTTTATATTGGTCTAATTGACTAGGAATATTTAAAAGAGGTTTAGTAGATGTAACATTAAAATTTACTGTATAACTAAAATAGAAAATATCTTTAGTAGTTTTATCTTTTAAATCATTAGGATTAAAGTTACAATTAAATTTTTGGGTCGCCGCCGCATCTAAATTAAAACGACAGTAATCACTAATAATTAAATTAGTATCTTTATCATAAAAAGCAATATCTAAATAGACAAAGTCTGGGTATAAAGAATTATTAAAAATTGAACCTTGTAAACCAAAACCACTATCATTGTCATAATATTCGAAATCCGTAAATTCAAAATGTCCATCTGTAAAGTTATGATTATAACTGGTAATTTCATATAAACTGTTTTCAGCTTTACAAGAAAAAGGAATTAATAAAAGAAAAAAGGCAAGTAGATAAAATATTTTCTTAAACATTTTTATCACCTAAATTAATTTGCACATTTTCTTTTTCTTCTTCCTTAATAGTAAACATAGGAATAGAACGCATATGGACCATTTTGGCCACAATATTACTGGGAAACATTTCTACTTTATTATTAAAAAGACGGACAGTAGCATTGTAATATTTTCGGGCATTAGCAATACTATCTTCTATTTTATAAAGTTTATTACTTAAATCTAAGTAATTTTCATTAGCTTTTAATTCGGGATAACTTTCAATAGTTATAAGAAGGTTAGATAACTCTTGATTAGTAGTAATCTTTTTCGTCATATTTAAATTATTATATCTTTGTTTAATGATATTTTCTAAAGTACTACTTTCATAATCACTATATTCTTTAACAATATTAACTAAGTTTGGAATTAAATCCCATCTTTGTTTTAAATAAACGTCCATAGTGGCAAAAGCTTCATCTACTTTATTATTTAACTTAAGTAAAATATTAGCTGTAATAATTACATATATAATAAATAAAAAGAAAACACCTGTTAAAATATAAACTACTATCATTAAAATCACCTATTTTAATTATATATTATCTCTTTATTAAGGAAAATAATTAAAATAGGGAAGTTGACAAAACATTGTATAATTAGTTTTCTTTAGAAATATGGTTTAAAAGATTAGTAGCAATAGTAAAGTATTCTTTTTCTACTTCTTTCATATTTTTAAAATCTGTATCTATTTTGATATCTCTGGTTTTTCCTTTACTTGCCCAATTATCAATATTATTCATTAATACTTCCGCTTCATTATATAAAACTTCATTATCCGAAGCTTTAATTATTTGATGAATTTTTCCCTTAGGTACTGGTAAATTAAAATGTTCATAAATGGCTTTTTCAATCTTGGCTTCGGCTTCATTATATTCAGGAATATCTATTTTAAAAGGCTTAGGTAAATCACTAATATAAATTTCGGTCGCATCATGTAAAAGACCAATTAATTGAATTGTTTCATCATAACCTAAATTTTTAAGGTCATGATAAACGTTAATACAATGTTGGGCAACACTATAAAAGTGTTTACATTGGCCAGCATAACGACATATTAACGATAAGCCATGCGCAATATCTTCTAAACGAACTTCACTACTTTTAGGGTCAATTGCCCAAAACTTCCCTGTATATGTTTCTTGCCAAGAACCTTTTCTTCTAGTCATAATTATTCCTTCTTTCCAAAACTATCTTAACATACATTTGTTTGCTATGCAAGATAATTATAATTTTTTTTGATAAGTTATGCCAACCGCTTCTTCATCAATATAACAAATAATATTGTCTAAAGAAGGAAATGTCACATCTTTAAAACCATACTTTCCAAAAAGTTTCTGGCGGAATTTATTAGAATTTAAATGAGAGCCTGGACCATCATAAATAAATGAAACCATCCTCGCCACTAAATAGCCATCAGGATTTAAAAAGTTTTTATACTCGTTCATTAACTCACGATATAAATTTAAACAATATTCATCAACATAATCAAGATTAGTCTTTTCGGAAATATTATTTTTTATTTTTTCATAAAAAAGGTCATTAGCATACTCAATAATATTAGAAAAGTAAATAAAATCATAAGTATCTAAATTATGTTGATATAAAGTTCTAATATCTTCTTCTATAAAATTAATTTTCAGATTATTAATTTTTTCTTTTAAAATATTATAATTTTCTTTACTTAAATAAGTAATAAATTTTTCTAAAGGTTCTAAACCCTTATAATATTGATGAAATAAACTTTTATCACTTTTTATTTCTTCTTCATCATATTTTTTAAAGATAAAATCCCAAAATTCGTAACTCTCTGCATCTAAATAAGGTTTTAAATATTCAAATTGTTTTTTATTATACCGTTTTTGGAAAAGAAAAAATTCTTTAAACTCTTCCAAAGTAAAATCAGCTTGGATAGCGGCTTTTTTTAAATGAAAAAAGTAATAAGTTAAAGGATTAACATCAAAAGTAGTAATCTCATTTGCTCCTTTTAAATACATATCAAAAACAAAGTTGCCACCACTTAAAATGGTTAGACACTTTTTATCTTGAAAATCAAAATTACTAAAAAAAGCTTTAATATTTTCATTAGTAAAGGGATAAATCCAGGTTAAATTACTAAGGTTCCAGCGATTGTGCTCGCGATTGTTTATTAGGTTATCTACAGTTTGTAAATCTTTATTAATATCCATACTTCTACCTCATTTAGGCTTTATACTATATCAAAATATTAAGAAAGTAAAGACCAAATGAAAAATGAAAACGCCACATTTGCGTATTTCACAGCAAGTGTTCAAAACGGAACAGGAAGTTCAGTAATAGTAAAAACAGCAGAGATAGGAACAATAACATTTAATGATGGAACTGAAATTAATTTAAAAGATGCACTACCAGGAGCATCACAACAAAAAACATTTACTATTACATCAGATACAACAAGTACATCAGGAGTAAAATATGGTATTAAGTTTGCTATTGATAGTAATGATTTTGATACTGATTTAGGTGATTTAGTATATTCATTAAAAGGGACACCATCAGGTGCAACATCTACTAGTGGTCAAACTGTTGCAACCGTAAATGAGGGAGCAATAGAGCAAGCAAGTGGTTCAATTGATTTAGGTAATGGTACATTAATGCCAGGTGAAACACATAACTATACCTTTATTATCAGATTTAAAGAAACTGGAAGTGACCAAAATAGTAATCAAGGAAAAACATTTAAAGGACATCTAGAAGTAACAACTGGTGATAAAGATGGTTCAACATTATATTATAATAATGAAAATTCAACTGGTACAACAACTATGCCAGCATCACAATCTAGTGAAGATTTTCCAGCAGAATAAAAGAGAATAAAAAACAAAATAAAAAACGAAAGTAAAAAAGTGGCCGTAAAAAAATAAAGAAAAGAAGATAATACTTTTACGTTAGTTTTTGCGTGCCACATTTGCGTATTTCACAGCAAGTGTTCAAGGAAATGGTGATGCAAGTTCTATTGTTGTACATACAGCAAGTATAGGAACAATTACATATACCAATGGTGATACACTTAGTTTACCAAATGCATTACCAGGAGCAACTGACACAAAAACCTTTACAGTTAAATCAGATGCAAGTACAACTTCAGATATTCAATATGGATTAAAATGGACAAATGTTACAAATGAATTAACAGAAGGAACTGATAGTGAATTAGTATATACTATATCTGGCTCAGCTGACAAAAATGGAACACCAATAACAGTTACAGAAGCAAATTGTCCTAGACAAGATGGCTCAATCTCAGGAACAGCAACATTAAAACCAGGAGAGACACATACTTATACATTAACAGTAACATTTAAAGAAACATATAGTGCTCAAAATAGTAATCAAGATAAAAATTTTAAAGCCAAAATCGAAGTAGTAACTGGTGATAAAAACGAAATTTACTTTAATGCATCACATCCAAGCGGAACAACAACTGAACCATCAAGTGAAGGTTAAGATACAGAATAAAAGAGAATAAAAAACAAAATAAAAAACGAAAGTAAAAAAGTGGCCGTAAAAAAATAAAGAAAAGAAGATAATACTTTTACGGTAGTTTTTGCGTGCCACATTTGCGTATTTCACAGCAAGTGTATCAGGAAATGAGACAGCAAGCTCAGTAATAATAAAGGCAGCTCAAATCGGAACTATTACATACAAAAATGGAGATATTGTATCTTTAGATGGTACAGCATTACCAGGAGATAGTGCTACATTAAAGTTTTCTATTTCATCAGATACAGATAGTACAGATGGTGTAAATTATGCTATTAAATGGGCAGATGTTACAAATGGATTTGTAAATCAAGATGATTTAGTGTATACATTAACTGGTACTGGAAATACTGAAAGTGGAACACTTGCAAGTGTAGCTGAACAAACTAAAGCTCCAGCAACAGGTACACAAACTACAATTGGAACAGGAAAAGTAATGCCAAATGAAACACATGAATATACTTTAACACTTCATTATAAAGAAACTGGCTCAGAACAAAATTCTGACCAAGGAAAGTCTTTTACTGGCAAAGTTAATATTTCAACTGGAGATAATGAATACTATTATAATGCATCAAATAAAACTGGTACAACTGAGAAACCTTCTGCAGAAACAGAATAAAAGAGAATAAAAAACAAAATAAAAAACGAAAGTAAAAAAGTGGCCGTAAAAAAATAAAGAAAAGAAGATAATACTGTAGTGGTGAGTCTGTAAAAAAATTTGTGTAAAGTAAAAAATCCTTTCTATGGTAATATAGAAATATAAAACCAAGGAAGGATT
>CANQEJ010000036.1 GCA_947594925.1 uncultured Bacilli bacterium
ATCAGATCCTTTCGATATTTTAGCAATTACATTGTATCATAGTTTCTGACATGGCTCTTTTTTATTAACTAAAAATAATGTCAATGTTTTCTCTCACCAACACTATTTATTATAGAACCGATATAAGATGAAAAATAAAAATATTTTAGTTAGCTTAATTGCTTTATCTATTTCTGTAGTTATTATCATTATTTCTTATTTTTATTATCAAACAAACATTCCTATAACTATTTTTACTTCTAAAAATTCTACCGCTGAAAAATACGCTGATAAACATTTTCTTGATAAATACATAGTTGGTGAATCTCAATTAGATAAATATAACAAAAATATTGAAGAATTTTCATACAATGTTAATGATGACACAATATCTATAACTGGTTATAATGGAATTTCGTCAAAATTAATTATACCTAAAACAATAAATGGTTTAAAAGTAACTGCAATCGAGGAAAGTTTATTTAAAGAAAGTATAGAAACTATTGTTATTTCTAATAATATAAATAATATCAAATTTGAGGAAAATCAAAACATTAAGATAGAATGTTTTTCAGGAAATTATTGTAATGAATTAAAAAATAGTAAAAATTTAGATGTTAAAATATTAAGTGATTCAGAATACATTGACTTTAATAATAGTAATGTACCATTTGAATATAACTTAAAAAATAAAGAAATTGAATTAGTTAATTACACAGGGAAAGATGATGTTATCATAGTTCCAAATAAAATTAATGGTTATCCTGTAACAAAAATTTCTTTTGATTCATTTTCTGCAAAAGCAATATATATTCCTAATAGTGTTAAAAATATTGGGTTTGAATTCTTATCTAAATATTTAACTCGTAATTTCTATATTATATGTTTTGTAACAATATTGGCACTTATAATATTTATTTTATCAACAATAAATTTAAAAAATGATTCACTAGAAAAAAAGAGCAAAAATATAATTATATACATAATTTCGTATGTATATATATTGTTAGTAGCATATTTTTCCTTAACTATTAAAAATATATTTACAGGTTATCAAACATACATATTACAAGTAATAATATCTTCATTAATATATATATTTTTAACTTTACTATTAAAATGTGCTAATAATAAAAGTGAGAAATTTGAACAAAAATTAAAAGAAAACAATTTTATAACAAAAGCTCTTCAAATTATTGACAATAATGAGTTTAAAGATAAGGCAGAAATAAGAGGACTAATTCAATATTCTGACCCTGTATCGACTGATTTATCATCTAATATTGAAAAAGAGATATTAGAATTATTATCGAAAATAGATAAAGAAAATATTGGTGACATTAAAAAATTAATTAAAAAGAGAAATACAATAATAAAACAAAATAAATAATAATATCAAAAAAAATAACAGCTTATGAAGTGATATGATAAAAGTAGACAAGGTGAAAAACCCACCAAGTCTATTTTTTTGATATAATTAATAATAAGGAAAATCAGCTTATCCAAAAGGAATAATAATTTTATGAAGCTGGATTGGGTTATATATTTAAAAAAATTCTAAAAGTAGTATAATTGAATTAGGTGATTTGTGTGATATTTAAATGTAAAATGTGTGGTGGTGATGTAGAACCAATAAATAATACAAACATAGGAAAATGTTTATATTGTAAAAGTATAATGACTTTGCCTACGTCTGACAATGAAAAGATAATTAATTTATATAATAGAGCAAATGATTTAAGACTTTCTAATGAATTCGATAAAGCTAAAGAAATTTATGAAGAAATATTGAAAATTGATAATAATCAAGTAGAAGCACATTGGGGATTATTGTTATGTAAATATGGAGTAGAATATGTCGACGATATAAGAACGAAAAAGAAAGTACCAACATGTCATCGAACAATAGATAGTTCAATATTAAATGATGTGGAATATAAACTTATTCAAAAAAAAGCTTATGGTGAACTATTAGAATTATATGAAAAAGATGCAGAATATATAGATAAAGTTCAAAAAAGGATATTAAAAATATCCGAAAATGAAGACCCATATGATATATTTATATGTTACAAAGAAACAGATGAAAATGGTAATCGAACAGAAGATAGTGTTATAGCAGAGGACATATAGGAAGAATTGGTAAAAGAAGGTTATAAAGTATTCTTTTCTAGAATTACTTTGGAAGATAAGCTTGGAACAGAATATGAACCATATATTTATTCAGCACTTAAAAGTTCAAAAGTAATGTTAGTTGTAGGAACAAGTAAAGAAAATTTAGAATCGGTATGGGTAAAAAATGAATGGAATAGATATAAAAAATTTATAGAAACAGATAAAGATAAAACTTTAATACCAGTATACAGCAAAATTGATGTTTATCAATTACCAAATGAGTTTACTAAATTTCAAGCTCAAAATATGGATAAAATAGGAGCAATGCAAGATTTAATAAGAGGTATTAAAAAAATATTAAACTCTAAAAATTTTTCAAATCGTGATATAGATAATAATGCAAAGAAGTTAAGCAATGGTTATTATGAAGTAGATGTAGTTAAAGAGAAATTACCATTATGGTATCAAGAATTAACTATATTTATGATGATAGCACTCTTAATAGTTAATGTCGTAAATTATTTCTCTGCACGAGGATGGAGAGCTTTAGATATGATAATTATAGGAATGTTTACTTCATTTATTTCTTGGGCAATTAATGTGATAGGAATTATTTTAATCTTTATTGATAGAAGTAATTTTAAGAAAAGCCGAATTTGTTTTGTTATAGGACTTTTATTAAAGATAATTACCATATTAAATTTTTGGGGAAAATGGTATTTTTGGTATTATTTACCGCTTACAATAATAATAGATATTATCTTAGTAGTGATAGTACCTAAATGGCATATTGCTACAGATAAAAAAATAGTAGATGAAAAAGAATTAATGAAAATAATTGAAGAAAATAATCAAGTTTATAATAATTTTATGAAAAAAAATTAATAATTTAAGATTAATGGAAAAGATAAAATATGGGATAATTAGTACGTATTAAAAAGAAATTGCAAAATAATGCAGCTTTAAAAAATAAAAAGGCTGTTTTTTTATGATAATTTCAATACTAATAAAGCAAACAGGATATGTTGACTTTACTAAGTTTTAATAATATAATTAATTACAATTTAAAGACTATTAGTAGAATAATAGTGAACAACGAGTATATAAAGGCTTTTTGTTCAAACAAATCGGGGAGTTAAATGGAGTGATGAAAAGTGTTAATACTTGATGTGAATAAGCTAGCCAAAAATTTTGGCTATGGACCATTATTTGAAGATGTATCTTTTACCCTTAACGAGGGAGAATCCGTTGCTATTGTTGGACCAAATGGCTGTGGAAAATCAACTATTTTAAAAATAATCGCTGGCCTAGAAACGCAAGACCGAGGTACAGTTAACATCAAAAAAGGGGTCAAAGTTGCCTACTTAGACCAATTAGGTTCAAACATAAAAGATGATAGATTAGTTTATGAAATCTTAAAAGATGCTTTTACAGAAATTAATGAAGTCGAAAAACAATTAAAAGAGTACGAGCAAAAAGTAAATGAAGATAGCAGTAATGAAGCACATTTAGAAAAGTATTGTGCTTTATTAGAAAAATTCAACTTAATCGGCGGCTATGATGTAGATATCAAAATTAATACAGTTATAAATGGGTTAGAATTAAAATCTGATATGTTAAATCAATCTTATAACACTCTATCAGGAGGCGAAAAAACTTTAGTTCAATTAGCTAAAGTATTATTAATAGAGCCTGATTTATTATTACTTGATGAACCTACCAATCACTTAGATTTAAAAAGAATAGAGTGGTTAGAAGGTTACATTAAATCTTTTAAAGGCGCTTCTATTATAGTTTCTCATGATAGATATTTCTTAGATAAAATGGCTAATCAAATATTAGCAGTAGATGATTATGGCATAGGTAAAGTTTACCCAACTAACTATACGGGATATTTAGAACAACGCAAAATAGAATTTGAAAAACATTTAACTCAGTATGGTGATGAACAGGAAGCAATTAAACAACTAGAAGCTAAAGCTAAACAATTCATGAATTTAGGCATGGCTAGAAATAGTTCAGCCTTAACTAAACAAGGAAAAACCTTGTGGGAAAGAGCTCAAAGGATGAAAGAAAAAGCTATAAAAAAACCGATTGAGCAAAGGAAACTAAACATGTCTTTTCAAGAACAAAATAAAACAAGTAAGAAAATAATTATAACTAACGGTTTATCAGTTTCAACAGAAACAGGAAAAACAATTTTTGATGATGTAAACTTAGAAATAAGTGCCGGTGAGCGGGTAGCTATTTTAGGTGAAAATGGCACTGGAAAATCGACATTTGTTAAAACGATAATGGGAGAACAAACCTTACCTATAAAAGGAGATGTATTTGTAGGACCAAGTGTTAAAATTGGCTATATACCTCAAATGATAGAATTTGCCAAAGGTGACCAGTCTTTATTAGAATATTTTAATCGAGCTGTAGGTTTACCAGAACAGCGATGTCGCAGTATATTAGCTAGATTTAAATTTAATGTTGAAGATGTTGCCAAAAGAGTAAAAAATCTCTCAGGTGGCGAAAAAATGAAAGTTAAAATGGCTGAACTTTTACAACAAGAAGTCAATACTTTAATATTTGATGAACCAACAAATCACATTGATATTCCAACTAAAGAAGTCCTAGAAGAAGCCTTAGAAGAATTTAATGGAACCTTAATCTTTATTAGTCACGATAGATATTTTATCAATAAATTTGCTGATAAAATCATTATATTTGCCAATGGTAAAGTAAAAGAGTATTTAGGAAATTATGATGATTATAAAGCATCATTAAATACTGAAAAGAAATAAAATTGTTAAAACGTTCTTGACGTCAAAAGACTATAAAATAAGCAAAAAATAAAGATTTACCCAAATAGTATTATATAATAATACTAGGTGTGATAATGAAAAAACAAGAAATTAAAAAAAATGAAGAACTGGTTGAGGCTTTCGTCGGAACCAAATATAATGAATTTAAAACGCAAACTTTTAATATTGGTGCTTTCTTAGCAGGACCATATTATCTTTTCTATCGTAAGATGGTTTTATATGCAATAATAACAATTATAATAGAATTTATTTTAGGTTTTTTAATCCCTTATGCTTCTATTTTTATAGGTGTTTTATTAGGTTTTGTAGCCAATAAAATTTATTTAGACTTTGCTAAAAATAAAGTAGCAAAAATCAAAATTACCTATCCTAATAAAAATATGACGGAATTAAAAGAGCTTTGCAAATTAAAAGGTGGTCCAAGTTCAGCTATTTTAATTACTAGTATCTTTGCCACTTTTGCTTGTATGGTAGCCTTAATGATGTTACTTGCAACGATAGCAACATACCTATTATACGGTACTATTCCGAGCATAAATCCGCTTAGTTCTGAAACATATATAATTAACTATGATGATGAATATACCCCTGGTAATAATTATAAAATTTATGTTTCTAATGATGTTGATGTATTTGCCGAACATTTCTGTAGTTATGTGGACTGTCAAACAAGGACTGCAAACTATAGCATCGACTATTCTCGCAGTACCATGAATAGCTTAAAAAAATTCTTACGTGATAATTTTAATAGTAGCGTTATTACAGTAACACCAAAGGACTTAACGAGTTATCAAGAAAATGTAATCCGGGCTATCGTATCCAAAGATGAACAAAGCTTAATAAAAGCTTTAAATAACGATTATGGAGAAGATAGCGACATCCCTTTATCTACCGCTTTTCTAAATTATTTTCAAGCTTAAAAAAGAAAGGAACACGAAATGGAATTTAAAGAATATTCAAATCCCGAAAGCCAAGATTATGATATCACAAGTAATAATGGTGAAATGAATATAGATAACAATGCTCAATTACCATATGATATAGAACTAATGGACCTTATTGGTGTTTTAGATGATGTCAGCGAAGAAGAACTAATGAATAATTATGATATTACTTTATTAGAATATTATAATCCTACTGCTGAGACGATTGAAAAAGTAAAAGAAGCAATAAGCCCTAAAATGGGCAGATAAACAAAAAGCTAAAACTCATCTATTAATACAAACATTATAGTTTGTATTTTTTTTTATCCATGATACAATTGTATTGTATGAAGGTGAAGTAATGAAAAAGAAGTATAAGCTAAAGAAAAATGCTAGATATGGTTTAGGAGCAATCATAGTTGTCATCGCCCTTATTATTGTCGGTCGTGCAGTTTATAAAGACTATGTTTATAAACACTCCTACGAATATAACTTAGAACTGCGCGGTTATGATGAAAAAGAAATTAAGTTATTAATAGATAATTTAGATAATAAACGTTTAGACAAACTTAGCAATACTAAAAAAAATCCTATTTTAATTGCCTTTTTACAAGAAAAATACTATATCAAAGATAATCTAGACCGTTACTTAAAGTACTATGAAAACAATAAAAAAACGGCTTATAGTGATATTGTGGCCATAGTTAATACTAACAATGATTATGCTTTTTATGAACATGATATAGATACTGATTTAAATTTAAATGAAAAACTTTTATGTAATAAATTCTATAAATTACCTGATGGTTATGAACCTGATGACTTAGTCGAAATGAAAAATAAATATTATTATGGTGATGTTCAAATTGTTCGGCAAGAGGTTTATGATGCTTTTGTTGATATGTGGAATGCTGCTAATAATGAAGGTATTTATTTAATAGTTAATTCTAGTTATCGTAGTTTCGATGATCAAACAGAACTTTATAACTTATATAAAGATAATTATGGAGCCAAACAAGCTGATAGCGTGGCTTCACGTCCCGGTTATTCCGAACATCAAACTGGTCTTTCTGTCGATATTTTTAGTAAAGATAATACTTCTACTAAAACTTTCAAAGATAGCCCAGCTTATAATTGGTTAAAAGATAATTCTTACAAATATGGTTTTATCTTAAGATACCCTGAAGGAAAAGAAAACTTAACTGGTTATGAATTTGAAGCTTGGCATTATCGTTATGTCGGTAAAAAAATAGCTAAAGAAATTCATAATAGCAACCTAACCTATGAAGAATATTATGCTTATTATATCGAAAATAGTCAAAAAAAGGAAAAATAGCGGTTGACACACTTTTCCAAAAGGCTTAAAATAAAAGAAATTCGGATTTAGAGGTGATGGTTATGGCAAAATTCATCATTATAAAAAGTTTAACAGTCTAATGCTTTAATGCGGGCTGTTTTTTTAATCAAAAAAGGAGGTGTTTAGATGGTAAATCAAAGAAATTTATTAGAAGAAAACTACTTAGATTTTATCTTTAATCAAATGCTTTTTGCAACTCAGTTATATGACCGAAATCCCAAGCATATATCTTTATTAGTTAAGGCTTATGATTTAGCGAAAAATCTACATAAAGGAGTAAAAAGAAAAAGTGGCGAAGCTTATATGTTTCATCCTTTAATCGTGGCTTTAATGACGGTTAAATATCATTTAGATTATGTTACTACTTGTACTGCTTTACTACATGATGTTGTGGAAGATACTGAGTATACTTATCAAGATATTTTAAATATTTTTGGTAAAGAAATAGCTGATAATGTTGATTGTGTTAGTAAAATGACTAAAGAAGACTTCAACAATAAGCGGATTGATGTTCATGTTGGCACTATTTGTAAATTATTTCGTCATTTAAACGAAACTGATATTAGAGGACCAATAGTTAAACTATTCGATAGAGACCATAACATGAAAACATTAGAGGCAATGAAACCAGAAAAACAATTAATAAAATCCCAAGAAACTTTAGATGTTTATGCCCCTCTAGCGCAAGGTTTTGGTTTTAACTATCTTAAAAAAGAATTACATGATTTAGCTTTTAAATATTTATATCCTTTAAAATATAACGAAGTAGAACAAGTTTTAGACCAATTAACTTTTACTCATCAAACGGAAATTAATATTATTAAACAAGATATTTTTAATGCTTTAAAAAATAATCATTTAATTTTAGCAAATAGTAAGATAGATGATGTTATTAAATTACGTGTTAAAAACTTATATAGTGTATTTATTTCCTTAGAAAAAGGACGAGATTATGATGATATCCATGACTTATTTGCCTTACAAATTACCGTAGCAAATGAAGCCGCTTGTTTTAGTGCTCTTAATTTAATTCATCAAAAATATCCTTACTTTGATGATAAATTTAAAGATTATATTCATAATCCTAAAACTACTGGTTATAAAGCCGTCCATACAACTTTTGTCAGTCGTACTGGCCAATCTTACCAAGCTCAGATTAGAACAAAAGAAATGGCTTTGCGTAACACAAGAGGTATCCTTTATGACTTAGCTTGCAAAAGCCAAAATCTAGAAGAGATAAAAAAACATTATCCTTTCTTTACAACCTTAGATGAAATCGACCGTCAATATCCTAATGACTTTGAATTTTATGATAAAATAAAAAATGATTTATTAGGTGATAAAATTTATGTTCGTTCGGCTTCTGGTAAAGTATATAGTTTACCAGTTGGAGCAACTATTGTAGATTATGCTTATTGTATCTGTGAAAGTAGAGCTCCTCATATTGTTGAAGGTAAAGTTAATGGTCAATTAGTAAGCATTTCTACAGCTTTAAAAAATCAAGATTTAGTTGACTTTACTTCTAATAATACTAGATATTATACTGATGAAACCTTACTAGCAGCAGCTAAGACTAATAAAGCTAAAAGAAGAATATTAGAAGGAATGAATAAAAATGGATAATAAAAAAACAGCTTTAGTTTTATCAGGAGGAGGAGCTTTAGGAGCTTATGAAATTGGCGTATGGAAAGCATTAATTAAATTAGGTTATGAATTTAATATTGCCACAGGAACTTCTGTAGGAGCTTTAAATGCTATAATGGTTGTCCAAAAAGATTTTAAAAAAGCCTATAATATATGGAGTAATATTTCCTTTGCTGATATCTATGAAGAAAAAATCGATAAGAATATTTCTGCAGTGGCTTTATATAAAAAATATGCTAAAGAAATTGTCCAAAATGGTGGGATGAACCCTTCAGTTTTAGAAAATCTTCTGCATAAAGTATATAATGAAAAAAAGTTTTATGCTTCAGATATTGATTATGGTCTTATTACCTTTAATTTATCCACAATGAAACCCGAGATAAAAAGAAAAAAAGATATAAATCCTAAAGATTTAGTAAACTATGCCATCGCCTCTGCTACTTGTTTTCCCGCTTTTAAAGTGAAAACTATCGATAATGAGAAATATATTGATGGTGGTTACTACGATAACTTACCAATTAATTTAGCAATTGATATGGGTGCAACCAATATTGTTGCTGTCGATTTAAAAGCTATCGGGATGAAAAGAAAAACGAAAAAATTTAAAGGAAATATAACTATCATATCACCTAATAATAAACTTCTTAGTATGTTAGATTTTAATGCTAAAAAAGCTAGACAAGCTATTAAATTTGGTTACAATGATACCATGAAAAAATTTAATAAATTAGAAGGCTTTAAATATACTTTTAAAAAAGATGAATTAGCTAAACACTGGGATAAATTTAGTCAAAAATATTTAAAATATCTTAATACCTTAACATTAGCTAAAAAATTAAAAACAGCCGATTTAATTATTGATAAGGGTAGTGATTTAATATTAGATGATGAAAAACATAAAATTAAATTTTATGAACTAATGGAATATTGTGGTTACTTATTTAATCTTCCCGAAGAACAAATATATGATATTAAAACCTATAATAAAAAACTTTATCAAGAATTAGAAAAAACGGAAAGTCTAGACCTTAAAAATCTAGTTAAAAATATTAAAGATATCTTTGATAAAAGAAGAATTATTAAAACTATTTATGATTATATTGATGACCCTAATTCTTTGAAATCCTTACATATAGTAGCAGATATTTTTACCAAAGAATTTAAAGACGCATTATATTTGAAAATTTTATTTTAAATTGTGGTATACTAAATTAGTAGTGTGGTGGCTGTATGAATAAAAAGAGATTAATGATTTTATCAATTATTTTAGGGGTAATCTTATTAATTTGTATATTAGTTTTATTCTTTAAAAAAGATATAAAACTAGAATTAATAGGGAAAGCTAATATGTCTATTGATATTAATGATACCTATAAAGAACCAAAAGTAAAAGCTTGTTATGGCAATATTTTTAGTTGTAAAAAAATAGAATATACTACTAAAGGAATTGTAGATACAACTAAAATAGGTACTTATAAATTAAGATATAAAGCAACGTATAATAAAAAAAGTAAAGAAATAACTAGAGTTGTTAAAGTAGTTGATAAAAAAAATCCTGAATTAACTATCAATACCAAAGAATTTACTATATGTCCTAGTGGTAAATTAAAAAACTATGATTATAAAGCTGAAGATAATTTAGATGGTGATTTAACCGATAAAGTTGATATTAAAGTTGATTATGATAAATTAGTTTTTACAGTCCAAGATAAAGCCAATAATGTTACTAAAAAAACCTTCTCTTATAAAAAAGAAGATTTGGAGGCGCCATCAATTACTTTAAATGGTAATAAAACGGAATATATATTAGTAGGAAATTCTTATATTGAAGATGGTGTAACTGTTAATGATAATTGTGATGATTTAACGGATAAAGTAAAAATATCAGGTTCAGTGGATACTAATAATCCGGGAACTTATACAATAACTTATGAAGTAGAAGATGAATCTGGAAATAAAGCCCAAGAGACAAGAACAGTTATTGTTTATAATAAAAATATTGATGTTGAACCATCTTCTAAAACAATCTATTTAACTTTTGATGATGGACCAGGTCCGCATACTGCTAGATTACTAGATGTCTTAAAAAAATATAATGTTAAAGCAACCTTCTTTGTTACAAACCAATATCCAGCTTATGAAAATATGATAACTAGAGAAGCCGAAGAAGGCCATGCCGTAGCTATTCATACCTATACTCATAATTATTCCTATGTTTATTCTAGTGTAGATAACTACTTTGCTGATTTAAATAATATGCAAGATAAAATCAAAAGACTTACTGGTAAAGAAACAAAATTAGTAAGATTTCCAGGGGGCAGTTCTAATACTATAAGTCGTAACTATTGTTCAGGAATTATGAGTACCTTAGCTAATGAATTAGAAGTTCGCGGTTATAAATATTTTGATTGGAACGTTGTTAGTGGCGATGCCGGAGAAACTAAATCTACAAGTCAAATAATTAGTAATGTTACTTCTAATTTAAGAAGTAGTTACACTATAGTATTGCAACATGATGTTAAAAGCTATAGTGTTGATGCAGTTGAAGCAATAATTCAATATGGTTTAACCCATGGTTATAACTTTGCTCCATTAGATGTTACCTCACCAGGAGCTCACCAAAGAATAAATAACTAATTAAGGTTCAATGTCAAGTAGTGTTGGTGGAACCAAAAACTAATGATAAATGAACTGATTAGGAGAACTAAAAAAGCAG
>CANQEJ010000037.1 GCA_947594925.1 uncultured Bacilli bacterium
AATAAAGTTTATCTTTATTGGTTACTTATCATTTAAATTCGAATATTAATTTCGAATATCCTCTCCAAAATTAACCATTTTTTTAATTTTCTACTGTTGTAGTTACAGTATCATCAGTTTTTTCATTTATAACTGCTACTTTTTTATAAACATAATAACTTTTAACTACTTCATTATTTTCGATAACATCCATAATCCAATAATCTTCTGTATCTTCGCTTACCTTTACTTCACTATCAGGTTTTTTAGCTACTTCTTTAACACTTTCTATTGCTTCTTGCTCATCAGCAAAAGGTTGAAATTTTGCTTTTTCTTCTGTTGTGGAAGAATTTTGATTAGGTTTTGCCTCTTCTTTTTTGGGCATTACTTTTTTATAAATAATTATGCCAATAATTACCAGTAATAAGAAAATTATAATTGCCTGAGTAATAGTAAAATATTTTTTTTTATTTGTCATTATTTTTCCTTTCCATTAGCTAAAAATTCAATAATTAATTTATTCTCACTCATATTTCCAGCAGCATCAACTGTTCTAGATTCTACATTACTAACTGTTTCCGGGATTTCTAAACAATTAGTACAATGGCTATAAAGAGAACAAGTAGTACTATCTTTTAAAGAACAGAACCAACTGCCATTTCCTGCCCAAGGGTCACTAGACTTTTCTTTATAACGATAATACCAATGAGAATATGGAGCTCCACCGGCCGGACCACCAGATCCTGCTCCTGTAGTATAAGAATACATATAATGACTACCCTTAGTTGTATCATATGTTTTAACATCTACAACGCAATAAACATCATGGCCATCTTCTGGATAGGTTATAGGTTTTTTTGTTTCCCCAGCTGCGGGTTTATTATCTAAATAACAAGTTACAGTAGATTCAGCCACATTTACATTTTCTCTTCTTTCTTTTTCTTCTTGAGTTTCTCCCTCTTTAGCTTCGGCTTTTTTAATTTCCGTTATAATACTTGCTTTAGGAGGATATGGGTCATAATAAATATCCATAGCAGGACATACTCCTTTATTTCCCACTTTATCAATTACTACTACGTTTTCAACTGACTGGACCCCCATGTATATAACCCCATCTTTTGTTAATTCTGTTAATACGTCTTCAGCAGTAAATGAATATTTACTTGCTGTACAACCACTACCTTCATCAGTGCAAGCTACACTAAATTGACGATTTTCATTTGTCCATGTTGTACTTTCCCCAGTTGTTTTTCCACAAGTAGGTGGAACTCCATCATAATAAACATTTATTGCTGGACAAGTTTTAGTATTCCCCGCATTATCTTTGATTGTAATACTGCGTGTTTTTACTACTTGCTTACCAAGAAAAGATTCTACATAATATTGTTTCTCACAACCACTACCACTATCTTTACACTCTTGAACTATCTTTGGTGCTTCATTATTTGGGCCAATTCCTCGCCATGTGGTACTAGCTCCCGTAACACTACCACACTCAGGAGCAATATCATCTACATAATGCGCATAGAAAGTTACATCTTGAGTTATCTTCCAGTTTTTATTTATTTTTTCGCCGCCACTTTGTTTCGTATACCAGCCTTGAAAAGAATAACCTGTTAAAGTTGCTGTTGGCAAAGTCCCAATTGCTTCATTATATTTAACTTTAATGCTACTCTCACTTGCTTGACCATTACCAGCCTCAAAGGTTACTGTATAAGCTAAAATTTCCCAATGCGCATAGAAAGTTGTATCTTTGGTAATATTAACCTTACTATCACTTTCTATTTTGTCGCCACCAGTTTGAGTAGTATACCAACCTAAGAATTTATAACCATCTCTACTTAAAGTAGGTAAATCACCATATTTGTCATCATAAGTAACATTTTTCGTACTCTTAGTATTTGTTCCATCATTATTATCAAAAGTTACTTTAAATGTCTTAGCTTTCCAATGGGCATACAAAGTGTGATTTTCAGCTCTTTCAATTTTATTGCCGTTATTTACTTTTTGACCATCAGTTTGTTCTGTAAACCATCCTAAAAATTCATATCCCGTTCTAGTTGGGGTTGGCAAATTATAATTATCCTCATAATAAATTGTTTTTGTATTAGGTGATAGACTGCCCCCATTGGCATCTAAAGTTAAAGTATAAGGAGTTTTACTCCACTTTGCATATAAAGCTAAATCTTTAGATATATCTATTTTAGAACCAACTGCATATGTATCATCATTATCTACATCTCTCCAACCATCAAAGGTATAACCAGTTTTTTCATGATTTATATTAGCAATTTCCACTTGCTTACTTGTTATAGAAAGTTCTTGAATAAGCGTCGTTTTATCTTCTTCATAATAACTCAAATGATATGTTTCCGTTGAAAAAATAGCATACAAACTAATATTCTTAGTTACTTCCACACTATTTCCACCTGTATAGGAAACTGTTTTCGTAGAAGTACTTGTTCCCCAACCTCTAAAATTACGACCCGTAATACCAGTAATACCTAAACTATCCAAGGTTTCAATAGAAGCAGTTTGACCTGCTTTAAATGAAAAACTTTGATGCTCATTATCAGCATATCTACCATTATTATCTATATCAACATAATATGTAATATTATAATCTTTAGTTTCAATTGTGGCTTCACAATTTTTATCGATAGGAAAATCTTGTCCATCTAATCCCACTTTATAATCTTTATATTTTTCTTCATCAATATCTTTTAAGTAATTTTCATCTATTAAAGTTTGAACATCAACGCATTCCCCAGTTTTATTTTCATTTTCCATATAAGCTTGGGCAGCAGCTTTAATAATAGAACGAGTTCTTTTATCTTCTTTATCATCCTGTTTTTTATAAAGTCCTACCATATTAACAGCAATTACCGTCCCTATTATTCCTAATAAAGCGATAGTAATAATAATTTCTACTAAAGTAAAACCATTTTTCTTTTTCATAATAATCCCCTTTTAACGACTTATTAAAACTAAAACACTAGTTCCTAATACTACTAAAACAATCGCAATAATAGCTAACTTTTTAATAGAAAAATCAAACTTATGAACTAATGATTTCTTTTTATGTTCATTGGCTACTTTATTTAAAGCAAGGCCCATAAATGGCATTACAAGTAAACTAAAATGCAAATAATTATATAAAAGCATATATAATAATGATTTAAAAGTAACCGGATTTACTAAGGCTTTAAAACCATATCCTACTAAAAAGCTGACAAAAGGGACAATAGCATACCATAGTAAATAAATACTTAAAAAGATAGTAATAACATTTTTACGACTTAGCTTATGTGGTTCCGAAAATAAAATGACACAAAAATAAATTAAAGGATAAAATAAATACAAAGCATAGATAAAATAATTATCAATATTAAAATAATTTAATAAACTAGATATAATATTAAAAATAATATGAAAGATAATAAATATTAAATTAATTTTAATTAAATAAGCTTTATCAATTTTTTTCTGGTTATCTTTAAAATTTGTTTTTAAATATATATGGGTCAAAATCAAAATAAAGATAGAAGCTAAACTTAAAGATACTCCACCATAATACGTATAATAAGCTTTAAAAGCAAAATGATTTAAAGCAGGGATAAAATAGCTACAGATAGCTACTAATGATAAAGGTAATACTAAAACACCTAAATAAATTATAAGATAAACTAAATTAGTTAACTCTGGTATTTTAAATTTAATTTTTTTCATATCTTTCACCTATTATTATAGTAGCAAATTCTGTTAATTTTATAAATATTTAAAATGTAAACTAATGCCTAGTTTACATATATTTTATTCTTCCAAATAATTTTTACTTTTATGAGGCTCTTCTCTTAATAAATCACGATAATCTTGTTGGCGTAAAGCTTCATAAAGCATAATAGCTACACTATTAGATAAATTTAAAGCTCGAACTTTATTAGTCATCGGAATACGCATGCAATAATCTAAATGTTCTTTTAAAATTTCTTTAGGAATACCTGTCGATTCCTTGCCAAAAATAAAATAAATATTTTCTTCTTTATTACTATAATCAAAAGATGTATGAGGTTTATGACCATATCTTGTTAAAAAATAATAGGTTCCTTTATTCTTTGCAAAAAATTCTTCTATATTTTCATATACGGTATACTCACATTTATCAATATAATTGACACCACTTCTTTTAATATATTTTTCTTCTAAAGAAAATCCTAAAGGTTTAATTAAATGTAAATGGGTATCTGTAGCAACACAAGTACGCATTATATTTCCTGTATTTCCCGGTATTTCCGGCTCAAATAAAACAATATTTAGCATAAAATCCTCCCAGAAAAAAACTAAGGTTTTTCAATTTCCATAGTTTCTAATAATTGTTCAAAATCCGAAGCTTGCATTAAAGCATTAGCATCTTTTTTTATAATGCCCCCTTCAACTAATTCATGGTCTTTATAATAAAGAATAGTTGGTACATTACTAATTGTATTTTCCTCTAAATTTAAAGCACTATTAAGTTCTTCTAAATAACCATTATTTTCTTTAATATTATCAATATTTAAATAATAGAATTTATCTTGTAAATCATATTTTTTAATAATCTTTTTCAAATCTACTTCCATATCATATACATTACGGTCATTTGTATAGCCAATATATAAATAGTATTCATATGGTGCTTCCGAAAAAACATCCGCAAGTTCATCTAAACTATTAATTTCATTTGTAATTACTTGAGAAGATATTAAATAACTTTTTGTAATCTTTTCATTATTAACTACTTGATACCATTTAAATATATAAATTGTCAGTAAAATTACTCCTATAAAAACTACTAAAGCTACAATATAATTTTTAGAAGAAATTTTATGAACTTTTGGTGGATTTTTCAAAACTATCACCATACCTTTCTATTAAATTAATTTTATCATAACTTCATTTTTTTTTAAAGAAAAAACATCAATAAATGATGTTTAATATCCTTGTTTTTTATACATATCATATAATTCTTTAAAACGATTAAAATGAACTACTTCTCTTTGACGTAAGAATAATAAGACATTAATTATATCTTTATCAGTTGCAATATTGATTAAATGTTCATAAGTTGCCCTTGCTTTTTGTTCAGCAGCCATATCTTCTGAAAGGTCAGCTATTGGGTCACCTACGGCATTAAAATAAGCTGAGGTAAAAGGAACTCCATTAGAATCTGTTGGGAATAAATCTTTACCATGTTCTGTATAGTGTGTACCAATACCGGCATCCATTAACTCTTCTATTGTAGCATCTTTAGTTAACTGATAAATCATACTACAAATCATTTCACAATGACCAAATTCTTCTGTAGCTATATCATTAAGTAAAGCTTTTCCTTTAGCATCAGGCATAGCAAACTTTTGCGAAAAATAACGTAATGCTGCGGCTAGTTCCCCATTAGAACCACCAAATTGAGTAATTAAATACTTAGCCATTTTTAAATCTTTCTTCTTTAAATTAACTGGATAATTTAATTTCTTTTCATATTTAAACATTAGATATTACCTCCCTTTTCCCAAGGCCAATCACTTAACCAATTATAAGAATTAGAAGTAACATCCGTAATACATAATGGCCCTACCATATTAATATACTCTTCTTTATAACGATTAGCTTCCTTAATATATTTTTTAAATAAATCAAACATATCTTTATCTTCAGGATGTAAATCTAAATATAAATTTAAATCATTAATAGCAAAATCTAATTCCATTATTTTTAATTCAATTTCTTCTTTTTTATTTTTAGGTATAAAAGTAGCTATACTATAATTTTTATAAGGGTCAAATTCATCTTTAAACATATTACCTTTTAAAAATCCTTCTTTAGCATCATATAAATTATGAGGATTTTTAGATTCTTTTGAATTCATTGTCATATTTAAAAAAGCTAAATCCATCCCATAATTATCATCAAAGTTATTAGTTTCAAATAACATATCTTTTCTCCTCCTCAAAATATATTATGATGCATATATTTTTTGAAGTGTGCCATCGCCCTTTTAGATTTTTAAGCAAATAGTTACCACAACATCTATCATAAAGCTAATAAATAAAAGAGCACTTAGAAAAAATGGAATTTTCTTGATTAATTTTTTTAAATGCGGATGAATAACATAACCGATTAAAATAGAACCCAGACCCCAACCTAAAGAAGTTTCAATAGCAATATATTTAGTAATATGGCCATTTAAATTACTATAATCCCATAAAGTTTTATTAAAAACTTTAGCTAACAATACTCCTCCTAACTCTTCTAAAATAGTTAAAACTAAAACGACAATTAAAAAATATAAACAGATTTCTAAAAATTTATTTAATTTATATTTTTCTAATCTTTTTTTAATAAATAACATAATTAAAACACCAAAACCATAAATTGGGGTCCAAGGTCCATATAAAATACCACTACCTGGTTTAATATTTAAGATTAAATCGACTACTACTTCAAATAAATGCCCAATAATAGAATAAATTAAAAATACATCAATAAGATACATAATATCACCTTTATTAATATGGTATATTTTGAAAATGCTATGTCCTTTTTTTCAAAAAAATGCTATTATATTATTAGTAAAAGAGGGTGTTATTATGCAATGTCCAAGATGTAATACTAACGTTTTAGGTAATGTGGCAAAATGTCCAGTTTGTAACATGCCTTTATTAAAAGATAACATGTCAGATAGAAAAGAAAATAAATTTCAAAATGGCTTATTAGACCAAAGAGATTTAGAAAATTATACTAAAAATATTGAACTTTATAAAACGCGAAATAAAGAAAAAAATATTGTTATTCCTATTATATTTATTTTATTAGTTTTAATCGGCGTTATAATTATAGCCTTAATTAATTTTATAAAATAAGTATTAAACACCATAACTTAATTTTTTCTTTTTCATAAATAATTTACGAATAAAATCAATAGGAACTACGCTTAAAGAAAGACCTATTACAAAAGCAAATTCCGTATATCGTAGACCATAAGTTCGAAATAAATCGCCACCAAAATATATTAAATAAACTTGAACTAAGATTATCAAAAGAAAAGTAGTTAAAAATACTTTATTTTTGGTGATATTTGACAGAATATTTAACCTTTCAGTTCGGGCATTAAAAGCATTAAAAATACTCATAAAAATAAATAAAGCAAAATAAGCTGTCATTAAATAACGGGAATTATTACCTACTCTAATAAATTCTTTAATCCAAGGTAATTTTAAAAATAAAATACATAAAATAGCAGAATATAACCCCGTAAATAAGATTTCTGTATACATATAACTATTAATAATTGGTTCATCTTTTCTTTTAGGTTGTTCTTGCATATAGTCAATTAAAGGTGGTTCAAAAGAAAAAGCTACACCTGCTAAAGTATCCATAATCATATTTATCCAAAGCATCTGCACAATTGTTATCGGTGTATTAATCCCAATAAAAGGTCCAATAATTGATAAAGTAACAGCACATATATTTACGGTAAGTTGAAAAATAATAAACTTTCGAATACTTTTAAAAATAGTTCTACCAAATAATATAGCTTTACTAATTGATAAAATATTATCGTCCATAATCACGATATCAGCTGCACTTTTAGCAACTTCTGTCCCACTGCCCATAGCAAAACCAACATCACATTTTTTTAAAGCCGGCGCATCATTAACACCATCCCCGGTCATACCTACAACTAAATTTAAAGATTGGCCAATTTTAACTAATCGACTTTTATCACTAGGTAAAGCTCGAGCAATAATGCGAAGACGAGGCAAAATCAAACCAATTTCTTCATCAGTTAAACTTTTTAAATCCTTGCTAGTTAAAACTAAATCATTATCACTTCTAAGTAAATTAATTTCTTTACCAATAGCCATAGCTGTCTCTTTAGAATCACCGGTTATCATAATAGTCTGCACATGTGCATCATTAACTAATTTTAAACCTTCAATACTTTCCTTTCGAATTTCATCTTTAATTAAAACTAATCCCACTAAAACTAAATTATCAAAATAATTTAAATCATGTAATTCTTCATTAATAGCTAAAACTAATACTCTTGTTCCTTTACTAGTTTCTTTTTTAATAAAATTAATAATTTCATTATGATTAATTAATACTTTTTTATGACCATCTTCTTTATAGTAATATTTACAATATGGTAAAATTTTTTCCTGAGCTCCTTTTATTAAAGCTTGTTTTTTTCCAATATCAATAGTAGTAATGGCATATTTACTAGCACTATCAAAAGGTATTTTTGAGACAATATTAATATTTTGATATTTCTTTTGACAAAAGTTTAATAAAGCTCTATCTGTAATATTTCCTCCTATTACTTTCCCACTTTTATCTATTCCACTCGCATTATTAACACTCATGGATAAATCAACTAAATACTCTAACTTTTTATATTTTTCTATTTCATAATGATTAGTGTATCTTTTTAAATCCCCTGTAACAAAATTAGTTACTTCTAATTTACCTTTAGTAATGGTTCCGGTTTTATCAGTAAGTAATAAATTAATACTTCCTGCTGTCTCAATACCTACTAATTTTCTAACTAAAACATTATTTTTTAACATCTTTTTCATATTAGAAGACAAAACTAAAGTTATCATCATTGGTAATCCTTCGGGAACAGCCACAACAATAATCGTAACACTTAAAGTAAGAGCATATAAAATATATTCAAACATTTTCGGAAAGCTAGTTAATGTTGCCCAAATAGCACTCCACTCAAAATTATTATTAATAACAATGACGGAAAAAAGATAAGAAAAAGTAACTAATCCTGCCCCAATATAACCAATTCTACTAATAATTTTGGCAAGACCACGTAATTTTATTTTAAGAGGACTATCCGGTTGTTTATCTTGAATTTCTAAAGCTAAAGCTCCATAAACAGTATTATCTCCCACTTCCGTTACTAACATTTTTCCTTCTTTATTAACAACAACACTTCCTCTTAAAACCTGATTATCTTTTAATGGTGTTTTTTCTTTTTCCTTAGTTTCACCATTTAAAATAGATTCATCGACATCAACAACACCTTCAATAATAAGACCATCAGCAGGAACTTTATCCCCAGAAGAAAGTAAAACAATATCATTTTTAACTACTTCATCCATATTAATTTCTATTAGAGTTCCATTACGAATTACTCTAGTCATAGTTTTTTCTACTTCTTCTTGCAACCTTTTAAATGCTTGTTCACTACCATACTCACTAATAGTTGAAATAAAAGAAGCTAAAAAAATAGCAATAACAATTCCTAAAGTCTCAAACCAATCAAAATCTCGAAATAAAAAAACAACTTTAATAGCTAAAGCTATCAATAAAATCTTAATAATAGGGTCTCCTAAAGATTCTAAAAGCAATTTCAAAAATCCATCTTGCTTTTTATTAGTTATCACATTACTTCCGTATCTTTTTCTTGAGATAATGACTTCTTCATCGCTTAAACCATTACTATATTTATCTTTCATATTGTCCTCCAAAACAATATATGTAAAAGATAATTATTTTATGATAGCAAAAAAGATAAAGAGTTAAGGAATACTTATAACGAAGGCTATAATCTCTTTATCTTTTATTATTTATATAAACGTTTACACATTTATATCTTATTATTGTACAACATATGGGTCTTCTTGTGTTCCTGAGCCTGTTACAGTTACATCAGATTTTAGGTTGATGACTGGACGGACGGTATTGTTAGTATAGTTAATGCTATCACTTATTAAAGTTGAAGTGACACTAAATAATTCATAAACAGATGACGAACGGGAGCCATAAGGTGACATAGACCACCACAAATATTCACGATATAAATAGTTATGCGCAATATCATTTAAACCATTATATGGAATTCCTCCATACATAACTTCGTCAGCTGTTAAAAGACCTATTTTTAATTTATATACTCCTCCATAATTCTTATCTGTATCAGGACATGTTAATATTGCGTTATCATTATTCTCAATTCTTTCTTTAGCTCCATAAATTATTAAACTTCCATCTTCACTACCTGTTGTATCGTTACAATATTTTGTTAAAGCAATTTTATCATCATATTTTTGTAAATTGTTTTGATACCATGTTTCTAATGCTTGTTTAATCGTACTTGATACACCTGTATTGGTATCACATGGACTTTTATTTGTACAAGATTTACCATTATCATATGTATATCCCACATATTTCTTATCGCTAGCATTATTATTAAATTTTATATTTGATAACTCATTTATTTTATCATCTAAGATTATTCTTATTGTTCCATCTCCATTTATGCGAACAATGCGCCATAATTTGTCAGCAAAAGATACATAGTTATTATTTATTTCACCACGATAGATATAACTTGTTCCATCATCATCACTTGTCTTTACTAATCCTTCTCCTTCTTTTGGTACATAATATTGCATATCAGCTTTTGTTATAATTGAACCAGATGTTTCTTTTATTCTATAGATTTCCCATGTAGTTATAGTATCACATACTCCAAAAGTATAATAATCTACATATTGTGTTGGGTCTGTTACATCACATATAGAGTTATTCATATTCAGCCAACCGTAATCATCAAGGTAAATATCTGAATAGTCTTTTGTAACACATAATCCGACATTTCCTCCCCCACAATCCATACTAGCATCAATGCTTGTATCTTGGTTTAATTTCCAATTTCCTAACTTCATTGTAAAGTCATGTATTTCATCATTAATAGGTTGTGAAGCTAATATAACTTCTTTTAGTGGGTCTCCTAATGGAGGTTCTTCATTTGTTGCCCCTGTTTCTATTGTTATTTTATAAGTAAAGGTTTTATTTTGACCTTCACTTGGTTTTGTTTCCCAATCCATCCAACTTCTTATTTCTATTGTTTTTTCTTGTTGTCCTGTTACAAATCCACTTCCTATTATATATGATGCTTCATTATCAAATCCTTGAATACTTCTTTTCTCTATGGGTTGAGCTTCTGACAATAATATTGTTTTTCTATCTACTGCTGTTCTTACAAATTTATTATCTAATGTACTTCCTTTTTTCTTATTTAATATTACATTATATTTTGCATTAGTATCACATGTATTCTTTATTGTTATTTTATATGGTGTTAGTTTTAATCCCTCTTCTTCTTTTATTGGTACTGCTCCATTTAATGTTGTTGCTGCACTTTCATTTGAATAAGTTATATTAAAACAATCTAATGTTGTTATTCTATTTTCATCTGACTGAGTAAAAAGTCTTTCCCATAATGCATATGAAAGTGTAGCTACACAACTAAAAAGAATTATTCCTATTATAGTTATTACCGTTATTTTACGTTTTCTTTCCTTCATTACATTT
>CANQEJ010000038.1 GCA_947594925.1 uncultured Bacilli bacterium
ATTAATTAGTGTTTTTTCATGCCATAAATTTTTTATGTCAACCACGAACTTTCTGCTTTACAATAAACCGGGGGGGGGTATAATGGACTTAGATGTAAAGATAGGAAGGAATAAATGTAATGAAGGAAAGAAAACGTAAAATAACAGTAATAACTATAATAGGAATAATGTTGATACTCGCAATAACAACATTTACTTATGCCATATGGAGTAGGACACACACTCAAACAGGTATAAATAAAAATACATATGCTTGTTTTGATATTAGTTATGAGGAAACAAATGGAACAGGTATAACTATGGAAAATGGTTTCCCGCAAAAAGATGAAGAAGGATTAAAAAATAATCCGTATGAGGTTCAAATTACAAATAAGTGTGATACAGTATCAACATATAACGTAATACTAAATAAACAACAAGGTTCTGATTTAAAAGATGAACACCTAAAGGTTGCAGTAGATAATGATTATAAATTATTGTCACAAGCAACACCAACAGATAAAAGAACAATCCAAGATTTTAGTAATGAAGCTTCATATATAATCGGAACAGGAGTAGTAGGGCCAAAACAAACTAAGATAGTCCAAATAAGAAGTTGGATGGATAAAGATACAACAGAAGATGAAGGAGAAAATAAAACTTTTACCTATAAGATTACAATAGAAAATGCAGCGGGTGTAGGAGATTTAAAAACAAAAATATTTGGAAAAGAATATGCTGTAATAACAGAGACACCAGACTTTTCAAAAGGTTTTCCTAATTCGTCTACAAGCGAAGAAGAAACAAAATCAAAAAGTGGTTTATATTTAGCATTTGATGATGATGGATCAAGTTATTACTTTAGAGGAAATGTGGAAAATAACTATGTACAATTAGGTCAAGCAAATGGAAAAGATTTAATATGGCGCATCGTACGAATAAATGGAGATGGAACAGTAAGAATAATATTGGACGATAGGATTGATACAGGTGGTCAGGTGTATAATTCAATGTCTGAAGGACATCAGTACGCAGGATTTACATATGAAAATACACCATGTACAAAGTCAGACCCATGTGTAACAAATTATGCAAGTGGAACATTTACAAATACGCATGGAGGAACAAATTCGCCAATCAAATCAAAACTAGAAGAGTGGTATAATACAAATTTAAAAGATTATGATGATAAAATAGCATTAACTACTTTCTGTAATGATACATCATATGGAAGTGGAACCGAAGATTCTTCAAACTATTTATATTATGGTTCAAGATATCGAGTAGAAACTACAAAGCAACCTGATTTGCATTGTCCAGACCCAACAAAACAGGATGGAAGAACAAATAGAGATTATGGTGGTGTATATAAACTTAAAATAGGTTTAATAAATGGAGATGAATTAGCAATGGGAGGATACTCATGGAGTAGTCCATATGCAACAACAGATAATTATTTAAGAAGAAGTTATATTTATTGGGCAATGTCGCCTAGTAGTGCTGATACTTCCTACGCTGGTGTACTCAATGCCGATCGTGGCGGTTCCCTCAGCGACAACACCGTGGACAATACTTTCGGCGTTCTGCCAGTTATCAATTTAAAAGCTGATACATTAATCACCTCTGGTGACGGTTCAGAATCTCAACCATTTGTTGTAGAATAGTTATAAACGTGTAAACGTTTATATAAATAATAAGTTTAAAGGCTGCTATTTACTTAATTATTTCCTAAAATAAACTTATTTAAAAAGCTCTAGAAAAAAATCTAGAGCTTATTTTTGTTTCATTGCTTTTTTAACAGCTAAGTACCAACCAATAACATTGTTAACAAGGAAGTTATAACGTTCTCCGTTTTTTAAATCAAAACGTAAAACATTAATACCACCAATACTTACTTCTTTGACTTCACTTAAAAGGATTTCGTTCATTTTTTCTTCTTCATTTATTTGTAAGTATATTCTTATATTAGATAATATTACAGTACCATTTATATTACCATCTTCACCAAAACAGTGACCTTTACTAGTTTTATAAATTGTTTCTACTGGTCTTATATATTGTCCTTCACTGTTCATAACTATCACCTTAATAATTATATCCAACAAATGTTAAAAGACCAAGAATAACTCTAAAACTTTACACTATAAGAAAGGAATATAGACAATCTAATAAGATAATAGCTAAGAAAATAATGGAAATTATTTTCACTTTTTTCTTACCTAATTTATGACATATTTTTTCAAATAATGGTTGAAGAAGATATAAAAATGCTAAACCACCTAAACCAAATCTAATAGATGGGGAAAGAGCAATATGCGCTTGGAAGTTTATTTTATATGAGGCATATGTTTGCCAAGGCCAAGAACCCATGAAAAATTCACATATATAAGAAGTTGTTAATTCTAATAAAGTAGCTGATAACATACAACCTAAAAATACTAAAGGAATATATAAAAGTTTTTTAGGATATTTTTAATTTTTAAGCTCCAAAACCATATACAGGTAGATATGGACCAAATAAAACACCGCGATTAGAAAAGCCCCATTTATAAATTACTACTTCTAAAAATACTTCATATAACCAACCAATAATGGAATATAACATAAAATAAATTATATAGTTATTTAAATTCTTTTTCATATGCTCACCAATATAATATTAGTATATAATTAACTAAAAAGGGACTTTGATTAAATATTAATAAATGTTATAATAAAAAAGAAAAAGGTGACTTATGAAAAAAGAAGAATTTTTAAATCGTTTAGAAGAAGCATTAAAGAAATTAACTGATGAAGACCGTAAGAAAGTTTTAAGAAAGTATAAAGCAACTTTTACAAGACAACTAAAAAAAGGGAAAACAGAAGAAGAGATTGTTTTAGAATTTGGTAATTTTAATGATTTAGTTAATGAAATATTAAAAGAACATGGAATTGAAACAGCAGTTCAAGAATCTGCTGGAGTTATTACTGATTTCTTTAAAGAATTTTTAAATGTTGTCGAAGATATTGTTAAATATATTACAGAAAAAGATTCTAAAGAAATTATTACTTTAATTGTTAAGATTGTTTTAACTTTAATTATTATTTCTTTCTTGAAGTTACCAATTTTATTTATTAGAGATTTAGGAACAGGTATTTTAGATTTATTATTTATGCCTTTAAGTACAGTTTTAATCTTTTGTTGGCGTTTTATCTTGGAATTAGTCTATATTATTATTGCTATTACTTTATTTATTAAGATATTTAATTCTATAATAAAACCAGATAATAAAAAGAAAAATAAATAGCTTTGAAAAAAGCTTTTTTTCTTGTAAAATTTTAAGTTTTGTTGTATTATCTTAAAGACGTTTAAAAAGGAAGTGGAAAGATGGATAAAATTATTAATATTGCTGTAGTTGCCCATGTTGACGCCGGAAAGAGTACCTTGGTTGATGCTTTATTAAATCAAAATGGGGTTTTTAGAGCTAATGAAGAAGTAGTAGATTGTGTTATGGATAGTAATGATTTGGAAAGAGAAAGAGGAATTACTATTTATTCGAAAAACTGTGCTATAAGATATAAAGATTATAAAATTAATATCGTAGATACCCCTGGTCATGCTGATTTTTCATCTGAAGTTGAAAGAATTATTAAAACTGTAGATACGGTTATTTTATTAGTAGATTCTGCTGAAGGACCAATGCCTCAAACAAGATTTGTTTTAAAGAAAGCTTTAGAACAAAATTTAAGACCAATTTTATTTATTAATAAGATAGATAAAAAAGATGCAAGAGCTGAAGAAGTTGTTAATATGACTTTTGATTTATTTGTGGAATTAAATGCTACTGATGAACAATTAGATTTCCCAATTATATATGGTTCTGCTCGTGATGGTATTGCTAAATTATCTTTAGAAGATGAAGGTAAAGATATATCACCCCTTTTAGAAACTATTGTTAATCATGTTAAACCATTTGCTGGTAATGAAAATGACCCTTTACAATTACAAATATCCCAATTAGGTTATGATGATTATATTGGAAGATTAGGAATAGGTAGAGTTAATAAAGGAAAGATTAAATCAGGAGAAGTTGTAAGTTTAGTTGCTAATGATGGAGCAATTTCTACTTTTAGAATTTCCAAATTATTTGTTACAGAAGGAATAAAAAAGGTTGAAAAAGAAGAAGCTTATTATGGCGACATTGTTACTATTGCTGGTTGTGCTAATATTTCAATTGGAGATACGATATGTGAAAAAGATGTTATCGACCCTCTTCCCCCAATTGAAATTGAAAAACCGACTTTATCAATGAATTTCCTTGTTAATAATTCCCCTTTTGCTGGTAAGAGTGGTAAGTTTTTAACTAATCGTCATATCAAAGAAAGACTTGATAAAGAATTAGAAACTAATGTTGGTTTAGAAGTTGAAGAACTTCCTAATGCTGATGGTTTTAAAGTTTCAGGACGTGGGGAATTACATTTATCTATTCTTCTTGAAAATATGCGTAGAGAAGGTTATGAACTTTCAGTATCTAAACCAGAAGTATTATATCAAGAAATTGATGGTAAAAAATGTGAACCTTTTGAAACCGTAATTATTAACTGTCCAGATGAATATTCGGGAACTATTATTAATGATTTACAAGAACGTAAAGCAATCTTAATGAATATATCTAATACCGAAGATAACTATGCGCATTTAGAGTTTTCCGCTCCTACGCGTGGTTTAATTGGCTATCGTAGTGCTTTTATTACAAACACTAAAGGAGAAGGAATAATGCTTCGTAGTTTTGATAGTTATAAACCTTATGTTGGCGAAATTAGTGGTCGTAAAAATGGTGTGTTAGTTTCAATGGAAAATGGTAAGACTTTAGGTTTCTCTTTATTCAATTTACAAGAGCGTGGCACCATGATTGTTGAACCTGCTACTGATGTCTATATCGGTATGATAGTAGGTATTAACAATCGTGATAATGATTTAAATGTTAATCCTTGTAAGAATAAACAACTTACTAATACTAGAGCTAGTGGTAGTGATGATGCCATAGCTTTAGTTAAACCAAAGAAATTTACTTTAGAAGAAGCTTTAGAGTTTATTGAAGAAGATGAACTTGTCGAAATTACACCAGATGAAATTAGACTACGTAAAAAAATATTAGACCCTAAAGACCGTTTTAGAGAAAATAGGGCTTAGAAAATAGGTGGGTTATGGTTATAAGAGAATTAAATAATAATGATATTCCTTTTATTAGTGCTATTTTAAGTGATATTTATGATAGAGTTACAACTGATAAAATAGAAGAAGTTTGTGTAGCTGAAGAGGAAGGTCGTCTTATCTATCTTTTTAAAATAGAAGATGAAATATTCTGTTATGAAGATATCGGCGAAGTGATTAAAGTTATTTATTTAAAAATGTTAGATGATAAATTAATTGCTTATGAAGATAAAGATTATCGTTATGAAATAATAAATAATTCCTGGGTTGTTATTGATAATATTAAAAATGAATCACAAGCTCTTTTTATTGATAACTCTTATAAAGATTATAAACAAATATATTATGAAGCTTGTGATAGTAATGAGATAAATTATGGATTTTTATATATACGACCTGATTTAGAAATTTGTGTTAATCCTAATTACTTATCTGAACCAGATGCTTTTTCTTATTTTAAAAATAGATTAAATAAAGTTAAGTATGTTAATTTTGATTATAATAGTAATCCTTTATTATATGAATATAACATTTTAAGAGAAGAAGGGCTTTTTAACTATTTAGTTAATAAAGATTTAATTAATTATAATAATTCCTTTTATTATAGATATCCTTTTAAATATGGAAAACATTATACATATGGGGATTTAATTCGTAAATATAATATTCCCAGTTTAGATGATAAAGTCTTTGACTTTTATCATAAAAATAACCCAACTTTAAATTTTTATGAACAAATTATCTTAAGTTTAAATGAATATAGTAAAACTCGTCCTTTAGGACATAGTAGAATTTATTTTAAGAAATAGATTTGCTTTTTCCTAGTAAAGACTGTATACTAAAGACAAATTGGAGTTGATATAAATGCGTGAATTTAGTGAACAAGAACTTGTTAGAAGAGAAAAATTAAATAAGTTAAAAGAATTACAAATTGACCCTTTTGGGGATAAGTATGAACGTGATGCTTATGCTATAGATTTAAAAAAGAAATATCAAGATGTTGACCATGATGCATTTGAAAATATGACTGATACGGCTAGAGTAGCAGGACGTATTATGTTTATCCGTAAGATGGGTAAAGCTTCTTTCTTTTCATTAAAAGATAAAACTGGTCCAATTCAAATATATATTTCTATCAATGATATTGGAGAAGATGCTTATAATTTATTTAAAAGTGCTGATATTGGTGATATTGTTGGGGTATATGGTAAAGTTATGAAAACTAAAACTGGTGAAGTAACTTTAAAATGTTTAGAATATACGCATTTAGTAAAATCTTTAAGACCTCTTCCTGAAAAATTTCATGGTTTAACAGATATTGAAGAAAGATATCGTCGTCGTTATGTTGATTTAATGATGAACGATGAATCTAAAAATATTGCTTTTATGCGTCCTAAAATTATTAAATGTATTCGTGATTTTATGGATAAAGAAGGTTATACCGAAGTCGAAACTCCTATTTTATCAACTCTTTTAACCGGTGCTTCTGCAAGACCTTTCGTTACTCATCATAATACTCAAAATTTAGATATGTATTTACGTATTGCTTTAGAACTTCCTCTAAAAAGATTATTAGTAGGGGGTATGGAAGCTGTTTATGAAATAGGTCGAGTTTTTCGAAATGAAGGTATGGATACTAAACATAATCCTGAATTTACTTTAATGGAAGCATATCTAGCTTATAGTAATTTAGAAGGTATGATGGATTTAACTGAAAATATGTTTACTACTATTGCTAAAGAAGTATTTAATAAAATGGAATATAATTTTTCTGGTCATGTTATTAATTTAGAAGGGCCATGGCAAAGAGTAAGTATGGTTGATGCTATTAAAAAGGTAACTGGTATTGATTTTAAAAAAGAGATGACTTTAGAAGAAGCTTTAGCTTTAGCAGAAGAACATCATATTGAAGTAGCTGAACATGAAAAAACTGTTGGTCATATTATTAATTTATTCTTTGAAAAGTATGTTGAAGAAACTTTAATTCAGCCAACTTTCCTTTATGGACATCCTATTGAGATTTCTCCACTTACCAAAAAAGACCCAGAAGACCCTCGTTTTACCCAACGTTTTGAATTATTTATCGCTGGTAAAGAGTTTGCTAATGCTTATTCTGAATTAAATGACCCAATTGACCAATTAGAACGTTTTGAAAGTCAATTAAAAGAAAAAAATTTAGGTAATGAAGAAGCAAATGATATTGATATGGACTTTATTGAAGCTTTAGAATATGGGATGCCTCCTGCTGGGGGAATAGGTTATGGTATCGACCGTTTATGTATGTTATTTTTAGAGCAAGATTCAATTCGTGATGTTTTACTATTCCCAACTATGAAAGAAAGAAATTAAATAATTAGGAGGTAAGGTTGATGACAATGGATTATGCCTTAATATTTAATGGTAATGTAGTAACAGTTTTAAATATAAAAGATGAGTGGGACTATACAATTGAAGATGATAATACAGTTTTATTTTGTTTAATGGCGGACAGCGACGATTTAAAAATAGAGGTACCATCTAGTAATGTTAGTTATGTAACTAAATTTGATATAGATAAATTTAATATTGATGATTTTATTAGAAAATTTTATGGATATAATGTTCAAATTGAGAAAAGTTTAAAGCAAGATTTTACAATGACAGGTTATGAAAATCAATTATTACGTAAGAGATGGTAAATGCTTTAATTTAATATAATGTGAAGGGATTTTCACACGGAAACTCTTTGCATTTTCTTTTTTTGTGATATAATTTAGGTAGAGGGAGGAAAATGTAATGAAAAAAGGTATATTTCAAAAATATGACTTATTCAAAATAGTTGGTATTACAATTTTATTAGTTGCTATACTTACTTGGATAATTCCTGTTGGGCAATATACGGGAACAGATATGTATGTTGGAGAAATTAGCCGTTTAGGTATTGCTAATTTATTCTTTACAAGTATTTATTCTCTTAGTACCATTTTATATCAAGTAACTTTCTTACTTGTCTTAGGTGGTTTCTATGGATTACTTTCTAGTATTGATGCCTATAAGGGATTTATTGGATCAGTTGTAAAAAAATTGAAAGGAAAAGAATTACCATTTATTTTAATTACTTCATTTGTATTTGCAGGACTTGCTTCAATTTCTAGTGATGTGTATCCATTATTAGTTTTTGTACCTTTATTTATAACTATTATCTTAAACTTAAAAATGGATAAGATAACAGCTTTATGTACAACATTTGGTTCTATCCTAGTTGGTAAATTAGGAGCAACTTACAGTACTTATGTTTATAGTTATATTAATTCTTATTTTGGTATTAGCTTTAATACTGAAATTATAACTAAAGTTGCTATATTTGTTCTTGCTTTTGTTCTATTTAATTTCTTTAATTTCCTACATGCTAAAGGAACTTTAAAGAAACCAAGCAAAGAAGAAATTAGTGAAGATAAGTTTGCTGTTACAATTGAAGATAAGAAAGCCAAAGCTGGTAGTTCTAAAAAATGGCCTTTAATTGTAGTTTTAGCATTTGTTCTAGTATTATTAATTTTAGGTTATATTAATTGGAGTACATCATTTGGTATTGACATATTTAATAAATTCCATAATTGGTTATTAGGAATTAAGATTGGCGACCATGCAATATTCTCATATATTTTGGGAACAGAAGAAATTGGTGTAGTTCAAGCTTTTGGAGCATGGCCACTATTTAATACGCAAATAGTAATGCTTATTGCTGGTGCAGTTTTAGCTATTGCTTATAAAGTAAGCTTTGATAAATTAATTGATAGATTTATCGAAGGTGCTAAAAAGATGTCTAGAATTGTCTTATTGTTAGTTTTAATTTATGTTGTATTTGTTATTACTAACTTAAGTCCAATTGTTCCAACAATTGTTGATTGGATTATTAGTTTAACTAAACATTTCAATATTTACTTAGCATCTTTAGCATCTATGATTGCTTCTATATTTAATGTTGATTTAGACTTTGTTGCTTACAGTTTAGGACAATACTATGTAGCTGCTGCTGGTAATTATTCTAATCTAGCTGCTTTAATAATGAGTGGCATGCATGGCTTTGTTGGGTTCTTTGCTCCAACTAGTGCTATCTTAATGATTGGTTTAGCATACTTAAATATTCCTTATAAAGAGTGGATGAAATACATCTGGAGATTCTTAGTAGGAATGTTAGCAGGCTTATTAATTGTCTTTACAATAGTAAGATTTATCTAATAAAGACCTCAGTTAAACTGAGGTTTTATAATGTCTAAAATTATAAAAGAAGGTAGGAAAAAAAAGATTAATATGATATAATTACACCTAGAAAAAGAGGGATAAATATGGATAAGACTTTTATCTTTGGACATCGTAAACCTGATACGGATTCTGTCTGTGCTAGTATTGCTCTTACTTATTTAAAAAATAAGTTAGGTATGAACGCCCAAGCACGTGTTATTGGCACGATTAACAATGAAACGAGATATGTTTTAAAATATTTTGGTGTTGAAGAACCTTTATATTTAAATGATGTTAAAGTGCAAGTAAGAGATATCAATTATAAAAAGAATATTGTTTTAAATGGAAAATCTTCTATTTTAAAAGCTTTTAATTTTATGAACGAAAATAATGTTCCAGCTTTACCTTTAACTAATGACAAAAATATTTTAAATGGTTTAATTACTTTAAAAGAAATTTCAAAAGATTTAATTCAAGGTGATATTACTAAGTTAAATACTTCTTATGCTAATTTATTAGAAACTATTAATGGTCAAGAAGTTTTAAAATTTGATGAAGAAATTATTGGTAATTTAATGATAGCAGCTTTTAAAAGTGAATCTTTTATTAATACTGTTAGTTTAACGGAAAATGATATTTTAATTGTTGGGGACCGTTTTAATATAGTGAAAAAAGCTTTAGAAGAGAAAATCAAATTATTAGTGGTTATTGGTGGTTATAGTTTAACCCCGGATATGATGGAACTTGCTAAACAAAATCGCGTTAATGTTATTTATACTAAATTAGATACTTATAATACTTCTAGTAAAATTAGATTAGCTAATTATGCTAAGAGCATTAAAGTTAAAGAAGACCCTATTACTTTTAATATTCATGACTATCGTACCGAAGTATTAGATGAAATAAATAGACATGGTCATACTACTTATCCAATTGTGAATAAAAAGGGTGAGTGTTTAGGACTTTTAAAAGTAACTGATACTTATAGTTATGAAAAGAAAAATGTTATATTAGTTGACCATAATCAAAAAGCTCAAAGTGTAGAAGGTATTGATGAAGCTAATATTTTAGAAGTTATTGATCATCATAATTTAGGAACCATATGGACTTCTAGTCCGATTAGTTTTCGTTCTATGCCAGTAGGTTGTACATGTACAATTATCTATAAGCTTTATGAAGAAAATAATATTGCTATTCCTTATGATATTGCAGGAATTATGTTAGCAGCTATTTTATCAGATACAATGATTTTTAAATCACCAACAACTACAGATATTGATAGAGAGGTAGCTACTAAATTAAGTGAAATGACTAAAATTGATATTGAAAAATTTGGTTATGATATGTTTAAAGCTGGTTCTACTATTAAAGGCATGACCCCAGAAGAAGTATTTAATCAAGATATTAAAAACTATAAAGTTGGCGATGAATCTATGGCTATATCGCAAGTCTTTACAATGGATTATGATGATATAAAACAAGATTTATCATCTTATATTCAAGTTTTAAATAATCTAGAATCACAAGGTTATAAAGTGGCTGTTATGTTTGTTACTGATGTTATTAAAAATGGTTCTTATATTATCTTTAATGATAATGCTAAAGATATTATTGCGGAAAGTTATGATATTGAAAATGTTGAAGAAGGTATGTATATTCAAGATTTAGTATCTCGTAAAAAACAATTAGTACCAAATATTATGGAAGCTATGCAAAGAAAGATGTAAGCATGAGCTTCTTTTTTTGTGGTACAATGTAAAGCATTTTATGGCACATCTTGAGTAAAAAAAAAGATGTGTCATAAAATTATTGTACCTAATTTCTGATGA
>CANQEJ010000039.1 GCA_947594925.1 uncultured Bacilli bacterium
TGGCTAGATTACAAAACAACACAGTCTCAAGGTCAAAATAAAACATTTACTTATAAAATAACAATCGAAACAGGAGCAACAAATGAGGAAGTACCATTACCAGAAACAACAAAAACAATCTTAGCTAATAACGAAGTAAAAGATGATGGTAATTTAGACTTTACAAAAGGCTTTCCAAATTCAGGAACATCATCAGAAGATATAGCATCAAAATCAGGTTTGTATAAAACGCAAGATAATGATGGAGACACATATTATTTTAGAGGAAAGATAGATAATAATTATGTATCATTTGCTGGAAAGACGTGGCGAATAATCCGCATAAATGGAGATGGAACAATAAGAATAATATGGGATTATGGGATAGATAATACGACTTATAAATATAATTCAACGTATTCGGGACATCAATACGTAGGATTTACATATCAAAATACTAAGTCATGCACTAATGCTGACCCATGTGTAACAAATTATGCAAATGGAACATTTACAAATACGCATGGAGGAACAAATTCAGAAATCAAAGCAAAACTAGAAGAGTGGTATAATACAAACTTAAAAAATTATGATGATAAAATAGCTCAGACAACTTTCTGTAATGATACTTCCTATGGAAGTGGAACAGAAGATTCTTCAAACTATCTATACTATGGAGCATATAAAAGAATATATACCGATAAACACCCAGACTTGCATTGTCCAGACCCAACAAAAAAGGATGGAAGAACAACTAGAGATTATGGAGGAGTGTATAAACTTAAAATAGGCTTAATAAATAGTGATGAATTGAATTTTGGAGGATATAATTATAGTAATTTAAGTGCAAATAATGCATCTGCAGATAATTATTTAAGAAGAAGTTATGAGTATTGGACAATGTCGCCGTATGGTGCTACTTCGTCTAGTCCGGGCGTGTTCTTTGCCTATCGCGGCGGTAACATCACCTACACAAATGCCGCCAATACTTTCGGCGTGGCTCCAGTCATCAATCTGTCAACTGATGTAACCTTTACAACAGCTCAACCTGATAATCCTGGAACTAAAAATAATCCATACATTATAGGATAGTTATAAACACTAAAAGATAAAAAACATTTTGTTTTCTATCTTTTTTGGTGTTCTAATTTCATGCATGTCAACCAGAAACTTTCTGCTTTACAATAAACCGGGGGGGGTATAATGGACTTAGATGTAAAGATAGGAAGGAATAAATGTAATGAAGGAAAGAAAACGTAAAATAACAATAATAACTATAATAGGAATAATGCTTTTTAGCTGTGTAGCTACACTTTCGTATGCATTATGGGAAAGACTTTTTACTCAGTCAGATGAAAATAGAATAACAACATTAGATTGTTTTAATATAACATATGAAAATGAAAGTGCAGCAACAACACTAAATGGAGCAGTACCAATAAAAGAAGAAGAGGGATTAAAATTAACACCATATAAAATAACAATAAAGAATACATGTGATACTAATGCAAAATATAATGTTATATTAAATAGGAAAAAAGGAAGTACATTAGATAATAAATTTGTAAGAACAGCAGTAGATAAAAAAACACTACTACTATCAGATGCTACGCAAATAGAAACAAGAAAAATAAATAATTTTGATAATGAAGCATCATATATCATAGGAAGTGGCTTTGTAACAGGAAAACAAGAAAAGACAATAGAAATAAGAAGTTGGATGGATTGGGAAACACAACCAAGTGAAGGACAAAATAAAACATTTACCTATAAAATAACAGTTGAAACAGGAGCAACAAATGAAAATCCCGCATTGAGTGATGAAATTTTAGCTAATAATGATATTAAACCAGATAGTAATTTGGATTTTACCAAAGGCTTTCCAAATTCATCTACAAATGAAGAAGATATAAAAAACAAGAGTGGTTTATATGTAACCGAAGATGATGATGGTAATAGTTATTACTTTAGAGGAAAAGTAGATAATAACTATGTAAAGTTAGGAAGGGGGACAACAAAAAGTAGTCCTGAGGTACCAAAAGATTTACTATGGCGAATAGTGCGAATAAATGGAGACGGAAGCATAAGATTAATACTAGATGAGCCAATGGGAGATAGCTTTTTAGCAGAAAATATTTATAGGTCTGATTATTTGGCATATACATATAATAATGAAAGTCCTTGTACTAAAGATGACCCATGTATATCAGAATTAAAAAATGGAAGTTTTGAAAACAATAAAAGTGTAACAGATAGTAAAATAAAGACATATTTAGAAGATTGGTATAAAAATAATTTAATAGAAGTAGACGATAAAATAGAATATGGGAGATATTGCAATGATTATACATATCCTGAAAGTAAGTATGGTGAATCTACTCTTTTAAATCCATATTTGAGAATAAAAGCTGGATTACCAAGTTTAAAATGTCCTGATTCAAAACCATATGGAGGAAACTATATATTAAAAATAGGGCTACTAAATGCTGATGAAATGACTATGGCGGGATTATCGTGGAGCGAAAATATCCCAAATGCCAATGGTAATAATTATTTATATAAAACTTATTTTTGGTGGAGTATGTCACCTTATGATTTTATTAATGCAAAAGATTATTATGATTTTAAAGTCATTTCTGGTGGTAATGGTAGTATTAACATTAGCAGTGCTAGTGATACTCACAGCGTGGTTCCAGTCATCAACTTATCCACAGATGTAACCTTTACAACAGCCCAACCTGATAATCCTGGAACAGCAGATAATCCATACATCATAGAATAAAATCTAACACCAGATTTTTGGTGTTTTTCTATGTTTATTTAAGAAAATCTTGCTAAATTAGGGATAAATATGTAAAATAAAGGTAGATAAAGAGGAAGAAATATGAGTGTATATGAAAAACTTTTGGAATATATAAGAACTTATCCTGGGGGAATTGCTTGGAGAATAAAAAAACATTGTCATATTATTGAACAACATTTAAATCCTGAAGAAGAGATTTTGTTTATTTTCTGTGGGCAAAAAACTTTAAGTTTATTAGATATATTTTCTACTTGTGTGGTAGCTATTACTAATAAAAGATTAATGGTAGCTAAAAAAAGAGTGTTATGGGGCTATACATTTTTATCTATAACACCTGATATGTATAATGATTTAACTGTTAGAGAAGGTGTAATTTGGGGAAGAATTACTATTGATACAATTAAAGAATTAATTCATATCTCTAAAATATCCAAAAAAGCTTTAAGTAGAATAGAAACTGAAATAACAGAATATATGATAAGAGAGAAACAAAAATATATCCAAGAAGAAGAGTAATTATGAAAAGTAGGGTAAAAAAGAAAAGAATTGCTATGGTATTATTGTGTATAATTATTATCATTATATTTCTTTTTAAAATGCCTCATAATTATAAAATTCACTATAATATAGATAAAACTAAAATAGAAGAAGAATATAATAAGAAACTTAAAATTCATTATTTAAAAGTCGAAAAAGATAGTAAAGATTATGAATTTGTTGTATCTACCAAATGGCAAAGAAAAATTGTTACGGGTTTAGATTATTATGTTAAAGATAATATTAAATGTCTTTCTTTAAAATTAAAAGAAGAAAATTTAAGACCAATATGTTATGACAATAAAACTATTAAAGATGTTGAACTTATTAATAATGAAGATATTTTAAAACATTATAAAATTAAAAATACTAATAAAGATAATAATACTACATTTAATAATGTTACTATTTATAATCAAGATAATTCGGCTTTTCTATTATGGAATTATCGTGGTTTTGATTATTTAAATGGAAGTATTACTGATAACATTAAAATTACAGATAAAGATGTTTATAATTTAAATATTATAACAAAAATAGATAATTTAGTAATTTTAGCTGATTATAGTCAAGATTATCATTTTACCAAGTTTATTATTATTAATTTAGAAAATGGAAAAAAACAAACTTGGGATATAGATTATGATATATCGATGGATAGTTATATTTTAGGAAGTTATGATAAAAGTGTTTATTTAGTAGATAAGAAATCTTTAATAGAATATGAAATTGTTCCTTCTCATAAAAAGATTAGAATTGTTGGAACTAAAACTAAAAAGGGTGTTATCTATAATAATGATTTTGAAGATATTTCTTTAAATAAATTAGTGAAAAAAGAATATAGTTTTAAACAGATAAAAGGATATAATTATGAAGCCTTTGATGATAAGTTATATTTAAAACTATATAATAGCCCAAATAAAATATTAGTTACAAGAAAAGATGATATTAAAATAGTTGATACTTATGAAGATAGTGTTTATTATTTAAGTGGTTCTAAGTTATATAGATATAATACAAAAGATGGAGAAAAGTTATTATTAGAAGACTTTGAGTGGAATTTTAATAATCAAAATATGATATTTGTAATGCCTAAATAACATTTTAGGTTATTTATCATATCTTACTATTAGGAGTGATAGTATGTATGATAAATATACGGTAAAACAAGAGGATAATTTAGAGGTTATTGCGAAGAAATTTAATACTACTGTGGATATGTTAAAAGATATTAACAATTTAGAATATTCATCAATGTTAAGACAAGGTATGGAAATAATTGTTCCTAAAAATAAAGAACAGTATTTTGAATATTATACCATTGAAAAAGGGGACAATTTATATCAAATAGCAAGACGTTATAATATTAATCCTGAATTATTAGCTACTTTAAATGGTCTAACTATGAACGATTATATTTATCCAGGGCAAGAAATTTTAATTCCTAAAAATGGTTATAGTTATTATATTACAACAGAAGGGGATACGTTAGATATTGTTGCTGGTCGTTTTAATGTTGATAAAGACCGCGTAGTAAGAGAAAATGGAACTATCTATTTAATGCCTGACCAACTTCTTGTGATTAGAAGAACAATGTAGAAAGTTTAAGCTTTCTTTTTTTTTCTATCTACGTTATAATTAATATGATAGAAAGAGGGTATTTACATGGTCTTTAAGAAGCCTTATGCTTTTTTGATAAAACACTTTAAAGCTATCCATTTATTTATAGTTGGCCTTTTAGTTTATCTAGCATATCGGGTATTTAGATTAGTAGGCTTCTTTAATGAATTTGCTTCTTCTGGTTATTATAGTTCTAATTCTAATATAGCCGGAAGTTATGTCAATTTATTCATGTATTTTGCCGTCATTATTGTCCTGTGTACATGTGTCTTTGTTTATATGCTCATGAAAAACAAAAAGAAAGATACTAAATTATATGTAGCTTTAATTGCTTATTATATATTTCTTTTCGTCTTATTCTCAGTAGCCTTTGGAATTTTACAAGGACTTGAAAAAGAAGTTGTCGATGCTCAAACAGCTCGTTTATATCGAGATTTATCTTTATTATTTTCCTTGCCGCAATATGTTTTAATAGTCTTTACTTTCCTAAGAGGATTAGGATTTGATTTAAAGAAATTTAATTTCCAAATTGATTTAAAAGAATTAGAAATAGAAGCTTCTGATGATGAAGAAGTAGAACTTACTGTAGGGGTTGAAACTTATAAAGCGCAAAGAACAGCTAGACGTTTTATTCGGGAGTTTAAATATTATATTTTAGAAAATACTTTTATCTTTATCTGTATTATTTCTATTATTGGTATTATTGTTGGTACAGGTATTTTTATGAATATTAATGTTTATAATAAAGTTTATAAAGAAAATGCTGTCTTTGCTTATAAAACTTTTAATATGAAAGTTAATGATAGTTATATTACGAATACTGATTATCAAGGTAATGAACTTATTAAAGATAAATATTTCTTAGTAGTTAATATGAATATAGTTAATAAATCATCTGTAGCTAATTCTTTTGATTTAACGGATTTTCGCTTAAAAATAAATCGGGATAATGTTTATCCTACAAAAAGTAAGATTGAATATTTCTCTGATTTAGGTACTCCTTATAAAGAAGATAAAATAAAAGGTGGTACTGATGCTAATTATATTTTAATCTTTGAATTAGATAAAAAAAGTGTTAGAAATAATTATATTATTGATGTTCTAGATTCTATTGATTATAATGTTGGAGATATTAGAGCCAATTACAAAAGGATAAAAATAGTTCCTGATAATATAGAAAAAGTTAAAAATATGGGTAGTTATAAACAACAAGAAACTGTATCATTTAAAGATAGTATTTTAGGAAATAGTTCTTTAAGAATATCTAATTATAATATTACAGGTTCTTATAAATATAATTATGATTATTGTATTAAAGATGACTGCCGTAATTCGGTAGGAATTGTTACCCCAAAATATAATAATAATTCGGCTAATTCTACTTTATTAGTATTAGATTATGAATTAAAATTAGATAATTCTACTTTCTATTATAAGAGTAATAAAACTGATAAAGATTTCTTTACCCATTTTGCTAGAATTAGATATAAGCTTAAAGGGGGAGAACCAGTTACTTTAAATACAGTTAATATGACCCCAGATAACTTAAAAGGAAAGGTAGTATTACAAGTAGATTCTACTATTCGTAATGCCGAAAGTATAGAATTGGTACTTTGTATTCGTAATAAAGAATATACAATTAAAATTAAATAAGGGTGGTTATTTTGAAATTAAGTAGTAAAACAGCAAAGAAGATGTTAGATGATGCCTTAGGAAAAACCCCTCATGATGGGTGGATTAAACACTCCATTTGTGTCGGGGATGCTGCCGCGAGGATAGCTAAAGCATTAAATTTAGATACCGAAAAAGCCAAGACTTTAGGTTATATCCATGATATTGGCAAAACAATCAGTTTTCAAAATCATGTTATGGACGGATACAATTTATTAAAGCAAAAAGGTTATGATGAAGAATATTGTAATATTTGTTTAGTGCACTCTTATTTAAATAATGATGTTAATTGTACCGCCGGAGGAATTCCTAAAAAAATACCTTTTCGTACTCAATTTATTCAAACCCATGAATATACACCTTATGAAAAAATAATTAATTTATGTGATTTATTATGTACTAATCGTATCTGTACTTTAGAGCAAAGACTTATCGATATTATGGTAAGAAGAGGAGTTTATTCTAATACCGTTTATCATATAAAAGAAGCTTATAAATTAAAAGAATATTTTGATAATTTATTAGGTTATAATGTTTATAATCTATTTCCGGAAATAAAAGAAAATATTTAAAAACGTCATCTTACCGGTGACGTTATATTTTATTTTAAAATTTTTTGCTTTGGTCTTTCTTGTTCATAATAGGTTGTAAATGTTTGTAAGATGTTTTCTAAATGATTTAAAGGAACTCCATCTTTTATTTCATTAAGTAAATCTAAAACTCTATTTTCTAATGTTTTAATTGCTTGAATAGATATGGTATTATCTAAAGAAATTAAAGGTTTATTATTATGAGCTGCTTCCTTATTAATAACAGGAATTAATTTATTTATTAACTCTTCAATTAAATCTAAATTGATATTATCATATAATAAAGTAGAATAAAGTTCTTCATCTTCTTTAGCAACTTTTTCACTAAAATCATATCCATAAGAACCTTTGCGACTGACAAACTTTAAAGAAAATTGTCCATATTTTTTTTCTGGTGCTATTCTTAAAGTATATGAACCATTAATTTTATTTTTATAGTTTCGATGGGTACGAAAATCAATATAACAATTTATTATTTTTCCTTCTATGCACCATAATTCTATAGCGACAGAAGAGTTATTAACTATATCACTAGTATAGTTAATTTTACTTCTTTTCCTTCTTGGATTAATTACCATATTTAAATTATTATTTCGAATTTCCGTAAAAATAGGATTATGTTCAATTTCAAAATTATCTTGGGCAGTTTTTTCTATTAATGAAAAACTATTTCCTAAAACATTATAATCAATTGTACACTTTTTATGTTTTTTCATATTTCTAGTTTTATAATTATGTTTAGAATAAGAAATATCTCCATTACTTCGAAATATAATATTTCTTGTCGCTTTATTAGAGTTAATATCTTGCCATATTATTTTATCAAATTTACTAAATAGTTCAGGATAGGTAACTTTTCCTTCTTGAATACTTTCACTTAATAAAGTATCATATGTCTTAGATAAATTTTTAGTCATATCTAAATGTTGTAACCAGCCTTCACCCCAGTTAGTTAAATTTTTTTCACAAGTAGTTACTTCTTCTACTAGGGCAGGCATTAAAAAGTTATTATACGTATTTTTAAAAATATATGTATAAGTATCATCATTATTTAAAATTTTACTAACGCTATCTAATTCTAAATATTCTTCATTTAAAACATTTAAAATAATATTTTCTTTATCATAAAAATATAGTTTTAAAGAATTAACAAGGTCATTTACTATCTGAGCCGTTTTATTTGGACCTTCTAATCTATTAGGATTTAAGTGTAAGAAAACCTCTAAATCTTTTTTAGATGTATCAATATTTACACCACCTATAATATTATATCGATAACAAAGCATATAGTTTTGAATTAGTTTTTCTTTAAATAATTGTTCCCCATTTTTAATATCATCAGTCATTAAGATATTATGACCATCATTTACATCAAAGTAATAGGAATACTCTTCTTGATATTTTTCATTATATTTAACTAAACCTATATCACTTTTAGAATTTAAACTTATGCTTCTATATTTCATCTATAAACCCTCCTAAAAAAATTTTATCATAAAAAAAGGAAATCTTAAAGGATTTCCTATTTATATTCTTTAAATACTTTAGTAGCTTCGGCTTTCATATCTTTTATCATAGTCTTAGTAATTTTTTGATAACCGTCTTTTTGACTTTCAGAAATACAATCTTCAGCTATTTTTGCTTTACCTTTTTTATAAACAATTAGAGTAGGAGCGTATAGTCTGTTTTCCCCAGTTTCATAAACATTTTCATTTTCATCAGTGATAGTATATGGTTCTAATAAATCATTTAAAGAATTTAAAATATCATGATAATATTTATCGGGATAAATATCATAAACGACTTTTCCTTCTTCATTAACTTTGTAGTAGCCGCGTAGGTCAGATTCTTTTGTATTATCTTCACGGACATTAACATAATAGATTTTATCAATCTTATTTTCTTTGGCTGCTTCTAAGATATAAGGAATAACTGTACGACACCAAGGACAAGCGGAAAAGCCAACATAAACAATAAATGTTTCCTTATTATCAATCTTTTCTTTTACTTCTTTAAATGTTGTATAAACTATAGGATTATCTTTATCAATACTAATACTACGATATTTAACACCTTCTGCTGTTTCTTGTTTATTTAAATCTTCATAAGCATTTTTAAACTTTAAGGCATCACTTTCTTTAAATTCACAGCCAGTTAGCATAAATATAGCTGCTAGCATAACCAATAAAATATTTATTTTTTTCAAATTTACCACCTCGCAAATAATTATAACATTATATTTTTAAAATAGCCAATAATTTCAAAATTCGTGTATAATAACTTTAAGGAGGGATATTATGTTTGATGATAATAATTCTACTTTTGGAACAAATTCTTCTTTTGGCAGTTCTATAAGTAGTAGTTCTAATGGAAGCACTAGTCATAATACAACTTTCGGTAGTTCTACAATTAGTCATAATAGTAGTGGTACCACTAGTCATAGTACAAGTTTTGGTAGTTCTACTATTAGTCATAATTCTGATGGTACAACTAGTCATAGCACTTCTACGGGCCATACAACAGTTACCCATAATTCCGATGGTTCTGTAACTCATAGTTTTACTAATTAAATTATGTGGTAAAATATTATATGTAAGGAGTGTTTTGATTTGAAAAATGTTGATGAATTTGTCAAAGAAAATTGTGAGGGCCCTAAAACTTTGGCGGGAGAACTTGCTTATTATCAAGAATTAAATGCTAAAATTGATGATTGTTTATGAAATAAATAATAGAATATTACAAATGAAATTAATAAGTAAATAATAATAAAAAAACTAACATTTCTGTTAGTATTTATTTTCTCGAAATATTATTTCGAGTTTTTAAACATATTGGAGGGCCTAGTCGGATTTGAACCAACGCATCAGGGAGTTGCAGTCCCACGCCTTACCACTTGGCTATAGACCCATAACCTTAAGCACATTATGATTTTACCCTAAACTTAATTATTTGTCAATGAGATTATATATCTATAATATGCTTAAAAAATTATTTTAATACATTAGTAGTTCTAACATATTTTTTAATTATTTTATCATGATTTAACCAATAGCCTTTAAGATAATTAGGCACTATAATTCCATGTTTATCTTCAACGTTTTTAATAAGAATTTTAAGTTTAATATCCATTAATTTATATAGTAACTCTTGAAAGACATCATCATTTAAAAGTGTTTCTTGTTGGTCTTTTTTATTTAAATCAAGCCAACCTAAACAGTTTTCATAGTAGGGTTTAGTAGCATCAAAGAAACTATTTTCATAATCATATAAAGGAGCTAGTCTAATTTTGTTACTCTTACATTTAAATAAAAGATTGACCCCTTTACGGTCTTTTTCAGTTACATAAAAATCTCTAATAAAAAGTTTTTTCAAATCATTAGCAAGTAATAAAGCATCTTTTGGGGTCATACGCATATACTCAATTGTTTTAAAAATGGATAAACCATAATTATCACTAAGGTCTAAATCCCAAACATCTTTATAGGTATAATTTTTTTGACAAAAGTTTTCTGATACAACGCCACAACCTTCTTTATTAATTCTAGCTAATTGGTAAGAAACTGTATCAAGGTCAAAATAACGGGATATTTCTTCTCCTAATAATTCTAGTAATGTTCCTTCATATTCTCCTAAATCTTTATAAAAAAACCATTTACCATTTACTTTATACCAATCCTGCGCATAACAATAGTCTTTATTATACCAAATACATTTTAAAGGTATTCCAGTTTGTCTACTAATCTTTTTAGCAACAGAAATAAAAATATCTTGATTAAAGGTATCTAAACTATTTAAATAATTTTCCTTAAGTTCGACAAATTTAGTAGTTGGTAAACAAAAATATCCCATAAAAATTTCCCCTTCAAATGTAGTAACTATTATAATATAAGATATTATTTTTGTCACTAAAAAAAGTCTTAATTTGTGAATTATAATTCAAAATGTCCGCTTTTTTGAATTGATTTACAAAACAAAATGTCCTATTAAAAAAATTAATTAA
>CANQEJ010000040.1 GCA_947594925.1 uncultured Bacilli bacterium
ATTAAAATTAGAACCATATAAAATAACAATAAAAAATACATGTGATACTAATGCAAAATATAATGTTATTTTAAATAAGAAAAAGGGAAGTACATTAGATAATAAATTTGTAAGGGCTGCTGTAGATAAAAAAACAATATTACTATCAGAAGCTCAACCCATAGAGAAAAGAAGTATTCAAGGATTTGATAATGAAGCATCATATATCATAGGAAGTGGATTTGTAACAGGAAAACAAGAAAAGACAATAGAGATAAGAAGTTGGATGGATTGGGAAACACAACCAAGCGAAGGACAAAATAAAACCTTTACCTATAAAATAACAATCGAAACAGGAGCAACAAATGAGGAAGTACCGATAGAACCTACATTAGGAGAAACAATAATAGCATCGCAATCTATTAATGAAGATATAACTGATTTTACAAATAAGTTAAGTGATTGGAAATTAAATCAAAATGTATATATAGATGCAAATGAAACTTGTAACATGATTGGTGAAGGAATATGTGTTACAAAAAATTATTCAGATATTTATTTTGAAAATCAGGATGATTTAACTATGAATAACGCTATATGTAATGTAACTGAACCAACAGAATATATTGATTATTATACATTTGGAACTTGTGATAATATAAGTGGATATGAAATATATAAAATAAAAGAAGTTTCAGGTTCTACTATAACAAAAGCAGATTGGCAGTATTATGTGCTAAAAGAAGGAGAAGGACTAGTAAAAACTGCAGATGACGATGGAACAAGTTATATCTATCGAGGTCAAATAAATAATAATTATGTATCTTTTGCAGATAGACTATGGCGCATCGTACGAATAAATGGAGATGGAACAATAAGAATAATATTAAATGATAAAGATACAGGATTACCCAATATGACATTTAATTCAACATATAATAATCCTAAATATGTAGGCTATACGTATGACAATAAACAATATTGTACAAGTGATAATCCATGTATAAGTGATTATAATGGAAATGGTTGGACTAATTCAGCAAATATGGGAACAAGTTCTACAATAAAAGGAAAATTAGAAGAGTGGTATCAAACAAATTTAAAAAATTTAGATGATAAAATAGCATTGACTAAATATTGTAACGATACAACAACAGGTAGTATTGATAGTGGAACAACATATTATGGAGCCAGAGAAAGAATTGTAAATAATAGTACTGCAACGTTAAAATGTTCAGATACAGATAAAAATTACGGTGGATTATATAAATTAAAGATAGGATTATTGTCAGCTGATGAATGCATGTATGGTGGTCTTGCTCCGAATAGTTCAAAATTCAACTATTTATATCATAGTTATAATTGGTGGACAATGTCGCCTGATTATTCCTACTCGTCTGACGCCTATGAGTTCGGTGGCGGCGGCTACCTCAACTACAGTAGCGTCTACAGTAGTTATGCTGTCTTGCCAGTTATCAACCTAAAATCCGATGTAACAGTAACAGGAACCGGAACCCAATCTGACCCATATGTTGTACAATAATAAGTTATAAACGTGTAAACGTTTATATAAATAATAAAAGATAAAGAGATTATAGCCTTTGTTATAAGTATTCCTGTCTCTTTATCTTTTATTTTGTAAAAATATATTAAAAAAAATGAAAAAAATTTAAAAAATGCAGATTTTAAAAATCTGACCCCATTTTTTATGCAGATTTTGTAAATCTGCTTAGCAGAAATTGAAAATCTGACCCTGTTTTTACTACAGATTTTGAAAATCTGTCTTTTGCATTTAGAAAATTAATGTGTTAAGGTTTAACTCGGATGCAACAAGTCCTGATGGTGAGTGCTTTCCTAAAAGTGTTTTAGGAGGGTGAGTAATTATGCGTGAGAATTTATTCAAACAATTAATTATTGTGTTTCTTTTAGTAACAATAATACTACTTATCTTGAATAAGTAGGAGTTACTTACGTGCAACAAGATATGACCAGATGACAACATTGATTTGACATACTTGGTAATGGTTGATACACATAAAAAAAGAACACCGGTGCCACAGGGGGTCATCGGTGTTTTCCTGTATAGGAAAGCACTGAGCCTTAAAAGACTTGGTGTATCCACTTAAATTTTAATATAACTTTCAAAGTTAAGTCAAGATAAATTTAATGTTGTAAAACAGCATGAATAACTATTCTTTTATTTTTATCTGCACAAGTAGATAATGTAATGATTTTATCATCTTCAGTTACCTCTGTATCAAATTTTTTAATACTACGATTTTTTATGATATTTAAGAATTTTTTAAATGAGGTTTTACTACTAAAAGAAGTTGTTAGATAATCATTAGTTTTATTGATTTTATAAACAGAGAAAATTTTAAAATTCATATCTTGATATAAATTTGAAAATCTAATAATTAAGTTATCAGGATTATCTAGCCACTCATCATTTAAGATATTATTTAATGAACCAAACATGGTTTCATTTAAATATTTATTATGACCATATATGATAGTGTTTTCATCTAAATCTTCCATATTATTACGATAGTCGGCATATATCCAACCATTATAATTTTTATTGTGATTAAAGTCATTATTTAAATAGTAATCATTGTCTTCCGCTTGGACAACTGGATAATCAATGTTAGTGTTGTTAACAGTTAGCCAACCAACAGTATCTTTATTCATATCTAATAAGCTATTAAATAATTCATTGATTTTGCGCGTATCATCATCTTCACTATCAGGAATTTTATTAACATTGGAAATATTATCTTTAGTTTTTTCTACTATTTTATCTAATTTCTTTTCAATACTAGCCACTGATTTGCGGTCTTTATAATTATTAAATAAAACCACAGCAAAAAAGGCAACGAAGATGCTTAAGATAATTAAACAACACATTTTAATATTATTAACAATTAATTGACTAAATAAGTTATTACTAATATATTCATTACTATAAACTAACTTTAATTCTACTTTATATTTTTTACCATAGCTTTTATTAATTTTTTTAAGATATTCGATTAAAGCCATATCTGTTATATTTTCATGAATTAATATTTTAACATTTTTTAAATTATTTTTATAAACATAAGAAACAACTTTGTTAATAACATCTTTATCAAAGAATTCTAGATGAACTTCTTTTAAATATTTATTTATTTGACAAAAGGTATTAAGGTCGTGTAAGTCATTATCATCAAAGCGACGGTCGATAATAAGACTAGTTTTATAATACATTTTAGAGTAGTTAATTAAATTATTAATTTCCATAAAATGGGAAGTAAAAAATATTTCATCGCGAGATGTAACATTTATTTTATTTTTATCAAATTGTTCTAGAATAAATTTAGGAATAGAGTAACAATTAACAGTCTTAATACTTTTACAAGCGATTATTTTTAAGTATAAATCAAAAGTAATAGGGTTTTCATCTTCGATAAATATTTCTTTAATGTTTTTATTTCTTTCAAATAAGTCAAGGATGATAAGACCCATATTTTGGTCTTTGATACGAATTTTAGATATTTTTCTTTCCGTTACTAATTCATCTAAGAAAGTAGTAACAATATTTTTATTGTTTTTAATATAAGTTTCACTAAAAATAAGTTCTTGTTCAGAAATTATGTTGGTATTTAATAGGTTGGTTACGGTGTCATCATCTTTATAATCAAAATAAAGGTAGGGTCCTACTACAGTAATTAAAACTTTTTTGATAATATCACCACCTATTTTTATTCTCTAATATATAATATCATACTTTACAGTGAATTTATATTGAATTTTAAATTTTTATTATAAATATTTTTAACTGTGGTATACTAATTAATGAGAATAGAGGTATTTTAATGAAAAAAGTATTGTATAGTGTGATTTTATTAAGTATTTTAATTATTCCTAGCAAGGTTTTTGCCATAAACGGTACTGTTAATTTAAAATGTACACCAACTTCTGTTTTTGCTGGTGATGCTATCAATTGCACAATTGCTGCTGAAGTAACTGATGGTTCAATTACAGATTTTTCTGCAACTACAACTTTATCAGATAATTTAGAATTTATAAATGCTACTCCTGTTACAGGCTGGACAGGAACAAGTAATAAAGGGATTTTTAGTTTGACAACAACAACTAATCAAACTGATAGTTTTGAAATTGCCAGTTTTACTGTAAAGATGAAAAATGATGCTACAGGTAGCGGAACAGTAACTTTAAATACCACTAAATTAGGGGAAATTACTTCTGTTGCTCCCGTAACTCAAAATATTAATTTATCGACATCTACGAGTGTAGTAGATACTAATGCTGGTGATGCTACTGAGGAAGAAGACGTTAATGCCGATATTAAAAATCCTGGTACAGGTTCAAATATTCCTTTTATGATTATTGGTACGGGTGTAATTGGAGCAATTGTTGTTTATGAGTTAGCAGCTAGAAAGAAAAAAATCTATAAAATCTAAGAAGCCTTGCTTCTTTTTTTTCTTGGTGATATGATAAAATTAAAAATAGTAAAGTAGGTGTTTTAATGTTTGGAAAAATAATTGATATTGAAGAAAATACAGTTATTATGGAAAATTTAAAGAAAGAGGCGGAGACTAATTTATTAAATGTTCATATAGTTTTTGGAGAAAATGATCGCTCTATAGTAGGGGAAATTATTGGAATTAATAGTGAAATTATTAAGGTTTTATTATTAGGAGAAATTAAGAATAATGTTTTTACACCTAGTGTGGTAAAAAAGCCTAGTTTTAAAACACCAGCTCGTCTTATTTATAAAAGTGAATTAGAGCTCTTTTTAGGTAGTCAAGATATTGCTAGTAAATCTAATTTATTAATTGGTAAATCAACTACTTATGAAGGTTACAATATAACGACTAGAATAAATGATTTTTTTGATGGTCATTTTGCTATAGTAGGAAATACTGGAGCGGGTAAGTCATGTGGAGTAGCTAGTATTTTACAAAATATTTTTTATCATAATGACGAAGCTTTACCTACTAAAGCTCATATTGTTTTATTTGATGCTTATGGGGAATATAATCGCGCTTTTGAAAAGATGAATAGTATTCCTAATTTACGTTTTAAACATTATACAACGCAAGTTAATTTTGGTGATAGTGATGTCATTAGTATTCCGGCTTATTTTTTAGATGTTGATGATTTAGCTTTACTTTTAAATTGTACGGATTCTTCCCAATTGCCAATTATTGAACAAGCTTTAAAATTGGTTTATATTTTTACTGCTCAAGATGAACAAACTTTAGAGTATAAAAATGATATTATTGCTAAAAGTTTACAAGATATTTTAGCTAGTGGAAAAACTTCAACCCAAATTCGTGACCAAATAGTCGCTGTTTTATCAAAGTATAATACAGAGACTTTAAATCTTGATACCATTATTTCGCAACCTGGTTATAACAGAACTATTAGACAATGTTTAAATATTGATGCCCAAGGAAAAATGAATAGTGTTGGTTTAGTTATTGATTTTTTACAAAATTTTTCGAAAGTTGATTTAGAGAAGATTAATACAGCTCCTAATTTTTGCTATACCCTTGACGATTTATATTATGCTTTGGAATTTGCGTTGATTGGTGAAGGAATATTAAGTAGTTCGGCTGTATTTGAAAAAGCTAATCAATTAAAGGTTCGTTTACATGGGATTATTAATAGTGATTCTCGTCAATATTTTCAATTTGAAAAAGAAGTTACCAAAGAAGAATATATTCGCGATTTCTTTACTGCTAAAGATGGGGTACCGGCGCAGATGGTTAATTTAAATTTTAGCTATATTGATGAACGTTTTGCTAAAGTTTTAACGAAAATATTTGCTAAGTTGTTCTTTAATTTTACTACTACTTTAGAGCAAAGAGCATCATTTCCAATTCATATAATAATTGAAGAGGCACATCGTTACGTGCAAAATGATAATGATTTAGAACTTTTAGGTTATAATATTTTCGACCGTATTACTAAAGAAGGCCGTAAGTATGGAGTTTTATTAGGATTTATTACCCAAAGACCTAGTGAACTTTCAACAACTTCATTATCACAATGTTCTAATTTTATTGTCTTTAGGATGTTCCATCCTGCCGATATTGAAATTGTTGCTAATATTTCTTCTAATGTTAGTAAAGAGACTTTAGACCGCATTAAAACTTTACGTCCAGGTATGGCGATGGCTTTTGGCTCAGCCTTTAAAGTTCCTTTGATAGCTAAGTTGAATTTACCTGACCCTATGCCTGAAAGTACAAGTGTAGATATTGAAAATGCTTGGTATTAGTGTCAAGTTTTAGCTGAATTTATATACGCCTTTTAAAAAAGATTATATAATGAATTTAAGAAAAGAGGGAATTATGAGTTATAGTGTACAAGAATTAAGAGATAATTTAAGTGAAAAGATTTTGAGCTTAGGAATAAGTCGTGATTTTTTAAATAATCCGGCTTATAAAGCGGCTTTAGAAGAAATAGATGAATTAATAAGTCAATTAAATATGTTTGAAGAAGCTAAGGAAGTAATGGTCGAAAGTGATGGAACTAATATTTCTTTTAAATTTACAGGTCCTGATGCAACTGCTTATTATGTTGAAATTTCCAAAAAAGATGATAAATGTTTTAAGTGTTTTAAAACGGAAGAAAGAAAACCTTATTTAGGAACTAATGGAGAATATATTAAAGAAAAAAATATGTTAGAAGATATAATTACTTTAGATGATTCTGGTTTTGTGGTAATTGAAACTAACGGTTCTTTTGTTAATGATATAAATGCTAGTAATGGCTTATGCAATAATACTTGCTGGGCTCAGAAGAAAACTTATAATGCTAATGGAGTTATGCAAGAAAGAGAATATATTGGTTTTCCAACCGGCGTTTTAAATGAACCTTATGATAGAGTAACTAGTAATTCTTCTTTGTATTTGGCAAGAAGAGCTTTTGATGGTACTTTAGCTAATTTCTATGAAGCAAGAACTATTTTACGTCGAGATAAGTTAGATACCGCTCGAATTTATGCGGAGGATAAAACTCGTGACCTTAAATATTCGGCTGTTATTCCTTTAAATCAAGAACATGGTTTAAGAGATATGAATATGATGGGCGGCTATGACCCATATTTAAAAGAGATTGCTATTAGACCTTTATCTTTAGAAGAAGTAGAAAGGATGCTTGAAAAAGAAAAAGACCCTAAGATTAAAGAAGGGTTAAAAGCTTTTGCCCAAGGAAGAGAAAATTATCAATATAATTCTTTAGATGACCCATATTTTGTTTATGAACATTTAAGTAATAATGTTGAAATTAAAAGATAAAAAAAAGCTTTGATAAGCTTTTTTATTGGAATAATTTAAATATTTCCGCAGGGTCTTTTTTACCTTTATTTTTACCATAATTAGGAAGTAAATGTAAGTGAAAGTGTTTAATAGCTTGTCTTTCCCCATAATTAACGGCAAAAGTAAAACTTTTAACGTTTAATTTTTCCATTAGGGTATCACATAGCTTATGAGCTACTTTTGTCATATGTAAAATAATTTGGTCATCTAATTCTTTAAAATCTTTATAGTGTTTTTTAGGAATTATGAGAGTATGACCATCTACAGTAGGATAAACATCTAATATGGCTATAACATAATCATCTTCATATATTTTACGAGATTTTTCTTCCCCATTTACAATTTTACAAAATAAACAATTCATTAATAATCACCTACATTTATAATAAATTATCCCTTTTATTTTTGCAAGGTTAAAGTATATTCTTCTAAAGGAGTTTGTTTGCAAATACCATTTAAATTATAGCATGGTTCTACATTAACAATATTAGTGGTATTAACTAAAGTTGTAACATGAATAAAGTCGGTATTTTCATAATTTATAACCCCTATATTAGAAAGAGGAATAATATAATGGTCATAAATATCAGAACCATAATAGTATTGGGGAATTAATTTCGTATTTTTAATTAAGGAAAGAAGATGAGAAATATCATCATTAAGATTAAGATGGGGATTATGTTGTAATTTAGATAATATTTTATTGTATGAATAATTTTCATAAAGGTTTATTACTTTTGATGAATATTTACTAGTTTGAGAAAGTTTAAGACGAGATATAGAGTATATATTATGAATATATGGATTTCTTATTTTTTTCCGTTTTAAGATTTTAACGATTTGTGTATATTCTTCTTGTTTAAATAAGAGAAATATTAATTCTTGTAAAGCTTCATCTTTCTTATTAGTTTCTAGTAAGAAATTAGCAATTTCTAAAGCCTTATCAATTTTATTTTGAGCAGCATAGACTTTTAATAAAAGGAGGTTAGCATCTAAAATATATTCACTAGAATTCGGAGTTTTTTTGATAATAAAAGTTAAAATATTTTGAGCAGTTGGTAATTCATGCTCATTATAGTATATTTTCGCGATTTCTAATAAAGCTTGACGTCTTTTTTGATTTTGCGGATTAACAGCAAGGTTAAAGTAGGAAAGAGCATCTTTAATATTTTTTTGCTTAAGACTAAGGTGTCCTAATTGGGTATAAGCATCAAATATTTCTTTATTATTAGCATAATTATTACTTAGAAAAAAATCGACAATTAATTTATATAATTTACTTGCTTGTTCATAATTTCCCCAAATGGTATATATCTCAGCACTTTTCTTTAAGGCATAAGTTAAATCTTGAATTCGATATTCATTATCTTCAGCATATAAAGCTTCACTATATAAATCTTCAAAACACTCTAAGGCTTGGGAATATTTTTCTTTTTTGAAATATAATTTACCCATTTCTAGGATTACTTTTCGACGATAGTTTTCTGTAAACATTAATTTACTATAATAGTCTAAGGCATTAGTACTATGATTAAGATTCCGTTCTATAGTTGCCATTAAGTAATTAGAAGTATGATGAGTTGGATATACTTTTAAGGTTTTATTTAATAAGGCTCTAGCATAGGGTAAGTTATTGTTTTCCATTGCTTTTTTAGCTTCTTCAATATTTTCTGCTTCTTCTTTTGCTATCATAAATATCCCTCAAATCTAATAATTTATTCTAACATAAGAAAGTAAATAAATAAAGAAAATATGTACTTTTATGAGGTATAGCGCATACATTAAAGTATAAGGAGGAGAAAATAATGGCTGTTTATAAGGAAATTGTTACTAAAGCCGTAATCGGTAAAGGAAAAAAGACAAGTGTAACTACTTGTAATATAACACCGGAAATTACTCCTGATACCGTTTTAGGATGTTGGGTTATTAACCATGAGTTTAATGGTCGAAATAATGGTGGAGCTGTAAATGTTAGTGGAGGTTTTGATGTTAATGTTTGGTATTCTTATGATAATAATACAAAAACTAGTGTAGCTACGGACCATTTTAATTATAATGATACAATGAATTTAAAATTAAAAAATGACGCTAAATTAACTAGTAATTCAGAAATTATTGTGCGTTCTTTAAAACAACCAACAGTAACTGATGTAAAAATTGAAAATGGACATGTAACAATGAACGTAGAAAAAGAATTAGGTATTGAAATAGTAGGAGATACCATGGTTAAAGTTAGTGTGGAAGAAGAGGAAGATGACTATGAAATAATTGAAGATGAAGTAACAGAAGATGATATTCAAACGATTGATGAAGAAGTAAAAGAAGAATATTTAAATTAGTGTCAACCAATTTATGTTGACACCTCTTTTTATATTTGATATAGTAGTAAAGAAAAAAGAAAAGGAGGAAGAAAAATGGCTGTAAAATTAAGACTTAAAAGAATGGGTTCTAAACAAAAACCTTTTTATCGTATAATTGCTGCTGATTCAAGAAGTCCAAGAGATGGACGTTTTATTGAAAATGTGGGAACTTATAATCCAATAAAAAATCCAGCAGAAGTAACAGTTAATGAAGAAAAAGCTTTATATTGGTTAAATAATGGAGCTATTCCTACAGAAACAGTTAGAAATATTTTAAGTAAACAAGGTATTATGAAAAAATATGCTGAATCAAAAAGTAAGGAAAGTAAATAATGGAGTTAGTTGAATATACGGAATTTTTAGTAAAAAATATTGTTAAGGATCCAGATATGGTTAAAGTAAAGAGCTTTGGTGGCGATGAGGAGTCAACTATCTTAGAAATTATAGTACATGAAAACGATTTAGGTGCTGTCATTGGTCGAAAAGGAAAAATGGCTAGTGCTATAAGAACTATGGTGCAAGCTTATGCTTATTTAAAAGGAATTAAAAATGTTAAGATAAATATAGATTCTTTTTAAACAAAGTTCTTTTTTATTGACATTTTTTGACGTAGTTTAGGAATATAATTTTAAAAAGATGGATAAAAAAACATTGTATATGATATAATTTATTAGTCTGAGGTGAGACTTTATGTCTAAGAAAAATAAAGCCGAATTTTTAAATATTACGCAAGACATTATGAATAATGATAAATTTAGAGAGTTGGACAATGAAATCCATCATGGGATTACTAGATTTGGTCACTCTTATAGGGTTGCTAAAGTTACTTATAAATGCTGTAAGTTTTTAAGGTTAGATTATAAAAAGGCTACAAGAGCAGCTTTATTACATGATTTTTATTTAGATAGAGAGTTTGTTTTAGAAAAACCTAAACAAATTTTTGCAATTCATCCTAATTTGGCTTTAGTTAATGCCCGTAAGTATTTTGATTTAAGTGATAAGGAAGCTAATATTATTAAAGCTCATATGTTTCCTTTAAATCATACTATGCCTAAATATAAAGAAAGTTGGGTTGTAACAGCTGTTGATAAAGGGGTAGCTATCTATGAAATGTATCGTTATAAGTTTAAATTAGCTGTTAATTTTTGGGCCATCTTTTTATTCAACGTAATTACATTAAACAAATAAGGGAAGTTTTACTTCCTTTTTTTGTGTAACGAAAACCCCCAGTTATACTGGGGGTTCTAAAGAGCTTTAGCGTTGCAAAGAAAAACCTCCTT
>CANQEJ010000041.1 GCA_947594925.1 uncultured Bacilli bacterium
GCTTCTCTAATACTTCGTCGATACCTACGCGTATAAGGGACTTTCACCCTCTAGCTAAATGTCATGCACGACACACATTAAAACCCCTAATTTTCTATTAAGGGTTATATAAATTATCAATATTGTTTTGCTTTTTTAATAAAGAATAAACATATTCCGCCAGAAGCAATTAAACCAAGATATAATAAAATATTAATATCTGATGTCTCCGGATTAGTAACAGATGGTCTTTCTGGTAAAGTTGTATATATGTCTACTCCATAAGTTGCTTTAATATTGCAAGCCCAAAGATAACGGACATCGGTAGCCTTTTGCGGACTAGCCACATTTAATTCTATAAAATCGGTAGCTCCTAGTTTTTCACCATAATTTAATACTGTAAATCGAACTTTAATCTTGTTATCTTCTTTTTTTAATTCCCATTTATACGTATAAACTCCATTTTTATCTATAGTAGCAATAATGTTTTTATCTTTATTCCAATTATTAGCTGTTATGACAAACTTATCTTTACTTTTTTGGGTCATAACAACTGCTTCAGTTAAATATTTAGAAGTCTCGCCATCTTCTTGATTTAAAGCAATAGATAACTCAAATAATTCCGAATTCTGATAGTTATCCAAATCAAGTCCCACATAAACTTCCTCAGTAATTCCCTCACTTAATTTTGCTTTACTAGCTTTATTATATGGGCCAACTTTCATCCCATCTGATTCTTTACTTTCCCCTTTTAAATTAGTAATATTAGGAGAAACTTTAGTTTTAGTTCCATAATTATTACCGTCTATCCAATCTTCATAATTCCAAGTAGTTAATGCTTTTACCGGTCCAGTCATCACTAAAAGTAGTAAAATACTAAATAAACTTAATTTTAAAAATTTCTTCATAACTTCGTAATTAATGATACTCCTTTCCTTTTTAGTTATATTAATTTATATGCAATATTATTTTATTTTAGATAATTTAATCAATAATAAATTTCTTAAAATACATTGGATAAAAGATAAATAAGATTTTAAAACTATGATATAATAAATTAAATCATTAACAAAATAGATGGAGATAATTATGAAATATATTATTCAAAATAAAAAATCAAACTATTATCAAGAAATTACTAAAATAATAAAAACTAAAGCTAAAGAAATATTTCAATTTTTTAATAGTAAAGAAGTTCCTTTAACAACTACCATATATATTTATAATGATATTGCATCTTTAGTCCAAGGTTTAAAAGAACGTGGATATCTCCAAAATCCTGATTATATGTGTGCTTGTTTTAAAGATGAAGATAATTCCTTAAATTTTTTTGAACCAAAAGAAAAGCCAAATGATAATGAGTGGTCAAAAGAAGAATATGAAAAGGTAATATTCCATGAATTAGTTCATGCTATCCAATATAACTTATTTGGTAGTGCTCCCGAGTGGTTATGTGAAGGAATAGCTAAATATTTAGATGGTTCATATTCTAAAGGAATAAAATGGTTACTAGAAAATCGCCTTGATAAAAAACCAATTCCCAACCAAGATGAAATAGAAAATGAATTTGGGATGCATGAATATAACAGTTATGACTATGCCTATTTAATGGTGTGCTATCTTATTGAAACTCTGGGCAAAGAGGAATTTATAAATCTTTTAAAAAATAATAATAAACTAAATAGTACCAAAACAAACTTGCTATCTAAAGCAATAGAATATTACAAACAAAAATAAGCACACAGCTTATTTTTTTCTTTTCTTAAATAAATCTTTATCTAAACTTAAAATATCAATTAAATCTGTAATATAACTTATTTCTTGTAATGTTTGTTTTTCTATATTTTTAAAATCAATTGGTTTTTTATAATTTACTTCAAATAAATCTTTATAATTATAAAGACCTACATGTAATTTTTGATTAATAAAGCAAAATAATAAATCGCCTTCTATTTTTTCATTTATTTCTTTTATTCTTTTTATCATCTTCGGAGTTAAAATATTAAGAGTTTCTAAATCATTTTGACCATAAACATTAAATATCTTATTAAATTCCTTATCTTTTATTTCCACTTTATGAAAGTTTTTAAAAGGAACAGAAGCATTTTTAAAAGTTTTTTCACAAACTTGAACATCATCTTTAAAAGGTTTATTAAAATTAAAAATAAACCATTGCCCAGAAAATAAAGGAGTATATTTTACATTTCCATTAATATCGACATATTCATCTTGAATTAAAACATCTGCTGTTTCAAATTCAATATCTTTATATTTAGCTTTGATATAATCATTAGAATAATAATTATCTCCTTCTTTCATCATACCGGTATCATAAATAATATCTTCATCAATTCCTTTATCGGGAAAATAAGTAACATCTTGAAACTTTTGTTTAAAAATTTGTAAAAAAAGCTTAGTTTTATAACTATTTTTAAATTCCCTTTTTAAATTACTAATTTCCATACTATAAAAACATATAGCTATGACAAATCCCCCAATAGTTATAAATGGATTAGAAAGCCAGCAACTTAACATCAAACTCAATATAAAAATAATAATTCCAATCATTATATACTTTTTACTAGCTTTAGAAGCAATTACTTGTAACTTTTCTAATTCATTATTAACCTTTTTATTCATAAGACTTAACCTCTATTTTTAGTCTACCATATTTTTCCTAGCGTTAATATTATAATATCTTTAGCATTGACACTTATTAACAGCATGAAAAAAAGTGACTTATTAGTCACTAATTTCCACATATTTTTTATTAGGTAATTCTTTTTTCTCGTCTTTTTTCGGAACATTTAATTTTAAAGTACCATTTTTAAAAGAAGCGCTAATATCTTCTGTTTCGATATCTTTTCCGACATAAAAGCTACGAGAACATTTACCAAAATATCTTTCTTTACGAACAAAATGACCGTCTTCTTTTTCTTCTTTGTTTTCATCTTTTGAAGCACTTACAGTTAAATAACCATCTAAGACTGTAATTTTAATGTCATTTTTTTCATAACCTGGTAAATCGATTTCAATTAAATAATGGTCATTTTTTTCTTTAATATCTGTTTTCATGATATTTTTTTCTTTAGGAAAATCCCAAAAATCATCAAAGCCATCAAATAAATCGAAATCACGTTTTCTAGGGTACAACATTTTAACACTTCCTTTCTAAAAATATTATAGCACTTTTTAGAAAGTTTAATTCAACGTTATTTTAAATAAGCATTATAAACCCATTTGTTTTGTCCAATACGTGTCCAATCATTTTGGACTTCTATTACTGATACTACAGTATTAACTGGAATAGTTCCAACAATTAAACCATTATTAGCACTTTGACGAACATTTAACGTTTCACAATTATAAACTTCCATACTCTTATAATAATTCTGGGGTTTTTTAGTAGTCAAAAAATTATTACTAACCCACATATCTTGTTCTATTCGCGCCCAAGAACCATTTGTTTCATATACCGTTACTGCCGTATTTTCTAAAAGGGTATTGACTAAAGGATAATTAGTTCCTGGTCCTTTTCTTTCATTTAAATCTGTAGTTGTATATTTTACGATAGAGGAAGAATTATCATCAACTTTAAAAGAATATTTGGTCCCTTTATAAACATCATTTTTGACAATCGTATCATTTCTTAAAAATAAATAATCTTGGGGTTTAACAGCATTATCAATCGTATAAATGCCATAACTATTTTTATGCCAGCCACAAGCACCAATTCCTAATTCCATATGTAAATGATTACCAGAGGCATTACCGGTTTTTCCTTCATAGCAAACTAAATCGCCTTGTTTAAAAACTTGACCAACTTTTAATTTAGCAATATCTTCCGGATGAACAATCATCATAGTTAAATATTCTTTCTTACCATTAGCAGTTAGAACCTTTTCTAAAGATGTAAGCCAAACTGTATAAGCATGTCCAGCTTTCACATATTTTTTCGTAACTTTGCAAGAAAATGGCGCATAGATAGCATCTTTTCCACTATCTTTACCTGCTGTATCTAAAGCATAAGTTCCTTGATGAGTACTACTATTTAAATATCCTTGGGTCAAATTATAATATTTCATAGGAAAATAAGCTTTTTCCATTTAATCCCTTCTTTCCTATTTTAACATATGAAAGAAGAACCTTTTTGGTATGTATGAATATAATATATGCAAAAAACACCCGAAGGTGTTATTTTACAACAATATTTACAATCTTATTAGGTACAACAATTATTTTAACAATCTCTTTACCCTCTAAATGTTTTTTTACTTTCTCTGCCTTAGTTGCTAATTGTTCTAAGGTCTCTTTAGAACTATCAATTGGAACTTTAAGCGTATCACGTAATTTACCATTTACCGAAACAGCTATTCCCACTTCACTTTCCACTAATTTTGCTTCATCATATTTTGGCCAGCTTTCTTCTGTTAATGATTTATAACCTAACTCTTCATTTAATTCTTCTGTAATATGAGGAGCAATTGGATTAAGTAAAGTTAAAAGCAAATGATAATCATCTTTGGTTATTTCTTCTTTTTCGTCATAAGCATTAGCTAAAATCATTAACGCCGCTACCGCAGTATTATAAGCCATATGTGTTAAATCATATTCAACTTTTTTAATAGTCTTATGAATAAGAGCTTCTAAATCTTTACTATAACCAGTTTCATTATTTACTTTATCTTTTATTCTAATAACTTTGTCGATAAATCTTTTACAACCTTTTAAAGAATCAGTACTCCAAGGAGCATCTTGTTCATAATTACCCATAAACATCTCATAAAGACGTAAAGTATCAGCTCCATATTCATTGATAATATCATCAGGATTAATAACATTTCCCTTTGATTTACTCATCTTTTCATTATTAGAACCTAACACCATACCATGGGAAACCCTAGTCCAAATCATTTCTTTATTAGGTACTAAGCCAATATTGTATAAAAATTGAACCCAGAAACGAGCATATAGAAGGTGACGAGCTGTATGTTCCATCCCTCCATTATACCAATCAACTTTTTGCCAATATTTCATTGCCTCCATTGAAGCAAATTCTTTATCATTATGAGCATCCATAAATCTCAAGAAATACCAGGAAGAACCAGCCCAGTTTGGCATAGTATCCGTTTCTCTTTGGGCTTTACCACCACATTTTGGACAAGTAGTATTAACCCAATCAGTTATCTTTGCCAAAGGACTTTCCCCTGTATCTGTTGGTTCATATTCTGCTACATCAGGAAGTAATAAAGGTAAATCTTTTTCATCCATTGGCACCCAACCACATTTTTCACAATAAATCATTGGGATTGGTTCACCCCAGAATCTTTGACGTGAGAAAATCCAATCACGCATTTTATAATTTACTTGTTTCTTTCCGCAATGATGAGCTTCTAACCAAGAAATCATTTTATTAATAGCATCTTCTTTATTTAAACCATCTAAATCTTTAGAATTAATATGAATTCCGTCCCCCGTCATAGCTCCCGGATTTTTCGAATATTCTAAAGTTTTTAAATGTAATTCATCTTGCATTTCTTTTAGAATAACTTCTTCTTTAACCCACTCTACTTGGAAATCTTCATCTTCTTCTAAAGCTTTTGCGCCTTGCTTATCATCTTTTAACTTAAAGAAGAAACCTGTACTTTCAATATTAAAATATTTATCTTTATTATAAGCGTAATAATGATGATTAATTTTAGGTAACTCTTCTACTAACTCTAAAGATGTATAACCAGTCTCTTCAGCAATTTCTCTTTTGGCACACTCTAAAGCACTTTCACCATCTTTAATAGTTCCGCCAACAAATAGACGTCCCCCTTTTTGACCCCAATTTAAAGTCAAATATTTATCTTTCTTTTCATCATAAACAATTGCTACAATCGAATTTTTCTTTTGTTCGTTTTCATGCGGAGTTCCCGTTACTTCTTCTAAAACTTGAATAATGGGAATATTAAACTTCTTAGCAAATTCATAATCACGTTCATCATGAGCTGGAACAGCCATAATAGCTCCCGTTCCATAAGTTGCTAAAACATAATCACTTATATAGATAGGAATTTCCTTTTGATTAACCGGATTAATCGCATACGCTCCTGTAAATACTCCCGTTTTTTCTTTATTTAATTCCGTTCTTTCCAAATCATTTTTTAAAGCACAAGCTTTTTTATAAGCAGCTACCTCAGCTTTTTTATCATCAGTTGTAATAATATCTACAAATTCATGTTCAGGTGCTAAAACACAGTAAGTTGCACCATATAAAGTATCACACCTCGTAGTAAAAACGGTAAAAGTTAAATTATGATTAGCAATCTTAAAATCAACATGAGCTCCAACCGATTTACCAATCCAATTTATTTGACCTAATTTTACTTTCTCGGCAAAATTTGTATCATCTAAGCCTTTAAGTAAATCTTCCGAATAAGAAGCCATTTTAAGCATCCATTGTGATTTTTCTTTTTGCACTACGGGATTACCACATCTTTCACAAACTCCCCCAGCTGCATCTTCATTAGATAATACTATTTTACAAGTATCACACCAATTAACAGGAACCTTTTCCTTATAAGCCATACCATGTTTATAAAATTGTAAAAATTGCCATTGGGTCCACTTATAATACTCTGGGTCCGTTGTTGAAAATTCTCGGTCCCAATCAAAAGAGAAACCAATTGATTGCATTTGTTTTTTAAATGTTTTAATATTTTCTTTAACAGCATCTTTAGGATGAATATGATTTTTAATCGCATATTGTTCTGCTGGAGCTCCAAAAGCATCCCAACCCATTGGGTAAAGAACATTATACCCTTGCATCCTTTTCATCCTTGCTAAAGCATCCTGCGCTGTATAACTTCTAACATGACCAACATGCAACCCTGCTCCCGAAGGATAAGGGAACTCTACTAAAATATAATATGGTGGTTTATCACTTCCATTAATTGCTTTAAAAGTCCCTTTTTCGGCCCATCTATCTTGCCACTTTTTCTCTATTTTTTTGTGATTTCTTTCCATTTTTCTTCCAACCTTTCTTTACTGCATATATTCCTAATAATTCATAACATAAAAACATTAATACAAATAAGAGGACAAAACCTATTAACATCTGCCATAAAAACTCTAAAGGCAATACCGATATAATAGTACAAACAAACGATATAATAAAGGCATTTGAAGCATTAATTAATCTTATTAACTTCTTATAATCAATTAATTTCTTATCAACATTAAAACGCCCTATCAGATATTTTACTTCAGCCATTTGATATTTCTTATTACTTTTAATTTTTCTTTTATTTATTAAAGAAAAGATTATCCATGCAACTCCAAATAAAGCTAGAAAAAATATTAAATTATATAACATTTTAAAAACCTCTTTCTATTAAAAAAACACATCCTCTAAAGGACGTGTTATAAACGTGGTACCACCTAAAGTTCCTAGTAATTACTAGCTTAATATCCATAAGGGAGATGACCCATCACATCCAAAAGCAAGTTCAAATAATATTATTACTAGTTTCCATCAACCACTAGCTTTCTTGAAAATAATATTTATCCTACTACTCTTTTTTCATCGCTTGTTAATATTATATTAGATTACCTAAAATTATTCAATCTTTTTTTATCTTCGTAATACTCTTTCTAATTCTTCCATTTCATAGCTATAACGAGAATATCTATCATCATCTATTGCTTGTTCTAATATTTCTCTTTTATATTCTTCAATAGTTCCATAATAAGCTAAAACATCTTCTAAAAAATTAAAATAATTAGAATAATCAATAGTATCATAAACATTGCCATAAACATTTAAAAGAAAATTATAAAAATCATCTGATAAAGTAAAATTACTTTCTGTTATTCGACATAATTCATCTTCTAAATATTCTTTAACAGTACTTAATAAAAATAAATGATAATGTAAGCCGGCGTTTAATTCTTCCTTATTATTACTTGCCACTGTTTTATCATTTGTAATTTCAAAACTACCAGGGTCACAAAAATAAAGATTACCGTTATATAAAAGATTACCTATCCCCGTCAAATCATTAATTTTAATGTTATTAGCTGTTAAAGTTTGAACATCTTGTTCAATTAATTTTCCTTCTGCTTCTAAGTTTTCGCCAAGTGTTTCCCACATTGCACTTAAAGGTATACATTTCTTTATAAAACCAAACCTAGCAAAACCTTTATATATTTTTTCCGAGTTTTCTTTAATATAAATAGGATTGATAGGCATTAAAATTCTCTTAGTTTTCACATTAGCCATTTGTCTTACCATATCTTCAGTTAAAGTAGTTTTATTAGGTTTATCATCATATATTTTTATCACTGAATTATCGTAACCAAAAACTAAACCTTCATCTTTGCCACCCAAAATTTGGATATTATCTTTCTTAGTATCAATAATCTTTTCATTATTATAAACTATCATTATAATCCCCCTTTTTTATTAGCTATTATTATAACAAAACTCAAACAAATGTCAATAAAAATTTTACAATTAATAAATTTTTGCATTGACTTCTAAAAATAAGTTTTTTATAATTTTTTTAGACACAACCAAATACTTTTATCTTTTGTTTATATTTACTTTATTAAGACCTCGCCTAACTCTAAGATTTTCCTTTTTAATTTAGTATTTATATTTTAAAACAATTGATAAAAGCAAAAAAGAAAGCAATTGCTTTATATTAAATATCTTTTTTTAACTACCTTTTAAATCTTCCATTTATTTTCAAAGCATTTGCTTTCTTAATTACTTTTTGAGCTTTTATAAATAATTATTTTCTTTTTTCTTCTATTAACCTAAAGTTTAAAAAGTAATATTAAAGTAAAAAGATAAAGAGTTAAGGAATACTTATAACGAAGGCTATAATCTCTTTATCTTTTAATATTTATATAAACGCTTACGCGTTTATAACTTATTACTCTACTACATATGGGTCATCTGCTGTTCCGGAGCCGGTTACTGTTACATCGGATTTTAAGTTGATGACTGGAACCATATCTAGAAAATCCTGAGTTGATTTTGATATATTACTTACATAATTAAAATAAAATACAATACTTCTATTATAATCTGTATTTCCTACAATTTTATAAGGTGATAGAGACCACCAATTATACTTATGATTTAAATAATTATTTGTTTGAAGATAATTGCCTATTTCCAAACCTCCATACATTGCTTCATCAATATTTAATAAGCCTATTTTTAATTCATATATTCCACCATATGTTTTTGAATTGCCATTTTGGTCAATTGGGTCTGGACACTTTAAACTTGGATTTCCTGAGTTTATTCTTTCATATGACTTATAAAAAAATCCATTAGAACCATCTTCACTTCCATATGATGTATCATTGCAGAAACTTGTTAAAGCTATTTTACTATCAACCTCATTTAATGTTGTTTTATACCACTTTTCTAGTTCTTCTTTAATTGTTGAATTACTTCCACCATGTGTATTTGTAAAGTGTTCATCTGAGTAATTTATTACACAACGGTCAGATTTTGTACACGGCTTCATATTATTATATGTATAACCAACGTATTCATTTTCATTTGAATCTACATGAAACATTGAAATATCTATAGCACTATTTGCTATTAATCTTATACTACCATCTCCATTTATACGAACAATGCGCCATATTATTGGGTTATCTAATACTTGCATTTGTTCAGTTTGAATATCTTCTATACACTCTTGTTCTGTGCTATATCCGTATATATTATAATCGGATTTACATGTCTGTAATGCCTCTTCATAATCATTTACTGCATATGAACTATTTTCATTATAATATCCAATGTGATAGCCACTTACCGTCTTCTTATATGTTCCCAATTGTACATAATTATTTTCTACATTTCCTCTAAAATAATATGTATCTCCATCATCATCTTGTGTTTTATACAAGCCACTTAGTGATGTATCAGCTGAATTTGGATATCCTTTACTAAAATCTGGTTCTTCTGTTCGTAACTTATTTGATGTTAAAATTTTTCCTGCTAGTAAGTTACTATCCCCTACAACATTTTCAATAGTTATCTTAAATGTGAAGTTTTTATTTTCACCATCTTCTTCTGATGTATCTTTATCCATCCAACTTCTTATTTGAATTGTCTTAGTTTGTTTTGGTCCTATTACTCCTGTTCCGATTATGTATGATGCTTCATTATTGAAATTATCTATTGTTCTCTTATCTGTTTTAGTAGCATCAGATAGTAACTTATAATCGTTATCTACTGCAACCTTTAGGTGTTCATCTTTTAAAGTTGAACCTTGCTCTTTATTTAGTATTACATTATACGTTGATACTGTATCACAGGTATTTGTGATTTGAACCTCATATGCATCATTTTGCATGCCTTGTTCATCTGTTTGCGGAAAACCATTATCCATAGTTATTCCTGTTCCATTAGTTTCCTCATAACTAATATCAAAACAAGCATATGTATTTTTATTTATACCAGTTTGAGTGTGTGTTCTACTCCATATGGCATAAGTAAATGTTGTTATGGCGAGTATCAGCATTATTCCTATTATAGTTATTACCGTTATTTTACGTTTTCTTTCCTTCATTACATTTATTCCTTCCTATCTTTACATCTAAGTCTATTATACCCCCCCCCGGTTTGTTGTAAAGCAGAAAGTTTCAGGTTGATAATACTTTACAATACATATTAACCCCCCTGGGTTTGATGATAATTTGATTATTTGTGTTAAAATAATTAA
>CANQEJ010000042.1 GCA_947594925.1 uncultured Bacilli bacterium
CAGGACTTAAAATCCTGCGGGTGTTAAAGCCCGTGCCGGTTCAAGTCCGGCCTTGGGCACCATCTTAAAAATAATCCAATCTGCATGATTGGTTTTTTTATCCAAGAAAAAAGAGGTAATCCTCTTTTATTAATAGTAAATTATACCAGCTAGAATTATAGCCAGTAAAATGTATAAAACAATGATAAAATATGCATTACTCATGCCACAATTATTATTGTTTTTATTTTGACAAGTTGTTTTTGGCTTACAACAATTTGAAGAATTCATTTAGGATACCCTCCTTTATTTATTAATTTACTAAATAAATGCTCCTACAATGATTATTAAAAGTATGAATAGCACTAGGATTATTGCAGGTCCTAAGCATCCGCAGCCATTGTTGTTCATAAATCATTCCTCCTTTTTTGTCTTTTCACTAATATAGTATACGAAACCCAGAAGTTGTGTGAGTGTTCTTCTTGTATTTTTCGAAAATCACTGGTATAATTGGTTATGTTTGGAGGATTTTATGAAAAAGAAAATAATTTTATTGGGAGCATGTATGCTTCTTGTTGCGGGGTGTGGCAAAACAATCCCAAAATTAAAAGATGGTAGCGAAGCTGTTGTTACTCTTAAAAAAGGTAACATTAGTGCAAATGAGCTATATAGTGAGATAAAAGATACTTATGGTTTATCAACTTTAGTTAATATGATTGATAAAACAATCTTAGAAAAAGAATATAAAGATGACCTTGAAGATGCTAAATCTTCAGCTAAAACCCAAATTGACCAAATTAAAAGTCAATATGGTGACAATGCTCTATCAGCTGTTCAACAATTTACTGGTTTTTCTACTATGGAAGCTTATGAAGATTATTTATATATCGCTTTCTTACAAAATTTAGCTGTTGAAGATTATGCTAAAGACCAAATTAAAGATAGTGATATTGAAAAATACTATAATGAAAATATTTATGGTGATATCAAAGTTAGTCAAATCTTAATTACTCCGGAAGTTAAAGATGATATGAGTGATGAAGATAAAACTAAAGCCGAAGAAAAAGCGAAAAAAGAAGCAGAAAAACTTATTAAAAAACTTGATGATGCTGAAGATGTAAGTAAAACATTTAAAGAACTTGCTAAAAAGAACTCTGATGATGAAGCAACTAATGAAAATGGTGGAGATTTAGGTTATATCAATACTGATACTCTATCAAGTGATTATGATGGATTTGCAGATGCTGCTTATAAATTAAATGATGGTGAATATACTAAAGAACCAGTTAAAACAAGTATTGGTTATCATATTATTTTAAGAGTTAAATCTAAAGAAAAAGCTAAACTTGAAGATGTTAAAGACAAAATTATTGAAACTTTATCAAATGAATTAATTAGTAATGATGCTACTACAAGTATTAATGCTCTACAAGATATCCGTAAAAAATATGATATGGAAATTAAAGATAGCGAACTTAATAAACAATATTCTAATTATATTCAAAATGCTTTATCTCAAGCTTTAGAACAAAATAGTAGTTCAACTGAAGAATAGGAAACTTTAAAGGTTTCCTTTTTTCTTGCTTTTCTATATTTTTTATTTATAATAATTATCATTAAAAGAAAGGAAGAAAATTTATGGCAGATGAAATAGTAAGAATAGAAGCTGGGTCCCATTTAATTAGTCTTAATTTAAAATCTTTAGGAAGTTTTAGACCAATTCCCGGCTATGAAGTTTTAAATGCCTCTATAAACAATATATTACGCTATAATGGTGCGCCAACTTATGATATTATTTTAATTAATAAAGTTCCTGTAATGGTTAGTATTAATGAGTATAATTGTTTAAGTAATAAAGCGGGCATCCCTATTAAAAAAGAAAAAACTTTGACACTTGAAAAGCCTTCCAATTAAGGAAAGTTTTTTAAATTGTATTAATAAATTCATTAATTTGTTCGGTATTATAACCTTTATAATATAATTTACTTTTTAAATAATAGATTAATTGCTCACCCGAATATTTTTTTTGTAATTTCTGATAAATTTTATTAGCATCTTTAAAGAAATTATCATTATCATTTAAATTAATCTCTTTTAATTGTTCTTCATATAATTCTTTACTATACCCTTCTTTATAAAGATAAACTTTTATTTTATTTAAAAATACTGATTTACTATCTTTATTAACTTTTAACTTTTTATTAATAATTTTTTGACATTTATTCTGCCATACTAAGAAATCGATAGTATCTAATTCCGCATTAATAAATTCTTCTTTAATATTTTGCTTTAATAAAGCTTGCTTTATTTTTAAAGGGCCATTTAAAGTTAAATTAATTTGGTCTTGCAAAAAATAATGAACATATTGTTTTTCATTAATATACCCTTCTTTTTCTAGTCTTTTAAGAGTTGTTGTGATAACTGGAACAGAAAAATTATTCTTTTTTAAATATTCTCTTAATTCTTTTTTAGTTCGCATTTTAATAGATAAATACTTAATTGCTTTATAATAACTTGCTAACTCTTCATTATATTCTAAAATATTTTCTAATTCTTTACTAGTAATATTCTTATTGTTTAATAAATTAAATTTTAAAATAACATCATCATACAAAATAATCTCTTGTTTATTTTTTAAAAACACTTTATATTTATTATCTTTTAATTTTTTAAAACCGACAATCTGCATTAATCTTCACCCTACCTAAATTATATAACAAACCAGAAAAAAAGAATATAATTTATTTTTTATATTCTTCACATAATTTATCTAATTCAATAATTAGTTTGTCTATATCCTCAGAAATTTCCGTTCTAACTCCACTGGCGTATTTATGTCCCCCTCCGCCATATTTAGAAGCAAGTTCATTAATAACAGGTCCTCTACTACGAATATTGATTTTAAAAATACCTGTTCTATCATCATAAGTAATAAAAATCCAAACTAAGACTTCTTTGATAAAATTAAAATCATTAATCATATTAGAAGCTGTAGCTAAATCAACATTATATTCTTTAATTATTTTATTATCTAATCTAATATAAGCAAGACCATTGGTTGTTACATTTAAATTTTGGGATATATAACCATGGAAACGAATTTCATCTAAAGGTCTTTCATAAAGTAAAGGATATAACTTAACAAAATCTAAGTTTGTTCTATCGATAAGTTCTTTTATTAAACCAAAAGTTTTAGAAGTGGTATAAGATAAAAGAAAACGGTCACTATCGGAAACAACTCCTAAAAATAAACATTTAGCAATTTCCGTATTTAAACAAAGACGAGTGGCAAAAATTAATTCAATAATCATTTGACAGGTTGAACTAGCACTTTCATCAACCCACTCGATATCTCCCATTTTATCTTCGTAAGGGTGATGGTCAATTTTAATGACTTCCCCAAAATCATTAAAATTAGCAATATCAACCCGTGCAATATTAGGAACATCTAAAACGATAAGTAAAGTCTTAGCTAAATCTTTATCCTCTAATTTTTCTTTATCTAAATCACCAAAATAACGAAAACGGGAAACACTCGCCCCAACTGCCACTACATTTTTACTTGGAAAAGTAGCTTTAATCGAATCTCTTAATGCAATTTGACTAGCAATAGCATCAGGGTCAGGACCAATGTGTCTAGCAATAACTATATCGTTATATTCTTTAATTTTTTTATATATTTTCTTAATTATTGATTTGATAAAATCACTTCCTTTTAGCTAATTAAATCATAAGTATCTAAAGCAATCATTAATTCTTCATTAGTAGGAACTACATATACAGGAATACTTGAATTATCTGCACTAATTAAACCAAATTTTCCAAAAGTATCTTTATTAGCTTGTTCATCAACTTTAATTCCTAAACTTTCTACTCTTTTTAATATTTCGGCTCTAAAATCAGGACCTTTTTCTCCTATTCCAGCCGTAAAGCAAATAACATCAGCTCCACCTAAAATATTATTATACATAGCAATATAATTAGCTACTTTTTGACTATACATATTAAAAGCTAATTTGGCTTTTTCATTACCTTCTGCAATAGCAATTTCAATATCACGCGCATCACTACTTACGCCACTGATACCAAGTAAGCCAGATTTTTTATTAATATCATCCATTACTTCATCGACAGTTTTATTTTCTTTATTCATAATATATGGAATAATACTAACATCGACATCACCAGCTCGAGTTCCCATCATAACTCCCACAGTTGGCGTAAATCCCATAGAAGTATCTACGACCTTGCCACCATTAATAGCAGCTAAAGATGCCCCATTACCAATATGACAAGAAATAACTTTTAAATTATCATTTTTTAAATACTCACAAATTGTTTTATTAATAAAACGATGCGAAGTTCCATGAAAGCCATATTTTCTTACCCCATATTTAGTATACCAATCATAAGGTAATGGATAAACAAACTCTTCTTCTTCCATTGTTTGATGAAAAGCTGTATCAAATACCCCAACCATTGGTGTATTAGGCATGTTTTCCATAAAAGCTCTTACCCCCACTAAATTAGCGGGATTATGTAAAGGTGCAAGGTCATTAAAGCTTTCGATATCTTTAATTATTTCTTCATTTAATAAAACACTTTTACTATACTTATCCGCTCCATGAACAATACGATGTCCTACTCCATCAATATCTTCTAAAGAATCAACTACTTTATTATTAATTAATTCTTCAATTAAATATTTAACAGCAACAGAGTGGTCTTTTAAATCAACTTCTCTTTTTAGTTTTTCCCCATTAACTTTAATCGTATAAAAACTATTACCAATTCCTATTTTTTCAAATAAACCACTTATTAATTCTTCTTTACTAGGTAGTTCAATTAAAGTAAATTTTAAAGATGAACTACCAGCATTAACAGATAATATTTTCATTTTTTCCACCTCGCTTTCTATTATACAAAAAAAAAGATAATTTAGCTATCTTTTTAAATTAATATAATCTTTATTGACAACATTTCTAGGACGCATAAACAAGCTATCTTCATTTATATAACGCTTATTTTCAATACCAAAATTATAACCATATTCATTAGTAATGGCAAATCTTTGGCGTTCTAATTCATCTTTAAATTCTAAAGATGATTGCTTATAATGATAATCTATATGTTTCATCTTCTTCACCTATTATTATAATGCATAATTTTGCCCTTTTTATACATCCTAATAATGGTGATAATATGGAAAATAAAGACCCTTATTTTAATCAATGTATTCTTTGTACAGTCAAAGACTGTTCTTATCATAAGGAAAAAGATAATCATTGTTCCTTAGCCAAAATAATGGTAGCTAGTAAAAATAAAACAACAACCCATTGTGCTAGTTACCAAAAAAGATGCGATTAGGCATCTTTTATAATATATCGGCATAATTATTTTTTGGAGTTGCACTTATTTTCATAATTTCTTGATTTTTTAAAGCTTTATTTATTAAATCTTCATAAGCAATTAATTTTTCATATTGATAACATAACTCTAATTCCGGATTTATTACTGGGTGCTTTGGAACAAAGATTGTACAACAATCTTCAAAAGGTAAAATACTAGTTTCATAAGTATCAATCTTCTTCGCTATTTCAATAATTTCTAATTTATCAAAACAAGCAAGAGGTCTAATAACAGGCATTTTCACTACTTCATTTATAACACTCATAGATGTTAAAGTTTGCGAAGCAACCTGCCCAATACTTTCACCATTAACCAAAACTTTAGCATTAACATTACCAGCTATTTTAGCACTAATCCGGTACATCATCCGACGCATTATCGTAATTAAATATTCATGCGGAATATTTTTATAAATAGCTTCTTGAATTTCCGTAAAATTAATAATATGCAATTTAATATCATTATTATATAAAGCTAACTTACGAGCTAAGGAAATTACTTTATTTTTCGCTTCAATACTAGTATGAGGAGGGCTTTCAAAATATACTGCTTCTAACTTAACCCCTCTTTTAATAGCCATATATCCAGCAACTGGAGAATCTATTCCTCCACTTAACATTAACAAACCTTTACCTAAAACTCCCACGGGATATCCACCAATACCAAAAATCTTTTCAAAATATAAATAAGTTGCATCATTTCTAATTTCCACATTAACATAAATATCTGGATTATGAACATCAACTTTAATCTCGGGAATATTTTTAAGTAAAACCCCACCTATAAAACGACTTACTTCCATACTTGTTAAAGGATATCTTTTATCACTTCTTTTAGTTACTACTTTAAAAGTTTTAAATTCATAATTTTTTAAAAGTTCTAATAGAGATTGTCCTATTTTTTCAACTTTATTTTCTTTTATTTCATAGACAATATCAATTTCATGAATTCCAAAAATATTTTGTAATCTATTTGTCACTTCTTCATAATTTTCTTCCTTAGAAAGAATAAACATCCTACCCTTATCAAAACGAATATCACAATCTATATCTTTTAAACTACCTTTAATATTTTCTTTTAAAGTATTTAAAAATAAACCAATATTACCTTTTTTAGTTGAAAGCTCCCCATATTTTAGCATGACCATTTTCTGCATAATATCACGTCCTAAATAGATATTAGCAAATTAAATAAATAAAAACAAGAATTTATTATATTGCATTAATAATCATCTTTATTGTATAATTAAAGTGGTGATAATATATGGGTTCTATTTGGCAATATTTAATTATAGTCGCAGTTTTAATTATTGTTTCATTAATTGTAGTTAAAATTAATAAGAAAGATTTTGGGATTGAAATTAACAAACTTATCCAATATTTAGGTGGTAAAGATAATATAATCAATTGTGAGTGTAATATGTCTCGTTTTAAAGTAATTCTTAAAGATGTTAGTAAAGCTGATAAAGATGGTATTCAAAAACTAGGTGCCAAAGGAATTGTGGAAGTAGATAATCAATTAAAAATTATATTTGGTAAAAATGCGAAAGCTTTAAAAAGATATATTGAAGATTTATTATAAATAAATCTTTTTTCATAGGTGTATATATGTCTACATATTTAAATTCTATCATAACAGCTATTTTTATTTTTCCTCTACTCGCTCTTGTTTTAACAATTCCCTATATGATTTTTGAATATCACAAATACGGAGCCATTACTAAAAAGCGAGTTTTAATCATGTTTTCTTTTATTTTTTATCTATTATGTATCTACCTTTTAGTAATCCTTCCCTTACCTAGTATTAAAGAAGTATCCCATTATACAGGAAAATGGTATAACTTAAAAATATTTGAATTTATCGGCGAATTAAGAAGTACTAAACAATTTGTCATTAGTGACCCTTCTACTTATATTTCCTTATTTACGACTAATAAAATTATAGAGCCTTTATTTAATGTTCTTTTAACTATCCCTTTTGGTATTTATTTAAGATACTATTTTAATAAAGGTTGGTTTACTACAATTTTTTATACCTTTTTACTATCCTTATTTTTAGAACTTACGCAACTTACAGGCCTTTATTATATCTATCCGCGTCCTTATCGGATGTTTGATGTCAATGATTTAATAACTAACTCCTTAGGAGGATTTATTGGTTTTATCATAACTCCTATCTTTGCCCATTTTCTACCGAGTACTTTAGAATTAGAAGAAGAAGTATTAAGACAAAGTAAAGATGTTACTTTTTCGAGAAGATTTATTGGTTATCTACTAGATATCTTAATTATTGGTATTCCTTTATTTTTCTTAAGAAATAAATTAAATTACTTAGTTTTATTTTCCATTATAGTTCTCTACTTTGCTTTAAGTTTAATTATTTTTAAAGGCCAAACTATTGGGAAAAAGATAGTTAATATTAAATTAGAAAATACTAATATTTTTAAAAGTATTATTAGAAGTCTATTATTTGAAGGTCTTCTTCTGCATCTTTATTTACCACTTTTATATTTTAAAATTAATCCCTTATATGTCATTTTAATACAAATTAGTTGTTATTTCTTTATTGGTTTTAATATTATTTGCGAAAAATGGATTGGTAGTTATAACTTGCTAATTGATAATATTTTACATCTTAAAATAAGTGATACAATTAAACATGAAGAAACTTATATTATAAGATTATAATAATGACACTCTTTTAATGTTTTCACATAAATTATTAGTGAGAATACATGAAAGGGTGAATAATATGTGTAATAATAATTCAACATCTAATAATCAAGGTAATTGCATAGCTGATATCTTAAATGTTATTTTAATTCTTCAACAAAATGCTTCTCCAGAAAACTGCTTAGATTCTTGCGACCGTCCTATGTTAGGTGGCGGCCCTAATTGCTTAATATGCAATACTAGACCAGTTATGCTTTATACTTGCTGTGGTAATGGTACTCCTTGGACAATGCCAACTTGCAAAGATAGTTCTATAACCTGCTCTAATCCTCAAGCTAGTGATAATGGTAATAATTGCTGCTCATGTGTATTTAGAGTTGAAAAAATAGATGGAAATTGTGCTACATTTAGAGTTTTAGCAGATAATCCAGAACCTAGTTGCTGTAATTCAATGCCTTATGTAGCAACCAATTCTTTCTTTACAATGAATTTAAGTTGTGTTTGCTGTATTAAATGCTTAAGTGATACAACAGTTGATTGTGTTTAGAAATTAAAGAGAGACAAAACTCTCTTTTATTATATTAAAAATTAAAAAGATAAAGAGTTAAGGAATACTTATAACGAAAGTTATAATCTCTTTATCTTTATTATTTATATAAACGTATACACGTTTATAACTAATTTATTGTACGACATATGGGTCTTGTTCTGTTCCAGTTCCTGTTACCGTTATATCTGAGTTTAGGTTGATGACTGGACGAGCAACATCACCAGTATAGTCAGTACCATAGACATTGCTACTGTTAATGCTACCGCCATTACCACCACCAAACTCACTAGCATAATAAGATGATCCAAAATTATGAGGAGACATAGACCACATTATCCAATAAAACTGGTCATTGTCTTTTAAGTAATTCAATAAATAATTGTCTCTTGTTGCATATGGCTTATTATTAAAATAAGACAAACCAGCATAATTCATTTCATCAGCTGTTAGTAACCCTACTTTAAGCTTATATATTCCCCCATAGTCTCTTTTTTCGTTTCCATCTTGTTTTGTTGGGTCTGGGCATTTAAGTAATGGCTCGCTATCAGTTATTATTCTTTTATCTGCTCCATAATTTAATGTACCTGTTTCGTCTCCAGAACTATATGACGTATCATTGCAGAAAGTTGTTAAAGCTATTTTATCATTATATTGTGCTAGATTACTTTGATACCACTCTTCTAAGTATTCTTTTATTTTAGAACTTTTTCCAATATTTGTTGAACTTGTCCAACTACTTCCATTATAATCACTTATACATGGATTATCATTTGTACAAGATGAGTGATTATCATAGGTATACCCTACATACTGATAGTCACTGTAATTTTCATTAAATGCAATTCCTCCAATTGGATTATCTGTTATTAATCTTATTGTTCCATCGCCATTTATTCGTACTATTCTCCATAATATGGGTTGACCTGATTCTTGCATAGGTACAGACTGAATACCTTTGATACACTCGTCAGCAGAATTGTATCCAAAGTCATAATCATAATAATTATTACACTCATTTTCAGCTTCTTCGTATGAACCATATGTGGTTTCGTTATGTTGACCAAGACCGACCACATAAAAGTATGAATCTCCTTTATTTATTCCTAGTTGAACATAATTGTTTATAACGTCTCCTCTAAAATAATATGTATCTCCATCATCATCTTTTGTTTTATATAAGCCACTCTTATCACTTCCTGATGATGAATTTGGATATCCCTTACTAAAGTCTGGTTCTTCTGTTTGTAATTTATTAGCTGCCAGTATTTTACCTGCAAGTAAGTTGCTATCACCTACAACATTTTCAATAGTAATCTTAAAAGTAAAACTTTTATTTTCTCCTTCATTTTCTGGCGTATCTTTTTCCATCCAACTTCTTATTTGTACTACTTTTGTTTGTTTAGGCCCTACTACTCCTGAGCCTATTATGTATGATTGAGCATTGTTAAAATTATCTATTTCTCTTTTATCTGTTTTAGTAGCAGTTGATAGTAATTTATAATCGTTATCTACTGCAACCTTTAGGTGTTCATCTTTTAAAGTTGAACCTTGTTCTTTATTGAGTATGACGTTATATGTTGATACGGTATCACATGTATTTGTGATTTGGACTTCATATGGTTTATTTTTTAAGCCTTCTTCATCTTTTTGAGGAAAACCATTTTCTATAGATATTCCATCTCCATTTGTTTCTGTGTAACTTATTTCAAAGCAAGCATAGGTATTTTTATTTATACCTGTTTGCGTGTGTGTCCTACTCCATATGGCATAAGTAAATGTTGTTATTGCGAGTATCAACATTATTCCTATTATAGTTATTGTTATTATTTTACGTTTTCTTTCCTTCATTACATTTATTCCTTCCTATCTTTACATCTAAGTCCATTATA
>CANQEJ010000043.1 GCA_947594925.1 uncultured Bacilli bacterium
AAATGCTAAAATATTTTTGTAGGTTTTCCGACATTTTTATTTAATTCTTTTCCTACAAAATTATTTTAGCATTATCAACAGAAGATGAGCTACACGATATTCTAAGAAAAGCAAAGGACAATGAAAGCGAGTAGTTGTTCTTTTTTATTAATAAGGCAAGATAAATTTAAAAAAGCAAATTTGCTAAATAATAAATTTTATGATATACTGGTTTTGTTAAGCAGAGATTATTTAAAAGTAGTTTATAAACTTAAATATAGAGATTTTGTGGTTGGTGGAAACAAAAAAGTTTTATAAATGAAATTACAAAAATAGGAGTTTAAAACGGGTAACCTCGTTAAAGGTCTAAAGTGTATGATAAGTTCATAAATTAAGGTGGTACCGTGCTATTGCACCCTTAAGTTTATGAGCTTTTTATTTTATAAGGAGTGATTTTATGACATGTTTTGAAGAATTACAAGCAAGAGGTTTAGTTAAGGATATATCTAATCCTAAAATAGTGGAAATGTTAAATGAAGGTTCTGTTACTTTTTATATCGGTACAGACCCAACCGCAGATAGTTTGCATATTGGTCATTTATCTTCATTTTTAATCTGTAAGAGATTAGCAGAATATGGCCATAAACCTATTATTTTAATTGGAGGAGCAACAGGAATGATTGGAGACCCACGTCCTACAAGTGAACGTCCTCTTATTACCAAAGAAGAAGTTAATCATAATTACATGTGTTTGAAAAAACAAATTGAAACTTTATTTCCAGGCGTATTAGTTGTTAATAATTATGATTGGAGTAAAGATATTAATTTCTTAGATTATTTAAGAGATTATGGTAAATATTTTAATATTAATTATATGATTAATAAAGATATTATTAAACGAAGAATCGATGAGGGAATAACTTATACAGAGTTTTCTTATATGATTATGCAAGCTTTAGATTTCTTACATTTATACGAAAATAATAATTGTATTATGCAAGTTGCTGGTCAAGATCAATGGGGAAATATTACCTCCGGAATTGAACTTATTCGTAAAAAATTAGAAAAAGAAGCTTATGCTTTTACAATGCCTTTAGTTACGAAAAAAGATGGAACAAAGTTTGGTAAAAGTGAAAAGGGAGCCTTGTGGCTTGATAAAGATAAAACTAGTCCTTATGAATTATATCAATTTTTCTTAAATTCTGAAGATGAAATGGTTATTCCTTATTTAAAAACTTATACTTTCTTATCTTTAGAAGAAATTGAAAAATTAGAAAAGAAACATAAGGAAAAACCGGAACTTAGAGAAGCAGCTAAAACTTTAGCTTTTGAAGTAGTAAAATTCTTACACGGCGAAGATGAAGCTCTAAAAGCTTTAAAGACTAGCGAAGAAGTCTTTGCTCATAAAGGAGTAAGTGAGAATATGCCTTCTGTATCGATTGCTAAAGATACTTTAGAAAAAGGAATTACTCTAGTTGATTTCTTAGCTGAAACTAAAATAGCTCCTTCTAAAAGTGAAGCTAGAAGATTAATTATTCAAGGAGGAATATCTTTAAATCAAGAAAAACAACTTGACCCTAATTTTGTTGTTAATAATAGTCTTTTAGAAAATGGAACATTTACTATTTCTAAGGGAAAGAAAAATATTTGGAAAGTCGATATTTTATAGAACCATATGGTTCTTTTTTCTTGACGAAAAAAGCGTCGGCAAGGTATACTATGAATAGCAGAGAATTACGTATATTGGGATATAAATTGAGTAAATTTTCTCTGAAATAAGCCATTAAAACAAAAAAAATATTTAGTTTAATTGATTAGATAATTAGACTAAAAGGGGGAGTGTTAAAATGGTTGAAAACTTAGAAGAAAAAAAGCAGAAATTACTAAAACTTGGGAAGTCACAAGGCTTTGTAACTTTAGATGATGTCGATAAAGTTTTTGGTGGTTTGCAAGAAGATAGTAATGAGTTTAACGATTTATATAGTTTTTTAGCTGATAATAAAATAGAAGTTAAAGATAGTGAAGAAAAAGATAATGATGAATATTTAGAAGATAATGATACATCTTTTATTTCGGATAGTTCTGTGCAAATGTATTTAAAAGAAATTGGGAAAGCGAAGTTATTAACTGTTCAAGAAGAACAAGAGCTGGCCCAGAAAATAGTAGCTGGAGATAAGATAGCTAAAGAACGTTTTACCGAAGCTAATTTACGTTTAGTTGTTTCTATTGCCAAGAAATATGTGGGACGTGGTTTGGATTTTTTAGATTTAATTCAAGCGGGAAATGAAGGACTTTTAAAAGCTGTTGATAAATTTGATTATACGAAAGGGTATAAGTTTTCGACTTATGCAACCTGGTGGATTAGACAAGCTATTACGCGTTCTATTGCTGATTTATCAAGGACAGTTCGAGTTCCTGTCCATATGGTTGAAGCTGTTAATCGGATGCTTCGTATACAAAGACAACTTACGGGGGAGTTAGGAAGAACTCCAACTGAAATGGAACTTGCTCATAGTTTAGGAGAAACTGTTCAAAAAGTTCAGGAGTATATGTCTTACACCCAAGATGTTATTTCTTTAGAGACTAAAGTAGGCGATGATGAAGATACGGAAATCCAAGATTTTATTCCTGACCCTAAGCAGTCATTAGAAGATAAAGCTATTAATACTATGGTCAATCAAGAACTAGCTGATGCTTTAAGTAAAGTTTTGACAAAAAGAGAACGTGAAATTATTATTTTAAGATATGGTTTAAATGATGGTAGAGTACGAACTTTAGAAGAAGTAGGTCAAATATTTAATGTTACGAGAGAAAGAATACGTCAAATTGAAAGCAAAGCTTTACGTAAATTACGTAGCGCTAGAGATTCTAAACATTTAAAAAGTTATGTTGATGAAAATTATGAAGAAAAAAATATTGCTAATCGCGTTCCTAAGATAAAGATTAATGAATATTTTCAAACTGATTTAACTTTAATAAAAATTGCTCTTAAATATATGCCGGTTTCTGTTAGAGAACAAGTTTATAAAACATGGGGATATGATTTAAAAAGGAAAATAGACCCGCATCGTGATATACCAGGGACAGAATCTCTTAAAAGATTTATTAATCAGTATCGTAAATTTTACCTGAAAACTAATTCCGAAGAAGCTCTTGCAAGTGCGACTAAAAATACTTATTTATTTAATTTATTTGAACAGGGAAATTTAGAAGATATTTATACTTTATTTAATCAATATCCAAAACCTTATATTCGTTTTTGCTTGAATTATAGTTTTCGTGAGTCTTTGTGTTTAACACCAAAAGATGAATTTAACTTAAAGAAAGTCTTTTTAAATCCTTCTTCTTTTAGAAATGCCTTAAATTCTTTTTCTAATAAGTTAAAGGCTAGTAATAAACAATATGAATTATATAATAGCCGAACTATTGAAGAGTACTTTGCCCTTTCTAAAAATGAGATTGCTAAATATTTAGATTATTTAACTTTAGAAAATTATATTTTATTAAAAGCTAAATTTGGTGAAAACCTTTCTGATAGAGCTTTTATTGAAGATGATTCTTTAAGAGAGATAAGATATATTTTTAGACAGTTAAATAATGGTAAAAACTATCCAATCCAGGTTATTAATATTTATGAATATTATAATGAGTATCCTAAAGAATATATTGATTTAATGATTAGGTTATATACTAAAACTAGTAAGATTTTACCAACTAAAGTGCGTCTTAGTAAAAAAGATTTAGCCAGATTGGAAAATTTTAGTAATACATTAGCCAAATATGTTTCCTTTTATCATTTTAATCCTAAAGAGTTTCAGGTATTTATAGATGATTATTTAACTTTTCAAATTACGAATAACTTAAATAAAGATATCTATACTTATTTACAAAGTTTAAATAGCAGTTATCAAAAATATCATAAGAAAGTTGTTGATGTATTTTTAGATAATCTACCTCGTCCAGCCCAGGCTATATTAAGAAAAGCTTGGCAGACAAAGTATTATACTACTTCTAAAAGTTTAACTTTAAATTTAGATGTTACTGCTTTTTATCAAGTAATGACTATTCTTAATTATCAATTAGAAAAAACTTATGAAGATGGTTTAGAAAGTGTAAAAGAATTAAAGAATAAAGCTTTAGAATTAGTAGCTAAGAAGTATCAAGTTAAGTTTGTCGATATTTATACTTTTATTAGTAATAATAGTCCTTATCCTTATGCTAAAGAAGCTATTGATTATGTTTTAGACTACTGGCCTACTAAGAGTATTAAATTTTTACAAAAGATTTATCATCAAGAAGATTATCGAAATGGTTATTTTATGCTTTTAGATGAAACTGGGATGAAGAAATTACATAGTTTAGTTCACAATTTAAGGAATAATTTAAATAAAGCCTATGCTGAAGCTGCTTCTAATTATGATATTGAAAATATATTAGCTATTCTTAAGAAAAATCGTCGTTTTGGGGATAGTGATATTCCAATAATTATTAAGTTTTATGAATATTTTAAACAATATGAACCAAAATATATTAATTATATGTTAAAGTTATATGATAATCGTCGTCTTAAGACTTTACAAAATTACTTTGGTAATGATTTGACCCAACCTTTTGATTTAAGTCAATTAAATGCCGAACAAAAATACAATTTTAAAGTGTATTTAAAAAAGATAAATCAGTATTTAGAAAGTAAATATGCTGATTATCAAAAAGGGTTATTTACAATTAGCAATGAAGAAAATATCACTATTTTGGATTATATTAATAAGAAAATACCTGATATTTATGTTAATAAAGAATTAGTTAATTATGCTTTAAAATTCTTAACAGATAAACAATATCAATTATTTACTAAAAATTGTAATCTTCCTTTAACTGCTGATAGTACTATAAATTGGGATAATATTAGAAAGTATAAGCAGAAAAAGTTTTATATTGCGATAAATTATGTTATTAAAAAGATAGATTTTGTTTATCATAAAGTGCCTAATGGGAATATTGCTCTTTTAAAGAAAGAATATACCTTAACTTTGCCGCAATATTTAAAAGATGTTGATAGATTGGATATTTTTAATCTTTATGATTATTTTAATATTTTTGACCCAATTTTTATTGATAGCGTTCTTTATAATTCTCGTCTTTTAGAAGATGAATTAATTAGTATTTTAGGAGAACTATATAATAAGAATATTGATTTAACTAATGTTTCTAAAGAATATAAAGATAAATTAAAAGAGCTTCTTAAAAAAATATATAAAAATTTAAATCGTTTAAAAAATGATTATGAAGAAGGAAAGTTATTATTAAAAAATAATTCTTATAAAAGAAATACATTAGCTTATATTATTCAAAAAAGAATTCCGCAATATGTTATTCCTCCTGAATTTATGGATTTTGTTTTAGATAATATGACTTTGTTACAAATAGATTTCTTTAACAATATTGCTAGTCCTCAAGATTATCGTATGGCAACTTATAATTTAGAGGAAAGGACTTTAGAACATCAATTTGGCAACTATGTTTTATCTTTAAAAAGAAGAATAATTAGAACTTATCAAGAAAGCAAGGAACAAACTAGCGAAGAATTAAAAGCAGTATATACTAAATTATATTTAAAATTAAATAAGAGTAAAAAAAGAGCAGATGCTTTAAATCTTTTTGAAAGAATTGACTTTTACGAGGAAGAATATATTCTTTATGTTATTGATAAATTAGGTTTAAGTGCTCAGAAGAATTTACAGAAATATTTTGGTGATGATTTTAGAAGACCTGTTAAAAGAACTGATGTAACAGATTATAAGAATTTTGATTATATTATAATGCATCTTAAAAAAGCCTTAAAAAAACATTATCAAGAGTATCAACAAGGAAACTTTACAAGTTCTAAATTTAAAGTGGCTTCTTTATATCATTATCTTGATGTACGAACTTCTTATCCTTTAACAAAAGAGATAATTGACTTTATCTTATCTCGTCAAACAAAAGGAGCTTTAAAAATTTGTACCGAAGCTTTAGAAGAACCATCTGATTATAATAGTAAGTTAATTACAACTACTAAAAACAACCAATTTTATACAATTACAAGAAGTATTCTTAGAACTTTAGAAGATGTCTATGCTGCTTGTCAAACAACTGATATTAAAACTTTTAGAGATACATATTTTGCTTTAAAGAAAGAAAAGTATATACATCGTTTTAAAACTATGGAACCAGTTACTTTAATGTCTAAAATAAAGGGTGACTATACTTATGAATATATTAAGTTTATAATTGATAGAAGTGATAATAAACAAAGCTTTGTTAAATACTTTGGGCCTTTATATGAAGATGCTTTAGATTTTGATAATTTACCTTATGAAGAAAAACATTATGTTAATAATATAATTGGGAATTTAAATCGTAAATTAGATAGAAACTATAAAGAATATTCTGAAAATATTAATCCTTATCCTCTAGGTACTATTTATTATCATGTTCAAAATCCGGAGAAAGAATATGTATTTGCTAAAAAGGCAATTGATTATTTCTTTACGAAGTTAACTAAAAGAAGACAAGAGTATTTAAAAAGTATTTGTGATGAAAATGGCTTTATTAAAGAAGATGTGCCAGTAGATAGTAGAGAGTTATCTTATATTAGTCTTAATGTTCGTAATAAATTAAAAGCGCTTTATAAAAATCTTACTTCTTATGAAGAAGATAAAGTTTTAGAAGCTTGTCATAAAAAATCAAAAATAGTTTATCTATATGATATTATTCCTTTTCCTAAAGATTATATTGATTTAGTTTTAGCACGCATTTCTTTAGCACATCAAAATATTTTAAAAGGTTTGTTTGGGGATGATTACACTCAACCTTTAGATATTTATACCTTAAATGAAGAAGAAAAGAAAGTTTATAACTATCAAATAAGCTTTCTGAAAGCTATTTTAACAAGACATCAAGAAACATATTTAAAAACTGGTACTATTGAGTATCAATCTATAGGAGAAGAAAAAAATATTGAAAAATATTTTAACTTAGAAAATGATTTAGAAAAATATGCTTTAAATTTATTTTTAGAAAACTTAGCCAGAAATGATAAAGAAACTTTAGATGCTGTTTTAAAAAATAAGCAAAAAATGGAATATCCTTTTGGTAATCTAATTCGTAAACTAAATAAGTATATGAATAGTTTAAAACAAGAAATAAAAGATTTAAATTTAACCCAAAAAGAAGAAGTAGCTAAATTATTTTATGATAAATATAAATCTTTATATTTAAATAGCTTAGTTAAACGTTTACAAAAATATAATTTATATACTAAATTTCCTGATTATGAAAAAGAATATATTAATGCTTGTATAAAGTTATTAAATAAAAGTTATCAATTAAAATTAAGACTTTATTTTGGTGAAGATTATGAAAACGAATTGGATATTAATAGTCTTGAACCTAAGGACCGTCAGATGCTTTTTAAAATTTTCTATCTGTTAAGAACGATGTTACAAAATAATTATGAAATTTATTATAATGAGCCTGAAAAGTTCCAAGATGTTTTATATCCAACCAAAACTATTTATGATGTCTTAAATGCTAATGCTTCTTATCCTTATGCGAAAGAAGTAATTGATTTTATTATTGATAATGTATCTTTAGCCTGTAAAACTTTATTAGCAAGAGTTTGGCAAAGTGATGATTTAAAAACTGCTACTCATATGCATATTTTAGAAAAAGATAAACGTAGTTATTACCTTTATATAGGTAGAATTAAAACTGATTTAAAGACTATTTATAGTAATACTGTAAATTATAATGACCATGATGCTCTAATTGCTGCTTATAAAAGTTTATATCCAATGAAATTTAAAAATTATAGTTGTAAAAAGCAATTAAATATTTATCGAGTTTTAAAAAAATGTAGTAAATCATTTAAATATAATCGTAATTTAATTGACTTTATTTTAGATAATTTAACGAAAAAAGAAGAAGAGTATTTAATAAAAGCTTGGGGAGATAAAGATTATCGCCATAGTAATAATATGACAGTATATAATGATACCAAAGAACCTTTTGAAGCATTAATTAAGAAGATAGTAAGTGATTTAGATTATGTTTATAGTCATGCTTCTAATGAAGATTTAGATACTTTAAAAGGAGAGTATATTAAATTATATCCTGATAAATTTAAAGAGAAGACGCTTCGAGATTTATGTGGTAGATATGAAGAAGAATATGTTATCTATATGGCAAAGATGGCTAGTGAACCAAGATATAGTTATTATATAGAGGTATTTGGTAAAGATTATCAAAATAAGATTTGTTTACAGACTATGTCCCAAGATACAAGATTTAAATTAGAAGATGATATTCGGAAGTTTAAATATTTATTAGCATCTAGTCATAAAAAATGGCAAAATGCTCAAACAACAACAATTAATTCCTCGCTTAAAAATGCTATTTTACAAATTGATAATACCTATGATTATCATGAAGAAGTTATTAAACAGTTAATAACTAAAGATATTGTTTATAGAGATTATAATAGTATGCTTAAAGAGTTAGCTAGTAAGTTAAGAAGTCTTTATGACCAAGCTCAAGACCCTAATAATTTAGAAGAAATATTAAGACTTTATGATAAAAAATATAAAGTGATAAGTATTACTAAATTGCATCAATTAGAATTACGTAATCAACAAATAAAAGAAATATTATTTAGTTCGCAGTTAGCTATCGCTATGAACCAATATATTTATAAAATTAAAGTCTATGCTACTTTACTATATATTCCAGAAATAGCTGGCTATAATTTCCCTATTGAAACTATTGCCAATTTATTAGATTTAGATAAATTAACAACTTTAAAATATATTAAAGAAGGTTTAGAAATAATTAAATTATATTTAAATACAATGGTAGATAGTAATACTTTAACTAGAACTTATGCTAAATTAAATTTAGACACTAAAAATAATAATTAGTGTCTTTTTATGTCGAAATTTGACGAACGAAATTAATTGAATAAAAGAGGAAAATAGAGTATTCTTAAATTAAGAAAAGGAGTTAATATGTTTGAAGTTTTAAGTGAAGAAGCAGTAGAACAATTTGTTAGTAAATATTTTAAAGAGTGGGGTCATGATATATGGAAAGTTACCAAAATATCTTATAAAGATATTGATGAGTATTTAATTAATGAACATTACTTATTTAGAGTTCAAAACAAATAAAAACGAAATCATAACGATTTCGTTTTAATAATCTTAAATGGCGCCTGATGTGGGACTCGAACCTACGACCTAACGGTTAACAGCCGTGCGCTCTACCGACTGAGCTAATCAGGCATTACTCATTAATTATATACTAATATTATGAGCACTGTCAACAATTTAATACGGAAAAATATGAAAAATGTGAAAAATTAGAGAAAATGTCCCTAATATAAAAACCAAAAATTAGAGAAAATGTCTCTATAAAAAAATAGAAGAAAAATTAAACAATAATTAGTGAAAATGTCGCTATTTTAATTTAAAATAACCTCTTAATCATTTGCGATGATTAGGAGGTTTTTAAAGTGCTAAATGATTATGAAAGAAAAAAATACGAAACAATAAAAAAATTAATCAAAGGGGAATTAACAAGAAAAGAGACAAGTTTAGAACTAAAACTATCACTTAAACAAATTGATAGATTAAAAAAGATTTATTTAAATGAAGGGGAAAAAGGATTTATTCATGGCAATCGAGGAAAGTCAAATCCAAATAAAAAAGATGAAAATTTAATTAAAGAAATAGAAGAATTATATTTAAAAGAATATTATGATTATAATTTTGAACAATTTTATGAAAAGAAAGTATTTGGTAAATATGATATATCCTATGATGTTATATTAAAAAGATTTACACAAGATGATATTATCTCTCCATTAGCACATAAAAAAACAGTAAAAAAATATAACGAAAAAATGAAAAAGTCAGTAGATATTAAAGAAAATGTTGAAGCAGAAAAAATAAAATTATTTAAATCAAGAATATTAGCTATAGAAAAAGCCCATATAAGAAGATCTAATAATTTATTTGTATTTGGACAAGAAGTACAGATGGATGCTTGTGAAAAAAAGTGGTTCGGTGAAATAGTAACTTATTTACATTTAGCAGTAGATAAGGCAACTAAAAAGGTTTTGTTTGGTTGGTTTGAGTATGAAGAAATAACAAGAGGATATTATGTT
>CANQEJ010000044.1 GCA_947594925.1 uncultured Bacilli bacterium
TATGTTATATTAAAACACTTTAAAGTTGTTATACTATTTTCCCCACTTTGAGTATGTAGTTTATTCCAAGCGGCATAGCTGATTGTGGCTATAGCAGCTAGAATAGCTACTATGATAACAATTATGAGTATTGTTTTTTTATTATTTATTTTTTTAATTTCTTGTTCCATATTATATACCTCTATATTTAATATTCTTTCCATTTTTAGTTTAGCATATACGCATTACTTTTTGCAAGCTATAACTAGAGAAAATAATATAAACAAAAGTTATTTACTATTTTTTTATTTTATGATATGATAGCGAAGTTTTTAAAAAGGGATGATTTTATGTCAGAAATTCAAAGTTCATGGTCGAAAGATTTACTTATTCGTTATTTATACATTACTCTTGCCCCATGTTTTAAAAGAGATTTAAATTATTTTTTAGCTAGTGATGAAGTTAAGGAAAAGGAATTTAAAGAAGGTTTTGTTAATCGTTTTCCTAATGTTGTTTGTTCTACTTTAGCTGATTTTTATGTATCTTTATTTAAAGAATTTGATATTGATGCTAAGAAAGTTATTGCTAATAGTGCCCATATACCTTTATTTGCTCTTGTGGTAAGAGGTGAAAAGGGTCAATATTTTCTTGACCCTCTAAGTGATTTATTTGCTAATCAATATGGTTTAAGACCTTACTTTTTTGGTGTCGTTCCTCGTTATAAGACCATTAATTATGCCTATCCTAAGTTAGTTAATTTACCAAAAGAGTATGTTAAAGAAATAGATGATTATTTAGGTTTTAATTTTTTAGATGATTATTTTAAAGAATTACATTTAACTTTAGCTAATCGCAACAGCGCCTACGAGTTTTTTGGCAAAGATAAAGAACTAGGTGAAGATTTAAGAGAAGCTAAACTTAATTTATATAATGAAAAGTTAATTAATTTAGGAAAAGTGCATGGTACTTTTGAAAGAGCCCAATTATATAAGTTTTTAAATGATGTAACTTTTAATAAAAGTGAAAAGAAATATACTAAAGTTAAGATAAATGAAGATAGAGATATTCCTTATATTTCTTATGAATTAGTAAATCCTGATAATACTATATGTTATGAAGAAGAAAAGCATGAAGGAAAATATATGTTAATTAAAAAACATTAGCTTATTTAAAGCTAATATTTTTTAATTTATAAACTATTTTTTCTTTATTTATTTGGTCAACTATTTCTTTGGCTAAAGGATAGTAATAACCTAGACCATTTAAATCAATATCTTGATATGTACTTATATAATCTTTTTGATAAGAATAACCTGCTATTATTTCATCAAGAGCTATTTGATTAAAAGTATAATCAAACTTTTTCTCTATATCTTCTATATTTGGATTATATTTATGATAAACATTACAGAAAGTTTCTTTTAATTTAGGTGTATTTGCTAAATCAGGACAATTTTCGGAAATTAAAACAATAGTTGCTAAAAGTAAGTTATAAAAATCTAAAAATTGTTCATTACCTGTTAATAGATAATTAGGTTCATAAGTTGTTGATAAATACCTTACACCAGATGATTTATACCATCTTAAAGCCTTAGAATTATTGGTATATATCACAATATCTTTACTATCATTACTAGCTAAACGAATATCTGGTACTTCTTTTCTACTTATAAATGATAATTCTTCATTTAAACGTTCATGCATACCTAAAGCTGTATCTTGATAAAAATAACCTTGTTTATTTTTTTGATATTTATTTACATCATCTTCAATAAGTTTAGTAAGTTCTAAATAAAGGTGACGATAATCTTCTGCAGCATACTCATTAAATACTAGGTAAAAGTCTCTTTCATTAAAAGTAATAAATCCTTGTTTACTAGTTAACTCTCTTACTTTTCCTTTTATTCTATTTACCCAAAAGTAAGATGTTGCTTGAGCGGGATTTAAATTAACTTTTTCCATATAACCACCAAGCTTTATATTACCTTAATTATTTATTTTTGTCTATTCTTTTTAATAAAGAAGCGGTCAAAAGAAGCGATTAACATTGGTAAGATAAACAAGATTAAAAGGGAAGAACAAATCGTACCTTGGGAGATAGTCATACAGATTTTACTAGTAATAGCTGTGGAAAAATGTCCTACTATTAAAGTAACTATAATAAGGATAGAAGCAGAAGTTAAGATAGTATGAATTGATTTATTATAAGCATTAATAATAGCATCTTTAACTCCTAAAGTTTTCCTAGATTCTTGGTAATATGAGGTATATAAAATCGCATAATCAATGGTAGCACCCATTAAGATACTTTGCACTATTAATAGTGCTATAAAGTAAACAGTTCCTCCTTCAAAAGATAAAATACCCATTGTTGTATAAACAGCAGTTTGAATTAGTAAAACTAAGACAACTGGAATAATAAAGGATTTAAAAGTAATACAAACAACAATAAAGATAAAGATAATAGTTAAGATAGTAATTAGATTAAGTTCTTTTTCAAAGCTTTCGGACATATCTAAAGCCATCGGTGAATTACCAATAATATAACTATCTTCACTTAAGTCATTTTTTATATCTTTAATAAAGTTCATAGTTTGTTTATTTTCTACTTGATAATTCGTATTTAAAACAGCTCTAGAATACTTTGGCGTAACTAATAATTCTTTGGCAGTTTTAATATCTTCTTTAGCTTTTTTAATATCATTTTGCCAAGTATCATCAATAAATTCTGTAAACTTATAGTCAGTTAACACATCATCATTTAAGTAGTTGACAAATTGTTCTAATGATAGTGTCCAATCATTGTTAAAGTTATTTTCACTTCCATAGTAAATATATAACATTTCAACTAAGTTTTTTTGGACATCATCACTTAAATTATTAAGTAAGTTATAAAGCTCATCACTACTATATTTCGTTTCATTTAAAGAACTAGCAATTATTTTATTAACAGTTTCTATCTTCTCTTTTTTAGAAGTGTCGATATTTGACGAATATTGACTATTGGTTAGCACATCATTTAACAAGAAATTAACGAAATTTTCATAAGATAGATTGACAGTATTTCCTTTATATTTTAAATCGTATAAAGAATATAATAATTTTAAATCTTCCGGATTAGCATTTAAAAATTGCGCCATATTATTATAATTATAGGTTTGATTATTTAAGACACTTTGAGTTATATTTTGGATTTTACTTAAGTTTTGAACTGCTTCTTTATTTAATTTAGAACTTAAAACGTTATCGTTTTGATGTTCTAAGATAAAATCTATAAAGTTAATTGGGGTCATTTTAAAGCCTTGACTAGTCTTTAAAATATAAATACTTTTCACACTATCTTCGGGTATATTTAAAGTAGTTGCTATTTCTTGATAAGTATAATTTTCTTTATTATTCATAATAAAGACTAAGTTATTTAAACTTTCTTTCATTTCCTCAGGAAGATTAGCACTTACCTGTTCATTAGTTAAAGTAAAGTTAATAAAATCTTTTAAAGAAACTTTATATTCTAAAGGGTCATCTTCTCTTTCTTCTATCGTATACTTAAGAGTATAAATTTGGGTTGTTAACTCTTCGGGAATACCTAAGATTAAAGATGTTTCAGCGACCGTATTTTCTTTATTAATAAAGTCTTCATTACTAAATTTGCTAATCATTTCTAATTGTTCTTGGGTAGTAGTATCTAAAGAAGTAAAATAATCACTTTCTTTTAAAGTTTGAGCAAACTCTTCTAAAGTCATAGTAGCATCAATATCTTGAAATAATAGATAATATAAATATAAATCTTGGGTCATTTTCTTATCTAAACCAAAAAGGTTAGCCATTTGTTCATAATCTAAGTTTTGTTTTAAAGTATTTTGATTTAGAAAAGGGGCAATTTGTTTTAATTCATTTTGGGAATTTTGGTCAACATTATCTTTATATTCACTATTTTGAACATAGTTATTCATAAAGTCTGTAAATTCTTTTAAAGAAAGTGTAGTATTTTCATTTAAAGAATTATAATAAATTAGTAAGTCTTCTACTTCTTTATTATCTATTTCAAACATATTTGCTAGTTCTTCTAGACTTCTTGGTTTATTTAAACTATCTATATTAATAAAGTTTTTTAAACGTTCAATATTATGACGCGTATTAGTATCTAGATGTTTACTCATATTAGCATTAGGATAAATATCATTTTGAATAAAGCTTACAAAGTTATTTAAAGTCATTTTAATATCAGTATTATTATAATAGTTATAATAAGCTATTTTTAAAAGGTCATCTTCAATAACTGTATCATTACCTAAATCATTTAATTTAGCATTAACATCTTGATATTTTAAAGGTTCATTAATGGTATTACTATAACATAATAATTCGTTTATATGATAATCATTTTTTAATTTTTCACAAACCTTTATCATTTGTTCTTCGGCCTTAGTAGGATAGATAATAGCCATTTGATTATTTGGGGTGAATACTTTACTTACTTCATCAGTTTCGGTATCAGTATAAGCAATATTTAAGTTTCCTTTTAAAAGAAAACTCGCTATAAAAATACCCACAATTAGAAAAATACCAACATAACGAATTTTATAAATAACTTTTCCTAAGAAATCTAATTTTAAATTAAAACTTTTTTTCTTAGTTTTAATAATTAATTTATCAAACATTAAGATTAAAGATGGTAAAACTGTAAAGATTGTAAATAAACTAAATAATACCCCTTTAGCTAAAACCATCCCTAAATCAAAGCCAATGGTAAAACTCATAAAGACTAAAGCTAAAAGACCAACAATAGTTGTCACTGAACTACTAGAAATAGATTTAAAAGCATGATATAAAGCTTTTTTCATGGCTTTAACATTATCTTTTTCCGTTTCTTTTTCTTGACGATAACGATTAATAAGCATGATAGAATAATCCATGGAAAGAGCAAGTTGTAGGATAGCTGCAATAGAATCGGTAATAGAAGAAATAGAAGGGAAAATAATATTAGTTCCTTTATTTAATAAAACGGCAATTAAAATAGAAGCTAAAAACAAGAAAGGTTCAATATAAGACTGGCTCATAATAATTAAGATTACTAAAGCACAAGATATAGCTAAAGGTACAAGCCATACCGGTAATATTGCTTTATTCTCCGCATCGATATCTCCACTAGTTACAATATCATAATCAGCATATTTAGTATAAATATCATCATATAACTTAGCAGCTTTTTTAGAATCTTTATCTAAAGAAGTGGTTATTTCATATAAAGTATAAGACTTTTTATTCTTTTGACTAACCTCTGAAACTCCATCTAATGCTTCTAACTCTTCTTTTATCTTTGCTTGTTTCGATTTAGATAAATCTTTAAACATCACATTTAAAGAACTATTTTTCGTATCAAAATACTTATTCATCGTATCCATACCTTGACGAACTTCCGAAGTCTTAGGTAAATATTTACTAATATCTCTATTAATATGGACTTTGGTTGTTAAAAAGGCACAACCTACTGCCATTAATAAAACTAAAGTTAAAATAAAATATCTTTTTTCTACTAAAAAATTTGTAATCTTACGCAATTTAAACACCCTTTCTTTTCAAAACTATTTTATTTTACTCTGGCTTTCTAAAAAAATGAACAACAAATTTATAAACAATGTTCAAATTTTAACAATATAATATATTATGTTAAAATTATGTTATAATAGTTTTGGTGAGAAAAATGAAATTAAAAGGTATTAATGCTTCTTCTAAGAAAACTATTTTATTAATAAAAAAAACTTTTGCGGAATTAATTGAAGAGAAAAAAGAAATGAATAATATTACCGTAACTGAATTAGTTAAGAAAGCTGGTATTACAAGAGGAGCTTTCTATAGTCATTTTGATAATATTTATGAAGTAGCTTCCCTCTTTCAAGAAGAAATAATTGAACAAGTTTTTGATTATCAAAATTTTCATTATACTAAAGAAGATGTTAATAAATATTTTGATAATATATTTAATTATCTAAAAGCTAATGAAAAAATCTATTCTAAATTATTAACAGCTGATGAAGCTTTTCTATTCATGCGTCGCATTAGTAAAAAAATCTATACTTCCCTATCTTTATTAATTAATAATCCCAAATATGATTTAGATATTATCTTTTTTACCGATGGAACTATTAACTTAATTGTTAAACATTTTCGCAAAGAAATTAGCGAAGACTTAGATACAATTTGTAAATTTGTGAAAAAAAGAGCAATTGATATATTATTTTAAATTGTAAAAACTTATGTCAAAAAAAGAAAAATAACCTGTAATATTCTAACTATCTTTTCTTTTTATATTATAATTAATTTGTGATTATTATGAAATTTAAAAACTTAAAGAAAATTATTTTGATTTTTTTACTTGTTTTTTCTTTTTGTTTTGAAGTAACTGCGGATTCTGGTTGGGATACTGACTATGGTGGTGGCTACGATTACGGGGGAAGTTATGACTTTGGTGGATATGACTATGATTATGGTCATGACTATAATTACCACTTTGATACCGGCAATCGCGACTACAATTTACATAGTTCTTCTTCCGATGATGATGACTTTCCTAGTTTTCTTTATATTATAGTCTTAGTTTTAATTATAGTTTCTTTCTGTCAAGATGTTACTCCTGCTAAAAAGACTAAACCGAAAAAACGTAATTTTATGGATATTTCAGAAAAAGAATTACAAAAATATTTACCAGATTGTAACTTAGAAGATTTAAAAAATATGGCTGTTAATAAATTTATAGATATCCAAGAAGCTTGGTCTACTTTTGATTATGAGACCCTTCGTAAATTATGTACTGATGAATTATATAATACTTATTCTACCCAATTAAATGTTTTAAAAATTAAAGAACAGCAAAATATTATGGACGATTATAAACCATTAGATATTAAGTTACTTAATGTTAAATGTGAAAATAATTTAGTTACTTTAATCTTTTATTTAGATATATCTTTCTTTGATTATGTTATTAATAACAATAATAAAGTAGTCCGTGGGACGAACCTTTATAAATTAAATAATCAATATTACTTACATTTTGTAAGAACCCAAAAACCTGCAAATAATTTAACTAACTGTCCTAATTGTAAAGCTCCAATTGCTGATGTAACTTCTCAAACTTGTCCATATTGTGGCAGTGTTATTGTAAAAGATGCAAATGATTTTGTTTTAAGTAAGAAAATGAAAGCTGGTGTATTCTAATGAAATATCCTCAAGATTTTAATGAAACAATGTTTATAAGTAAAGTTAATAACATTTTTGTTAAGTTATTAACAGCTATTATGCAAAATAATTTAAAGACAGTTGACCATTTTATTAGTGATGAAGTTATGCTCTATGCAGAGGATATTATTAAGGCAGCTCAAAGGCAAAAAGGAATACCCATTTTTGATGAAATTAATGTCAAAAGTACAGTTATTAAAAGTTGCAAGCTTATAAATAATGTCTACCAAATTAACGTTTTATTGCAAAGTAAATACCTAGAATATATAATAGATATAGATAGTAAAGAAAAAATAAGTGGGGATGATAAAAACCGAAAAGAAGTAAATTATGAATTAATCTTTGAAAAGAAAGTAGAAGTTAAAACAGAAGAAATAGCTCGTAAATGTCCGGGTTGTGGCGCCCCGATAAGTGTTAATACTTCCGGTTTATGTGCTTATTGCGGAGCCATTTATAATACGGAAGACTATGACTGGGTTTTAAAAAGTATTAAAAAATTATAAATAAGGAGTTTAAATATGGGATTAATTAAAGCTGTAGCTGGAGCTATATCTAGCAATTTAAAAGACCAATTTAAGGAGTTAATTGTTTGTCCAACTAATGAGACTAATGTTTTAATAGCACGAGGTGTTATTAAAGATGCTAATGGCAACAATAAAAATACTGAAGGAGTAATTAGTAATGGAAGTACGATAATTGTTCCTGATGGTTATGCGATGATGCTTGTCGATAATGGTAAGATTGTCGAATTTAGTGCAGAACCAGGTGAATTTACTTATGAAAATTCTAGTGAACCAAGTATATTTTATGGACCTTTAGGTCAAAACATTATTAATACTATTAAAAATATTGGTTCAAGGATTACTTATGCTGGTAATGCTCCTAAGGACCAAAGAGTTTATTATGTTAATATTTTAAATAATACTGGTAATAAATTTGGCACTGCTAATCCGAAAAAAATTACTGATGAAAAATATGGCATTATTGAAGTAACTTTCTTTGGTGAATATGCTTATAAAGTTGCCGACCCTGCCCTACTTGTGGCAAGTGTTATCGGTGCTAATGCAAAAGATGTTATTACTTTTGATGAAGTAATGGGTAGTCAATTAAAGCAAGAATTTGTTGAACAACTTACCCAAACAATTTCTGTTATCATGCGTGAAAAAAAGATTTCTTTTGGAGATATGGGTCTTTATGGAACAGATATTTCAAATGAAATGAATAAAGTATTATCTTCTTCTTGGAAAGATAAATATGGTCTTATTGTTACTGATGTATCCATGGGTGATATCAATGTTACAGATGAATCTTTACAAAGAATTAATCGTATTGATGATGCTAAAATATTTTCAAGTAGTGAAATGCAATCTGGTCTTATGGCCTCAAGTACAGCTAGTGCTTTAGAAAAAGCAGCCGAAAATGATAATGGAGCAATGACTGGTTTTATGGGTATGAATATGGCCAATAACACCGGTGCTGGTGTATTAGGAGCTGTTAATAACAGTACTCCTACAAGTGCTCCAACTGGTAATGGTAGTTTCTGTCCTAATTGTGGTAATGCTACAAACGGCTCTAACTTCTGTCCTAACTGTGGAACTAAGTTAAAATAATAAAAGTTATAAGACTGCTGAAAAAACTGATATTTAGTCAGTTTTTTTGTTTATGGAAAACTAGTGAATATTGAGTATTATCTTCTTTTCTTTATTTTTTTACGGCCACTTTTTTACTTTCGTTTTTTATTTTGTTTTTTATTCTCTTTTATTCTGTGTCTGATGATGGTTTTTCTGTTGTACCGCTTGGATGTGATGCATTAAAGTAAACTTCATTTCCATCGCCAGTTACTACTTCTATCTTGGCCTTAAAGTTTTTATCTTGGTTACTTGATTGGTCACTATATGTCTCTTTGAAAGTTACTTTTAATGTATACTCATGTGTCTCTCCAGGCATTAGTGTTCCGGTTCCTTCAATAGTAGCATATTGTCCAGTTGCTGGTGCTGCTTCATCAGTTTTATTACTAACAAGTGTTCCTGTTTGTTCTCCAGTTTTATGTTTTCCAGTTAATGTATATACTAATTCATCATTAGATATTTCATTTGTTATATTGGTCCATCTAAGAGAATAATTTACTGGAACATTACTATCTGTTGAAGCAATAGTAAATGTTTTTTCTTCTGATGATTGCCCTGGTAATGCATTTTCAAGTTTTAAATCTTGCCCATTAGTATATGTTATTGTTCCTATCTGAGCTGTCTTTACTATTACTGAACTTGCATCGCCATTTCCTGTTACGCTTGCTGTGAAATACGCAAATGTGGCACACAAAAACGTGCCGTAAAAGTATTATCTTCTTTTCTTTATTTTTTTACGGCCACTTTTTTACTTTCGTTTTTTATTTTGTTTTTTA
>CANQEJ010000045.1 GCA_947594925.1 uncultured Bacilli bacterium
GCGCAATATAGCGCTGCCAGTAAGATGCACTTTTAGTGCTTAATAAAACTACCAGCTAAGCTGGTAGATTTTTATTTTTTATAATGGAGTTCTATTTTGGGAATTTACTTTCACCTAAATTTATTGTACAATAATAATAGAATGCGAGGTCTTTATATGTTGCGAAAAAGCTTTGATCCGGAAAAAGAGTTAAAAAAGGCCCAAAAAAAGGGTGTTTACAATTCCAAAATTAAAATGTTTGCTATATTTGGGGTCAGTATTCTTACTGTTGGTATAATGGCTTCATATGCTTTATTAAGTTTTACAAGTGAAAATGTTGCCTTTGATTCTGATGTTAATAAGAAGGTAACTGTCAATGTTGTTGTCAATAACGGTAGTACAGCTAATCCCCAAATTGAAACAACTTATAATGCTACAACAACAATTGCTATTGAACCTAAACAAGGCTATGAATATGATAATTTAAGTTGTACAAATAATCAAAATGCTTCTTTTGATGGCAATAAAAATTATTTACTTGTAAGTCCTACTGATAATACAGAGTGTACCATTAATTTTAAACCAAAAGGCAAGGTTTTAGCTGGTGTTATTAAAGAAGAAACAATACAAACTGATACAACACAAAGTGGATTATTTAGTATTGCCGATATTGATACTAATGATAGTTTCTATTTTAAAGGTGATGTTCTAAATAACTATGTTTCCTTTGCTGATAAATTATGGCGTATCGTTCGTATTAATGGGGATGGAACAATAAGATTAATTGCTAATGAAAGTGTTGGTCAAAGTGAATTTAATATAACTACTTGGAAAAGTGCGGTTGGTTTAACTAGTGGTAATAAAAAAGTATGTACTAAAGAAAATCCATGTGATGGTACTAATTCAAAAGCTACAAGTGCAATTCAAACTTATTTAAATCAATATTATCTTGATAATTTAATTGATTATGATAGTCGTCTTGCTGCTAGTACCTATTGTAATGATACAAGTGTTAGTGAAGAAACCGAAGAAAGTTTAACTTATGGTTCTGCGGCTAGATTTAATGAAAAGACACCTAGTTTAGATTGTGCTGATACTAAATTAACATATGGTGGTGTTTATAATTTAAAAATTGGTCTATTAAGTATTGATGAAGTATTATTAAGTAAAATATATACAGAAGAGACGGTATTAACTTATTTGGATATGTCTAAACCTTGGTGGACATCTTCGCCAATGGTAACTCGCATGCTTTATACTAATGATGACAGTGTTCAAAAAGCTCCTGATGAGCTATTAGATGTCTACCCTGTTATTAACTTAGTTAGTGATGCTATTACTACTTCTGGTGATGGCTCAATTGATACTCCATATATTGTTGAATAAAAGTAGCAAAGCTACTTTTTTCTATTGGTTATTTAAAAATTATGTTATCATAATATTAAGTAGGTGGTATGGTGAAAAATGTTGTAATTTTTGGAGGAGGCAGTGGTCTTTCTCAATTATTAAAAGGTCTTAAATTATTTCCGATAAATGTTACAGCTGTTGTTAGTGTTGCTGATAATGGCCGTAGTACTGGTACATTAAGAAAAGAATTTGATATTCCCGCTGTAGGAGATATTACCAAAGTATTAATTTCCATGGCTAATACCGATGCCGATAATATGAAATTATTAAATTATCGTTTTGCTAAAAATTCACAGTTAAGTGAGCACTCAATTAAAAATTTATTATTAACAGCTTTATTAGATATTAAAGGGGATTTTGCCCACTCTATTCCCATATTATGTAAATTATTTAATATTCAAGGCACAGTTTTGCCTTTAACTGAAGAGCCCGTAGATTTGATTGGAAAAACGGAACGGGGTGAATATATCATTGGGGAAAGTCAAATAACAGAAGCTAAAGAAAAAATAGATGAAATATTCTATGATAAAAAATTTACTATCAATCCCGAAATATTTAAAGCTATTAATAAAGCGGATTTAATTATTTTTTCCTGTGGTAGTGTTTATACTAGCGTCATGCCCCATTTAGTTTTAGAAGAAATTCAAGAAGCTATTAATGCTTCCCATGCTAAAACTTTATATGTTTGTAATTTAGTAACTCAACCAGGAGAAACTGATAATTATAAAGTTAGTGACCATATTAAAGTATTTCAAAAATATTTAGGGGAAAAAGGTTTAGATGCTGTCATTGCTAATAATAGTAAAATGTCTGCCTATTTAGTAAAAAAATATGCGAGTGAAGAGCAAAAAGACCCTGTTGTTCTTGATAAAAAAGAAGTGTTAAAAATGAACGTTAAATTAATTGAAGATAAAATATATAAAATTGAAGATAATGTTTTAAGACATGATGCTTTAAAAACAGCTTACTTAATTTTCTCTTATCTTATGGATGAGTTAGTATGACCTTTACTACAAGAGTAAAAGAAGAAATATCTAAATTACCTTTTGACTATGTCACAGTACGTAGTGAATTATCCGCTTTTATAAGATACGATGGAAAATATGATAAAGAGAAAATTACCTTAGTAATGGAAAATGCTTCGGTAGCAAGAAGGATGTATAAAATAATTAAAATGCTATATGGTGTTACTATTCATGTGACTGTCCGAATTCAAAAGAGATTTAGAACTAAACAAATTTATATTTTAGAAATTAAAGATAATGTTAGATTTATTTTAGAAGATTTAAGTATATATAAAGATAATCTCAAAATAGCTCCGGAAGAATATTTTTTAGCAACTAAAGAAGATAAAATGGCTTTTATTCAAGGACTTTTCTTAGCTTGTGGAAGTATAAGTGACCCGAAAATTAGTGGGTACCATATGGAGTTTGTTGTTCATGCTAAAAAAGATGCCATTTATTTTAGTAAAGTTTTAAAAGAATTAGATATTCATACCAAAGTTTTAAAACGTAATAATCGTTATATGATTTATCTTAAAAGTGCGGAAGAAATTAGTGACTTAATTAAAATGTTTAATGCTATTAATAGTTTATTTTACTTTGAAGATATTAGAATATATAGAGACCATAAAAATATGGTTAATCGTCTTAATAATTGTGAGATTGCTAATCAAGAAAAAACAATTAAAACGGGCTTAGTTCAACTTGAAAATATTGCTTATTTAAAAGAACATAATTTAAATGACCTTTTAGATGAAAGAACTAAAGATGTTATCAAATATCGCGAAAAATATCCTGATGTATCATTTTTAGAACTAGCTGAAATAATTAGTAGTGAAACTGGTAAACCAATTGGTAAATCAGGAGTTAATCATTGTTTTATTAAAATGCGAGATTTAGTCAAAAGACATAAGGAGAAAGAAAATGAATAGAATTGAAAGTAACCTTTATCAAAGTTATATGACTTTAAAAGAACCTTTAACAAGTGAAGAAATAGAATCTTTACCGAAATTAAAAAATTTAACTCAAGTGCAAATTAATTTAAAAACTTTTACTGATTTAAGTAATCTTTCGGAGATGTTAAAGAAATTTAATAATAATTTAGAAATAATATTTAATATTGATAATAATAATCAAAATATATTTAATGAGTATGCTTTAGCTAATGAAGAGTTTTTAAAAACTTTTCCTAATTTAAAAGCTTGTAAAAATGTTCATAACTTTGATATAACAACTTATCTAGAAAATGAAAAAAGACTATATGATATAGTCCGTCCTGCTCAAGATTTTTCCCCATTTGAACAATATTTATATGTTTATAATATAGTTAAAAGCTATAAAGTTTATGCCGAAAGTCCTGATGATAAGTCACAGTCGCGCAGTCTCTACGCTCTTTTAGATAGTGATTATATGGTATGTTTTGGGTATACCAATCTACTATGTGACCTTCTTAATAAATTAAATATTCCAGCGTGTCAGATAAGTGCTACTATTTTTGGCGGAGTACAAACTAAAGAAGAACTTCAATCATTTGAAGTAGAAAATCCCCTTGGTAAAATGGGTTTTCACTCTCGAGCTATGGTTAATCTTGTCGATAGTAAATATAATATTAATGGTTTATTCTTTACTGACCCTACTTGGGATAATAGGAAAGAAAAGGATACTTATAATTATGCTTTACTAACTCCTGATGAATATAATAAATCTCATAATTATAATTATTTAGAAACAAATGCTTTAGAATTATTTTTTGTTCACAATGAACAAGAATTTGATGAAAGATTTGCTTTCTTAAGTACCCAGATTATAAATAGTGATAATTTTATCTTTCATGATGTTAACCCTTGGCAATATTTAATTCATGATTTATTAAATTACATACATAAGTTAGACCGAGATTTTTACAATCATCTAAAAAAACGCTATGTTAATTTAGAGGCAACTGATAAAGAAAAAGTTATTGCCACTTATAAAGAGTGTTATTCTTCTTTAAGAAAATATATTATTAGTAAAGTAAATAAACCAATTGATTATCAAACTTTAAAAGAAGGAATTACCTTTATTTATAAACAAACATATGTAGCAAGTGATGAAGAGATTGCAAAAATGGTTGAGCAAACTATGCAACAAAATGCCGAAAGACAAGAGTTAGTTTTTCCTAACCGAAAGATTATTGACCAAAATGATAATATAACTGATTTAGATTACATGCCTAATAAATTTATAAAATAATATCAATTAAACCGTAATTTAAAGCTTCTTTAGCGTCCATATAATTATCTCTTTCGGTATCTTCTTTAATTTTCTCTTCTTCTTTACCTGTTAAAGTGGCTAACATCCTATTTAGCTTCTTTTTTAATTTAATAATTCTTTCAGCAGCAATTTGGATTTCCGTTGCTTGACCTTGAGCTCCTCCTAAAGGTTGATGGATCATAATCTCCGCATTTTTTAAAGCACATCTTTTGCCTTTAGTCCCACTTGCACATAAGAAAGCAGCCATACTTGCAGCCATCCCGACGACAATCGTTTTCACATCACTTTTAATAAAATTAATCGTATCATAAATACTAAAACCCGCAGTTACACTACCCCCTGGACTATTGATATAAAGACATATTTCTTCATTATTTAAAGAATCTAAATATAAAAGTTCAGAAACAATAATACTGGCTGTTTCATCAGTTATCTCTCCTGTTAAAAAAATAATTCGGTCTTTTAAAAGGCGAGAGTATAAATCATAACTACGTTCACCATTATAATTTTTTTCAATAACATATGGAATTAAGTTCAAAATAATCACCTAATATTAATGTAGTCCAAAAAACTTTTAATTATAACCTAAAAATTCCAACAGATTTTTACAAAAAAATTAATTGTCAAACCTAGGAATATTTGGTAAAATTATTAAAGAATAAAGAGGCGTGTTATGAAGGATAAAATTAAGATAATTTTTAATGATAAAAAGCAATATATTTCCAAAGATATGACTTTGAGAGATTTTATCAAAGAAAACAATGACCAAGATTATCCTGTTATTGGGGTTAAGATGGATGGAGAAATTGTTAGCTTTGATGACAAATTAAAAAAAGATGCCAAAATTGAATTTTTATATGCTAATGATTTAGATGGTAATAAAATTTATAAAAGTGGTATTAAATATATTTTAATCGTTGCTGTTCATGAATTATTTGGCAAAAAATCTGAAATATATTTTGAACACTCTATTGATAAAGGGATTTGTTTTACTTTAAAATTAGATAATATTTTAGATGATAATGATGTAAAAAAATTAAAAGCTAAAATGAAAAAGCTTATTTCTTTAGATTTACCTTTTAAAAAGATTAATGTTACTAAAAAAGATGCTATAAATTATTATTTAAGTATTAATGAAAAAGAAAAAGCTGCTACTATTCAAGGTACTTTAGATAAGTTTATTGTGATGTATCGTCTTAAAGATTACTATAATTATTTTTATACAGAAATGCCTGATTCTACAGGTAGTGTTAAAGATTTTGATATTATTTATTTAGGAACTAATAAGTTTGTCTTATTATTTCCGGTTATTTCTGATAAATATGAAATACCTAAGTATACTCATTATCCTTTAAACATGCGTGCCTTTTCGGAGTATAAAAAATGGATATCTTCTTTAGAAATTAGTAATGTTGCTGATATTAATTACTTAGTTTCTCATAATAAAATAGAAGATTTTATTAGAACTAATGAACTTTATTTACAAAAAAACATTTTAAAAGAAGCAGAAAAAATTTATTCGCGTGATAATATTAAATTAGTTTTAATTGCCGGTCCTTCTTCGTCAGGTAAAACAACAACTAGTAAAAAATTATCTTTAGCTTTAAAGACTTATGGCTTAAAAATATTTAATATATCTATTGATGATTATTATTTAAATCATAATCAGATGCCTAAAGAAATTATTAAAAAAAGAGATTTTGAATCTATTGATTTAATTGATACAAAACTTTTAAATAAACATTTAAATAAATTATTAAATCATGAAAAGGTTAGCTTGCCTACCTATGATTTTAGTTTAGGAACTAAAGAATATAATTCTAAACCAGTATCTATTGATGATAAAACGATTATTATTATTGAGGGAAATCATGCTTTAAATCCTAAATTACTGGAAAATATTTCGAGTAAAACAATTTATAAAATATATGTTTCGCCATTTTCCCCTTTAACAATCGACCGTCATAATCACTTATCAACTTTAGATATGCGTCTTATTAGAAGAATAGTCCGCGACAACCAATTTAGAGCTACTAATGTGGAAGAAACTTTAAAGATGTGGCAAGCTGTTCGAAATGGGGAAGAAGAATTTATTTTCCCTTATATGAAAGATGTTGATAGTGTTTTAAATACGAGTTTGATATATGAACTGGGTGTTTTAAAGGTTTATGCGGAACCATTATTATATTCTGTTCCCGTAACATCACCTTTATATGAAGAAGCTAAAAGATTAATTGAATTTTTAAAAATATTTTATCCTATTCCCTCAGAATATGTGGAAAAAAGTTCCTTACTGCGTGAATTTATTGGTGGCAGTATATTTAAATAGTAGAAAGAAGGTAATTATATGAAAGTTGGAATTAATGGATTTGGAAGAATAGGTAGACTTGCTTTTCGCGAGATGTTAAATGATGATAAATTAGAAGTAGTAGCTATTAATGATTTAACAGGAGCCGAAGAGTTAGCTTATTTATTAAGATATGATACGAACCATCGTCGTTATTTAGATGAAGAAATTAAATTTGATGATAAAAATATTATTTATAAAGGAAAAAAAATTAGAGTATTTTCAGAAAAAGACCCTGCTTGTATTCCTTGGGATACTTTAGGAGTTGAAGTAGTCTTAGAGTGTACAGGTTTATTTACAAGTTTAGAGAAATCTTTAAAACACATTGAAGCAGGGGCTAAAAAAGTTATTATCTCAGCTCCTGCTAAAGGAGATTTAAAAACCGTTGTTTATAATGTTAATGATGAAGTCTTAACTGGTAAAGAACAAGTAATATCTGCGGCTTCTTGTACCACTAATTGCCTTGCCCCTGTTTTAAAAGTTATTGAAGATAATATTGGAATTGAAAAAGGTTTTATGAGTACAATTCATGCCTATACTAATGACCAAGCAACTTTAGATGTCGCTCATAAAAAAGGCATTTATGCAAGACGTGGCAGAGCTGCTGCAATGAATATTATTCCTGCTTCTACGGGAGCAGCTAGTGCTATAGGTTTAGTTATTCCTTCTTTATTAGGAAAATTAGATGGTGTTGCTTATCGTGTACCTGTTAGTGATGGTTCAATGATAGATGTAACATTAGAACTTAAAAGAAATGTTACTAAAGAAGAAATTAATAGTTTATTAAAGAAAAATCAAAATGAAACTTTAAAATATACCGAAGACCCAATTGTTTCTAGTGATATTATCGGGATGAAATGTGGAGCTTTAGTAGATGGCTTACTTACTAATGTAGTTGAAGTAGATGGTAAACAATTAGTTAAAATAGTGGCTTGGTATGATAATGAAATGGGTTATACGGCCCAGATGATTAGAACTGTAAAAAAATTAGCCGAATAGGTTTAAAATATCTCCTTTTGCTAATAATAAATGTAGAAAGGAGATTTTTTATGGCTGAAAAAAATAAAAAAGCTTTGGCTTCGGGATTAATCGCGGCATCCTTAATTGGTAGTACTACTCCCGCTTTAGCAAGTCAAAACGTCGAAGAAAATATAGAAGAAGCTACCTATAGTGATATCGAAACAATTGATACGCAAAAAGTAGTAGAAAGTTTATATGAGAAGCAAATGAATACTTTAGTACCAGTATTAGAAGAATTAAAAGAATTCTATACAAATATTGATACTGATAATATTATTAAAACGGCTTTTAAACCAGCGTATGAAAAAGTATTTACGGATTTAGGGTATATGAAAATTAGTTATGGTAGTACCTCTTATTATAACTATGTTCCGGTAAGTCAAGATTATTTAGGAGAAATATTTAAAAACAATGAATTAATTAATGCTTTAAGAATTAAACCAATGGGAACAGCAAGAGACCCGGATTATGGGATTATGACTGACCCTAATAGTGAGATGGGTTTTCGGACAAAAACTGAAGAAGACCGTGCTTTAATTGATAGTTATACAAATATTTTAAATAAAACAAAAACAATTAATCAATCTGTAATTTCTTTAATTGTAGCTATAAATAATGGCGAAGATTTAGAAGATGTTTTACTTTATTCTTTAAGAAGTACTTATGAAGAACAAAGAAAATATTTAAATACTATCCTGCCAGAATTAGAAAAATTCTATAGTGAGGTAGATACCCAAGATATTATTAAAAATGGTTATAATAATGCCTATGAAGCAATTAATATGCCAACTGATGAAGCAGTATTTAATGATATGGAAGAAATAGATGCTTACCTATCTTTAATTAGTCGTAATAATAATATTTTAAATAGTTTAAGAATAGAAGTAGCTGGTACTGCTCGCGATACTGATTATGGTGTCATTATGGACCCAAGTAGCCAATATGGCTTTCGTCTTAAAACAGAAGAAGATAAAGCTTTAATTGAACAATACTCTAACATAATTGGCCAAAGACCTCTTGTTAATAATGACTTAATGACTTTATTTAGCCAAGCTAAAGCTTTATGTCAAAACGTTAAAACAAGATAAAAACGTTATGAACTATTCATAGCGTTTTATTAACTTTACATCAAAAATAATTAATTTAAGAGCTTTTGTAAGTAATTTTTGGAAATTATGGTATTATGTAAAGCATTTTATGGCACATCTTGAGTATGAAAAAAAGATGTGTCATAAAATTATTGTACCTAATTTCTGATGA
>CANQEJ010000046.1 GCA_947594925.1 uncultured Bacilli bacterium
TCTCCTTCTTGCTCAGATGTATCTTTATCCATCCAGCTTCTTATCTTTACTACTTTTGTTTGTTTCGGTCCTACTACGCCTGTTCCGATTATGTATGATTGAGCATTATCAAAACCATTTATTGTTCTCTTATCTGTTGCTGTAGTTTGTGATAGTAACTTATAATCATTATCTACTGCTACTTTTAAATGTTCATCTTTTAAAGTTGAACCTTGTTGTTTATTTAATATTACATTATATGAAGTTACTGTATCACATGTATTTTTTATTTCTACTTCATATGGCTCATTTTGCATGCCTTGTTCATCTTTTTGAGGAAAACCATTTTCCATAGTTATTCCTGTTCCATTTGTTTCTGCGTAGCTTATTTCAAAACAAGCATACGTATTTTTATTTATACCTGTTTGAGTGTGTGTCCTACTCCATATGGCATAAGTAAATGTTGTTATTGCGAGTATCAACATTATTCCTATTACAGTTATTGTTGTTATTTTACGTTTTCTTTCCTTCATTACATTTATTCCTTCCTATCTTTACATCTAAGTCCATTATACCCCCCCCGGTTTATTGTAAAGCAGAAAGTTTTTGGTTGACATGAAAAAAAATATCATTGCTGATATTTTCTTACATTTTCACTAGGAAATAATTTATTTAATTCTTTTTGATAAGCGTCCTCTTCAGATATATCTTTTTCATTTAAACGAATATCAATTAAATCTTTTAAGATATCATTTAATTGGGGAAAACCATTAGTTAAACTGTTAATGACACGATTATTTTCATAATCATAAATTTCAATATTTTCATCATAAAATAAGGCTATATTCTTAATGTTTCTAATTAAATAACTAATAGTAAAAGATGGTTTAAATGGATTTATTTCTTCATTAATATTTTCTATATCTTTTTGAGTAGCTATTACAGTTAAAACTTTATAGTTAGGAATAAATTGACGAATATCTGAGAAAAGGTCAGAATCTGCTATAACTGTATAATCTTGTTGAGCAAATGGAATATTATAAATATTAGTTAAAACTTGAGTTAAGAAATCACATAATTTTTGTGTATTAAAAGTATAAACATTTTTTAATTTATCTTTTTCTTGTTCTAAATAATTTTTAGTGTTTTCTAATTCTTGTTTCTTTTGGTTATTATCTTTATTTTTAAAAGGCATTAAAAGATTTTTTAGATAAGAACGTCTTAAGTTACTACGAGCATTTTTATAATTAACTTCGTCTTGGTGTAAGCCTTTGATAATATTTTCTAAAGTAATTAAATTTTTAGGACTATCTTGAACTTTTATAACTTTTTTCTTTTTCTTAAATGATTTTTGAACTTCTTTAGCTCTATCCATCATAAATTTTAAAAATTCACGATGTTCTTTATTAGCATAAATTGTTGTTTTATTCCCATCATAAACGATTGAACAAGAAGTGCCATCAATATAAAAAGTTCTAATATCACTATCTTCATTATCTAACAATATTTGTATTATGTTATTAGCATAATCCGAGTTACTATAAGTTACAGTTAAGATATCCACTGGCTCAATATTATGTTCTTTTAAACATATTTGTTTAGCAATTTTGACAAATTCATCATATTTTGCAATAGTTATATTCTCATCTTCTTCTGTTAATGTATCAACAGCTTCTAAATATTTTTTAGCTTCAACTCTTAAAGATGGGAACAGTTCACCAGTTAATGCCTTTTGATTAAGGCGAATTAAACCAGCATGATAAAGACGGGTACTTTCTTTTAAGGTATTAACTACGGCGCTGTAATGGGCAGAGGAAAAATCATAAATATTTGACCAATCTTCTTTTAAAAATTTGTAACTTTGGGTTTTAAAAGCAGTTTCTTGAGGATTTAATTTTTGACCATATTCCCCAAACCAACGATACGAAATTGAAACTTCCGTCCCAATAACAAAATCATCATAATATACATCATTATCTTTAAAACCAACAATAAGCATCCCTTTTCTGCCGGCTTCTTGACAGGCTAAGTTAATAGCTTCTTCATATTTTAAAGTTTTCACTAATTTTCTTTTAGGAATAAGAATAATATCGTATTCACCGACACTTCTAAAAAGATAAGGGAGTGTTTCAAATTTAGAATCGACATTTAAAGATGTTTTTTTCTTATAATAATCAAGATTATTTTTTTCATTACCTAAAACTAATATTTCTAAATCTTCTTTTTTAGTAGCTTCTTGATGAGTTGGTCTAGAGATATTTAGTGGTTTATATTCTTTTTGTTTTTTATGAATTTTTTGAACAATTAATTTATTTATGAGTATAGTTAAAGCTTCTTTAGTCTTTTTATTTTCAATATTACCAAAAGAGAAAGATAATTCATCAGTAAAGGGATTACTTTGCATTGTTGTTTCGATTAATTCTTTTGAAGCTTCTAATTTTTTAATTTTAGCATTGACTTTAAAATATTTAGTAATACTTTCATCTAAATTTTGACTACCTCTTACGATTAAATTATAATTATCAATAATTGTTTCATCTTGCATGTATAATTTTTCTAAAGCAATATCTGAAGAAATACAATCAACATTTTTAAAACCAGCCTTTATAAATAATTGCGCATCATCTTTGTTAGTAGATATAACTAAGATATTAGCTTTACTAAAAATTTTATTTTGATTTTCTTCTAAAGTAGTTTGTTTACGTAATTGATGTTTAGACATATTACGAAAATATCTTGTTTCAAAAAAGTTTAATAAATTTTCTGGAATTAATTTTTTTATTCTTTTTTTATTAGAATTATCATATGTTATTTGTTCGCCATTATAAACAAATAATTTTTCTAAGTCATCATCTTTTTCATTTAAAACTAAAAATTGTCTGGTTTGTTTTATATCACTTAAAAAGATACTTAAATCAATTTGGTCAACTTCCTTAAAATTTAAAAGTGCAGCCCCAACTATTTGGGAATAATTTAATCTTTCTTTATTTTTATTATTCTTACCCATACAAACCCTCCGAATTGTTTTGAATTTTAAAAACATATTTATTATAACAACTGCTTTTTAGCAAGTCAAACTATTTCCCTTATAAATTTATGACTGTATTTTTAAAAATACACCATTGATTCTCTTAGATGCTTATGTTAAAATGAAAATAGAAAGGAGAAGATATGATATTATTTAAGTTACCTAAAATTAAAATAGAATTAACTTTTTGCACAATAAAATGTTACAAAATAGTTAATCCTACATGTCTTGCGAGGGATTAATTCCCTCGCCCTCTATAATATCATAAGTTATTTAAAAATGAAAGATAAATTACTAAGAAAAGTAGCCTTAGAAACTGTGGATAAACAAGTAAGTAAACTCTTAAATGAGTTTAGTAGTCCTAAAAAACTTAATAAAAAACAAGTATCTATTTTCTTACCAAAAGAAATTTTAGATAAGCTAGATGATATAACCAATGAAGTTAATAATTATACAGAAAGAACTGTGAGTAGAAATAATTTAATTGAAATTGCTGTCCAAAGTTTAATTGAAAGTTACCCTTTAGCTTTAAATGATTATAAACAAAAGTACAGTGAGGAAGATGCTGATGATTATTTTGATACTGCTGTTTTTCCTTCTTACTATAGTGGAATTGAAACTTTACTAAGTGAAAATAAATGGTATTATGTCCGTATTAATGAAAAAAATATCAGCAAGATTAAATATATTGCCCTTTATTTAGGTTCTCCAATTAAAAAGATTACTCACTATGCAGAGGTTAAGGGAAAACCAGAAAAAGTTTTAATCAAAGGTAAACCTAAATATATTTTCTATGTAGGAAAAATCACAAAATTAAAAAAACCTATTCCTTTAGGAAGTGCTAATCCAGTTGGAACTAGGTCTACTAAATATACAACTTTAAAAAAATTACTTAATGCTCAAGAATATTCTGATTTAGATTAAAATACTTTTTTAAGTATTTTTCTTTAGTTCTAATATTTTAGCGAGTTTATTAATATCATTTTCTAAAACTTTAAAACCTTCTTCGATAATATTCGAGTTAGTTAAATCAATATTTAAGATTTTTAATAAATCTAGGGAATATAAACTACTACCTGATGCTAAGAATTTGAGATATTGTTCTTTAGTTAATATTTTTTCAATTAGTAAAGAATTAATAACAACACTAGCCATAATTAAACCTGTCGCATATTTATAAGGATAATAACTCCAACGATATAAATGACCTAATCTAGTCCACTCTGCCGAAGAGTTTTTATCATAAACAATATTTTCTCCATAATATTTTTTAATAAGTTTGCGATATTCTCTAGCTAATAATTTAGGAGTTAATTCTTTTGTTTGTTTTAGAGTATATAATTTATTTTCAAATTCTGTATACATAGTTTGTTTAAAGACAGAGGTAAAATAATTTTCGATTTCTTTACTTAAATAAAAGATTTTTTCTTCTTCGCTTTGGGCATTATCATATAAGTATTTATTTAATAGTATCTCATTAATAATAGAGGCAGTTTCTCCTACAAAAATTGTACTATCAGCATAGATAAAAGGTAAATTTTCTTTAGAAAAATAGTAATTAACTATGTGTCCTATTTCATGAGCTAGGTTTTTTAAATCATTGTAAGCACCTTTGAAATTCATAAATGAATAAGTATTCCAAGAAAAGACAATAGATTGATGTTTATTTTCATCACAAACAGCGTCGATATGACCAGATAGTAAATTATCTACAGCTTTTAAATATGTTTCACCTAAAGGACTTAAAGCTTTCTTAATTATAGCAATAGCTTCTTCATAAGAATATTTGATTTTTAAATTATTATCTAAAGGTACACCAAAATCGTATAGATGGGGTTTTTTAATTTTTAAAAATTGGGCTTTTAGGTCTAAATATTTTTGAATTAAATTTAAGTTTTTATTAACAGCTTCAATAAGGGAAGAAATTACTTTAGCATCAATATTTTCTTCAAATAAAACTTTTTCTAAAACAGTATCATATTGTTCTAACTTAGCATTATCTATTCTATAACCAAAGATTAAATTTAAAATATTAGCGAAAAAGTCTTCCTTTAGAGCAAATTTTTGATTAACAGTTAAATAGACTTCTTTTCTTATTTTCCGATTTCTAGAGGCTAGAAATTTAGCTAGATTAGCTGGTGTTATTTCTTTAGTTTCTCCCTCAATTAAAACTTCCCCATATTTTATATCTCTTAACATATTATTATAGGTATTAAGTTCTTCATTAATACTATCTATATTCTTTTTTATCTTTTCTTGAGTATTAGCATTTTGAATATGTTTTTGACTTCTAAATAAATTATCTAAATATAGTTTATAAATAGCTAATTGAGGGTTTAGAGTAGTAAAATCATTAATTTTAGCTGGACCTAAATTTAAAATTTTTAAATCAATAAAGTTTAACTCAGAATTAACATAACTATTAAATTTCTCCGCAGTAGTTTTTAAAGTTATACACTCTTCTGATTTAATATTTTTATAATATCTTAATGACCCATAAACTAAGATATTATTAGTCATTTCTTTAATTATATATTTAGCATCTAACATTTGTAAAAGGGTTTTTGCATCTAACTCTATGTTTTCATACTTTTTAATATTAGTTATTTTTTCTTGAACATTTTCTATTGTCTTATAAAATTCTTGGTCATCTTTAAATAATTCTTCTAAATTCCATTTTAATTCCATAAATAATCACCCTATATAAAGATATACTATCATAATTTAAATAATTTTTTCTACATTTTTAAAACTTTAGAATAACCTTTATTTAATAGTTCCGTAAAAGATGGGGGAATTTTAGTTTGAGCCTTTTTAATTAAATCTTCATTAATTCCATATAAAGCCTCGGCCATTGTTCCTACTATACAAGCATTAGTATCAGTATCTCCACCATAAGAAATAACTTCTTTTAAAGCATCAGTAAAGGTATTTGTTTTAAATAAAGCATATAAACAGTTACCAATAGTTTCCTTACAAGTAAGATTAAATTTTAAAAATGGTTTATATTCTAGTTTTAAATTTAATTTAGAAATTATATCTTCTTTAGATAGTGTGTGACGCGCATAGAAGATGATTAAAGCAATTATAGTAGCACATTGTATAGCCTCAAAAGAATTATGAGAAGGTTCTGTAGCTTTTTTGACATTTTCTCTTATTTCTTCTTCACTATCAAATAAATATCCAACCCCCGATATGCGCATCATGGCACCATTTCCCTTACTAGTACCTATTTCATTTGTCTTGGCCCATTTAGTAAATCCTGGAGAAAATACTTGATTAAAATAAGGCGTAATTGCTGGCTTATAATTTTCAAAATCTTTAGCATATTTTTTTAGATAAAAGGTATAATTTTTATCATTTAAAATAGCATCAAGAATAGCCATAGTTAATATAGTATCATCACTATAAAAACTTTTTTCCGAAATTATATCTTTAACCTTTAGGTTGGAAACTTCGTTAAATTGTTGATATTCATATATTGAACCAGCCAAATCACCGATAATTGCTCCCCACATTAGAATTCCTCCTTTTATTTATAAGGATTAAATTTTACTTATTAAAAATTGTAAGTTTTTAGATACAGATATTCCCGGTTTATTAATATCATAATTTTCATATATTGCTTTGACAACAAGTCCTACATTTGTACAGCATTGTTTTATCTCATTAATAGTAAAAATTCTAAATGTATGACTATCAACATATTTCTTATTATCAATTTCAAAGATAATCTGACTATCTTCTATTTTAGATTTTTTATCATAATTCCATTTCATAGTTCTAGTCATATTATCATAAGTATCAATCTTGCTTCCAGAGTTTTGAGGATTATGTAAATCAATTATTATTTTTCCATCATCAGTTAAAATATTTTTGAAATTTTGTAAAGCTTTTTCTAACTCTTGGATATTTTTTAAATGATTTAATACTGCAAACATTGATATTATAACATTATATTTTTGATTAATATTTAAATTTAATATATCTTGTAAATAAAGTTTAGAACTAATTCGCGTTTGGGCGATGTCTAACATTTCTTTATTTAAATCTAAGCCATCAACTTTAAACCCTTTTTGTTGTAATAAAAAAGCGTGTATACCTGTGCCACAACCTACATCAATGATATTATCATTTGGATTAAGAAAGTTCATTAAGAAATCTGTTTCTTTAGCATAATTTTTGTTTTGATAGAATTTATCATAATATTTAGCAAATTGTTTGTACTCCATGTTATCTCCTTATTATTGTAATTTTAATCATACTAATAAAAATAGTACCAACTGTATAGGTCGGTACTAAGCCAAAATTCTAGGAATAGTACCTAACTCATGAAATTAGGTATTCCTTTTTTATGCAAGTTTCCTTGACAAGTTCATCATAGCATAAAAGTAATTATTTGACAATATGCTGTCTACAGATTTACTAATTATCGTATTCTTTAATTTTTTTATCGTAAGAGTTTTTTATTTTGGTACTAAAATCAAAAGAAAACTGTTCTAAATATTCAATAACTAAATCTAAATGTTTTTCAAAATCTAAGTCTTGATTAATATTTTTTAAATATTTGGAAACCATTTTATTCTTATTAATGCGACTAACATAAAAATACAATAAGTTAGTATTACCTATTTTTTCTTTTCCTGATTTTACAATAGAAGATAGATATTCATGACATGATGCTGGGCCAGTAAAGCCGATATCAAACATTATGAGTACACACCCAATAAAAATCTTATCAGTTCCATCAGATGGTAAAGTCTTTTTAGTAAATTCTATTAGTTTATCTATAGATTTAGAATTTACATATTCTTCTGAAAACATTTGTAAAAATTTATTAATAATCATTTTACTTCCTCATTTTTATATTGCATTTTTTAGACAAATTAGTATCATTTTTTATTGTAAGCAAAACATTTGTTTGATATAATGTCTATGGATACATTTGAAATATATCAGGTGTTTTCCCTTTCTATTTATCAGAAGATAAAAGAAAGGTGGTGGTTATTATGACAAAAAGAGAACTTTCTCAATTTATTATAATTCTGCTATTATTCTTTGTAGTAATCACTTTACTATTTAGATAATAAAAACATCTGATTTCAACAACAGTTGATTTCAGATGAGTTCCATTGGGATAACATCTGATACCAACAATCAAATGTATCCTTTTTATTTTATGCAAGTTTCCTTGACATATTCATCATAGCATAAAAGTAACTTTTTGACAAGCCACTTTATTTAAAGTAAAAAATCAATATTTCCTAATTCATAACCAAATAGAAATTATAAAGCATTACACAATACATCAATCTTTTATTATATTCTTTATATATTATACTTTTTACCACACTCTTCAACAAACTCTGCAAATATTATATTCATATTTTCCATTAATTCAGGATGCCATTTTATTCCCATTACAAATCTTTTGTTTTCTAGTTCTATTGCTTCAACTGTGTTATCTACTGGACATTTTGCTACAATATTATATTCTTTAATATCTTCTTCCATTGCTGTATAAGTATGTATACTATTAACCGTTAATTTTTTCTTTTTTAAAATACTAAATAATTTTGAATTTTCAATTAAATTTACTTCATGAGCAATTTTGGCACCAAATTGATTATGAAAGATATTAGAATTCATCCGAACATATCCACCTAATGCTCTAATTAAATTATTAAATCCTGAACATATACCCAAAATGGGAATATCTTTCTTAATACAAATTCTTGCTATTTCTTCTTCATATTGATTGCTTACTAATCCACCTTCTAATACTACACCATCTAATTTTGAAAGGATATTTTCTAAATCTTCTTTTTCCTCATTAGTCAAAATATAATTATCAGTTTCTTCATCAAGCTTGAAATCAATTTTTTTATCAGTTGGGAGTAATCCAATAACTAAAGCACCATTTTTTTCAAGAGCAAATCTTATATCATCAACTATTTCCATATAATGCCACATATCAATATTCATAGAAGGTTTACCAACAATCCCAATAATAGGTTTATTTAATTTTTTCACAACTACTGCCTCCCTATTTTAATCGGCTTTTCTAAAAAGATAAATATACAAATTTAATCTATCAAAATTGTACCAAATTTCTAACGAAAAGTCTTTATCTTTAAAAAATATTGCAAAATAAAAAGTGTTAGATTATTATA
>CANQEJ010000047.1 GCA_947594925.1 uncultured Bacilli bacterium
AAAAACGTTCGTCAAAATTCGACAAATTTTCTTCGCGTAAACCGCGAACTTTCTGCTTTACAATAAACCGGGGGGGGGTATAATGGACTTAGATGTAAAGATAGGAAGGAATAAATGTAATGAAGGAAAGAAAACGTAAAATAACAATAATAACTGTAATAGGGGTAATGTTGATACTTGCCATAACAACATTTACTTATGCTATATGGAGTAGGACACATATTCAAACAGGAATAAATAAAAATACATATGCTTGTTTTGATATTAGTTATGAAGAAACAAATGGACAGGGAATAACTATGGAAAATGGTTTTCCTCAAACAGATGAACAAGGTATGAAAAATGATGCCTATGAAGTTCAAATAGAAAATACTTGTGATACAGTATCAACATATAATGTAATACTAAATAAACAAGAAAGTTCAAATTTAGATGATACTCATTTAAAAGTAGCAGTAGATAACGATTATAAGTTACTATCACAAGCAACCCCAACAGATAAGAGAGCAATAGAAGCCTTTCAAAATGACAAATCATATATAATCGGAACAGGCGTAGTAGGACCAAAACAAACAAAGATAGTTCAAATAAGAAGTTGGATGGATAAAGATACAACAGAAGATGAGGGAGAAAATAAAAGGTTTACTTTTAAGATAACTATAGAAACAGGAGCTGGAGTAGGAGATTTAAAAACGAAGATATTCGGAAAAGAATATGCTGTAATAACAGAAACACCAGACTTTTCGAAAGGTTTTCCAAATTCATCTACAAGTGAAGAAGAAGTAAAAGCAAAAAGCGGGTTATATTTAGCATTTGATGATGATGGAGATAGCTATTATTTTAGAGGAGACGTTAAAAATAATTATGTTAAGTTGTCTCAAGATTCTGAATTTATGTGGAGAATATTACGAGTAAATGGAAATGGTAGTGTTAGACTTATTTTAAATGATAAGCTGGATGACTTGTCTAATGTACCATTTAATGATGAAAGTTGTAACGAAGGAAATAAATGTGTAGGATATACATATGATAATAATTCTGCTTGTACAAATGAAAAACCATGTACAAGTGAATATAAAAATAGTCAATTTATTAATTCAAGTGATATAGGTCAAGAAAGTGACGCTAAACAAAAATTGGAAGAGTGGTATCAAAATAATTTAGTAAAATATGACAATATAATAGAATTAGCGACTTTTTGTAATGACAGCTCCTACTTCTATGGAAATGAAGATGGTAATCTAATTTATGGTGTTAGTAAGAGGTGGTCAAAGCCTAGTCTTCTTTGTCCAAATCCAACAAATAGAAACGGTGAAAATAGGGATTATGGTGGTGTTTATAAATTGAAAATAGGACTTGCTACTGCTGATGAATTAACATTGGCAGGACTTTCTAAAAATGAAACTAACAGTACTAATAATTATTTAAACCATAATGATTATTGGTGGAGTATGACCCCATCGTATACTTTGATGAACGACGGTATTCAACCATTTATCGCGTATGTATATGCTGGTGGTATAGAAAATGATTTAGAATTTGATGTGACATCACAATATACTTTATTCCCAGTCATCAACCTAAAATCAGACGTAACAGTAACAGGTTCAGGAACACAAGAAGACCCATATGTAGTAGAGTAATAAGTTATAAACGTGTAAGCGTTTATATAAATAATAAAAGATAAAGAGTAAACTATAGCCTTTGTTATAAGTATTCCTTAACTCTTTATCTTTTTTTATTAATTTAATTAAGAGAAAGTGATATAATTAAATTAGAATAGGAGCGTAACATGATAATAAAAGATGGAAACAAAGCTGTAAGTGATGTAGCATATTATTTTAGTGAACTTGCTGCTATATATCCCATTACTCCTTCTTCACCGATGGCTAGTAATGTAGATGATTTAGCAAGTAATAATGCTAAGAATATTTTTAATGATGAAGTTAAAGTAGTAGAAATGCAAAGTGAAGCTGGAGCTGCTGGTGTTTTGCATGGGGCTTTAATTAGTGGAACACTTGCAACAACTTTCACATCTAGTCAAGGTTTATTATTAATGATACCTAATATGTATAAAATTGCGGGAGAGATGCTACCTGCTGTTATTCATGTAGCTGCTCGTAGTGTAGCCACTCATGCTTTATCAATATTTGGTGACCATCAGGATATTTATGCCACAAGGCAAACTGGTTTTTGTATGTTAGCTTCTTCTTCTGTTGAAGATAGCGAATATATTGCAGCAATTGCTCATTTAGCAGCAGTAGAGGGTTCCTTACCTTTTTTACATTTTTTTGATGGATTTAGAACAAGTCATGAAATAAATTCTTTAGAAGAAATTCCATTAGAAGAAATAGGAAAATCATTTAATAAAGCTAAAGTTAAAGATTTCCGTGATAAGATGCTAAATGTTGACCATAATATTCAAAAAGGTATGTCAGAGGCTGAAGATATCTACTTTGCTTCTACCGAAGCTCGTAATAATAGTTATAGTAATATTGTCGAAATCGTCAATGACTATATGGTTGCAGTTAATAAAATAGCTGGTACTGATTTTGCCCCTTTTAACTATTATGGTGATGAAGAAGCCACTAATATTATTATTGCAATGGGTAGTGTTTGTGATACAATCCGTTTAGTAGTAGATAATGAAAATAAAAAAGGGAAAAAATATGGTATGGTTGAAGTTCATTTGTATCGTCCTTTTAGTGCTAAGTATTTAAAGCAAGTTATTCCTGATACAGTTTTAAATATCGCTGTTTTAGACCGTACTAAAGAATTTGGAGCTCCTCATGAACCTTTATGTTTAGATGTTATAAGTGCTTTAAATGATAAATCAATTAACATCGTAGGAGGAAGATATGGTCTTGCTAGTAAGAATACTTCTCCTGCTAGTATAAAAAGTGTTTTTACAATGCTAGAAGGACCTTTAAAAGATAATTTTACGATTGGTATTACAGATGATGTTACACATTTAAGTTTAAAAGAAAATCCTTCTTACAAATTAGATTTACAAGCACAGGAAATAATTATTTATGGGTATGGTTCTGATGGCATGGTCAGTGCTAGTAAGGATTTAATTAATATTGTTTCTTCTTTAAAAAATAAATATGTTCAAGGTTATTTTGAATATGATTCTAAAAAAAGTGGGGGAGTTACTAAATCACATTTAAGAATTAGTTCTAACCCTTTAAAAGCCCCTTTTTATATTGACCATCCTTTATGTGTCGTAATTAGTAAAGAAGAATATTTAGATACTTTTGATACTATTTCTAATATAAAAGATAATGGACTTGTCATATTAAATACGGTTCATCAAGATAATTTAAATGAATATTTACCAAATTCTTTTAAGAAAGTTTTAAAAGAGAAAAAAGCTCATTTGATTGTTATAGATGCTCTTTCTATTGCCAATAAAAATAATTTAGATGGTAAGATAAGTAAAATAATGGAATTAGTTATCTTAGAAGTATTAGGAATAGAAAATGCTAAGGAAATCTTAGAAAAAAGTATTATTAAAAAATTTAAAACAAAGGGTGAAGATATTGTTAATAACAATATTAATGCTTTAAATGATGTTAAAAATGCTGCAAAAATAATTAAAGAAGATTTTAGCTATGAAGAAAAAGAAGATAAACAAGATAATGATTTACTATCTTTAATTAATCAAAGAAGAGCCGATGAAATTAAAGTTAGTCACTTGCTTGCCTATAAAGATGGAACTTTTCCATGTACAATAGACCATGGTAAGTTAAAAAAGACTAAAAGAATTCCAAAATGGCTTAAAGAAAATTGTATTACTTGTGGGATGTGTTCTTTTGTTTGTCCGCATGGTGTTATTCGTCCTTTTGTAACCGATAATGATGACCCTGAATTTTTAATTGCTGTTAATGGGAATAAATGTACAGGGTGTGGTTTATGTATTAGTGCTTGTCCTGGTAAAAATGGTAAGAAAGCTCTAGAGTGGACTGCTAATACCAAAAATAGTGATAAGATTGAATTATTATTTGAACAACATGTTAATAAGAGTAATTTAAGTAAATATACTATCAAAGGTAGTCAGTTAATAAAACCGAAATTTGCTTATAGTGGTGCTTGTGCAGGTTGTGGTCAAACAGCTTATATCAAACTTTTAACTCAACTTTTACAAGATGATTTAATTATTGCTAATGCTACCGGTTGCTCAAGTATTTATGGGGGTAGTATTCCGGTGACACCATATAGTATTCCTTGGGCTAATAGTTTATTTGAAGATAATGCCGAATTTGGCTATGGTATCTATCTTTCTTATCAAAATTTACGTAAACGAATTGCTAGTATCATGGAAAATACTATGGAAAATGTAGATAGTGAAATTAAAGAAATATATCATAAATGGCTTGCTAATCAAGATAATTATGAAATAACCAGAGAAGTGAAAAAAGAATTAGAGAAAAAAGAGATACCTGCTCCTTTAAAAGAATTAATTAATTATATTCCTTCTCGTAGTATTTGGTGTATTGGTGGCGATGGTTGGGCTTATGATATTGGTTTTGGTGGCATCGACCATGTATTATCTAGTAATGAAAATATCAATATCTTAGTTTTAGATACCGAAGTTTATTCTAATACGGGCGGTCAAGCTAGTAAAGCATCTTCCTTAGCTCAGGTAGCAGAATTTGCCGAAATGGGTAAGAAAACTGCCAAAAAAGATTTATTTAAAATAGCTATGTGTTATCCTAATGTTTATGTTGCTAGTATTTCTTTAGGAGCTGATGGGATGCAAACAATCAAAGCCTTTAAAGAAGCTATTGCTCACCCAGGCCCATCTTTAATAATTGCCTATGCTCCATGTGTAGAACAAGGCATAAAAAAAGGTTTAAGTTGTTCTTTAGAAGAGCAAAAAAAATTAGTAGAGTGTGGTTATCAACTCCTTATGCGTTATGATGGTAAAACCTTAACTATAGATTCTAAAGAACCAGATTTTACTAATTATGAAGATATTCTATTAAATGAAATAAGATATATGTCTTTAAAAATAAAAAATAAAAAACAAGCAGATGAACTCCTTGCTTTAAATAAAAAATATGCTATGGAAAGATATAATTATTATCAAAATCTAGCTAACAAATAAAAAGAAGTTGCCCCCCTGAAGAGCAACTTCAAAAGAATAAAAAGGGGTTGGCTAGTGTGATACTAGCACCAATTCGCCTTTGGTGAATTGGTGCTTTATATACTAATTGAAAAGGTGTTATTTGTCAACACTTTTTTTGAATTTTTTTCATAAATTTGGATTTTAATTTTTATGAAAAAATAAAAGCAAAATTATATTGACGAACATATGTTTAGCATGATATATTTATAATGGTGTTAAAATGGAATTAGGAAAATTAAAAGGTGTAGGACCGAAAACAATAGAGGGATTTAATAAACTAAAAATTACTAATATAGAGGATTTACTTTCTTATTATCCTTATCGTTATCAAATATTAAAACCAGAAATATTAGATGATAAAGATGAAGTTAAAGTAATTGTAGGTCAAGTTGAAAGTCTACCTAAAGTTGCTTTTATTAAAAGAAATTTAAATCGTCTATCTTTTCGAGTAGTTCATAATCAAAAACTTATCAATGTTACTATTTTTAATAGAGCCTTTTTAAAAAGTAAAATAACTATAGGACAAGACCTTACTTTAATAGGTAAGTATAATGCTAAAACTAATAGTTTTATGGCCAGTGATATTCGTTTTTTAAAACTTACTAAAATGCTTATTGAACCTAAATATCATTTAATTAAAGAAGTTAAAAGTAGTTTGTTTTTAAAAGTTGTCCAAGAGGCTTTACTGCAAATGCCTCAAATGCCCGATTATATTCCTCAAGATTTAAATGAAACATATCATTTTATTTCTAAACAAAAAGCGGTTCAAGAAATTCATAAACCTACAGATTTACAATTATTAAAACAAGCTAAATTAAAATTAATATATGAAGAATTATTTATATTCATGTTTAAAATTAATTATCTAAAATATAAAAATTCTGTCGAACATGATTTTTTAGTGCGAAAAGACCAAAGCCAAAAGGTTGCTTCTTTTATTAAAAAATTACCTTTTACTTTAACGAAAGACCAAGAAAAAGCTTGTGATGAAATATTAACAGATTTTGTTCAAGAAAAAAGGATGAACCGTTTAGTTTTAGGAGATGTTGGAAGTGGTAAAACCATTGTTGCTTTTATTGCGATGTATGCTAATTTTTTAGACGGTTATCAAAGCGTTTTAATGGCTCCGACTGAAATTTTAGCTAAACAACATTATGAAAATATTCAAAATATTTTTAAAAATACGAATTTAAATATTAAATTATTAATTGGCAGTATGAAACAAAGTGAGAAAAAACAAATATTAGCTATGGTTAAAAATCAAGAAGTTGATATTTTAATTGGTACGCATGCTGTTTTAAATGAAAAGTTGGAGTTTGCTAATTTAGGATTAGTTATCACCGATGAACAACATCGCTTTGGTGTTAATCAAAGAAGTAGTTTACAAAATAAAGGACAAAAAGTAGATGTTATTTATTTAAGTGCGACCCCAATTCCTAGAACCTATGCTTTAACTTTGTATGGCGATATGGATACATCTATTATAAAGACCAAACCAAAGGGAAGAAAAGATGTTATAACTGATATAAAAAAAGAAAGTGAATTAAAAGAAGTTTTACTTAAGACCTTAGAAGAAATTAAATTAGGACATCAAGTATTTGTAGTTGCACCTTCTATTGAAGAAAACGAAGAAAACGAAATGGAAAATGTTAGTTCTTTAAAGAGAAAATTTAATGAAGCTTTTAAAGGACTTGTTAAAATTGGTGTTTTACATGGTAAGCAAAAAACCAGTGCTAAAGAAAAAATTATGCAAGATTTTGCATCAAAAGAATATAATATTTTGATATCAACCACAGTTATTGAAGTTGGTATAGATATTCCTAATGCTACGATGATGATTGTTTTTAATGCTGAACGTTTTGGTCTTGCAACTCTTCATCAGTTAAGAGGAAGAGTAGGCAGAAATGCTTTAACTAGTTATTGTTATCTTATTAGTAATTTCGAAAAAGAAAGATTACAAGTTTTAAAAGATAGTAATGATGGATTTTATATTAGTCAAAAAGATTTTGAATTAAGAGGCGAAGGCGACTTGTTTGGGTCTAAACAAAGTGGCGATATGGATTTTAAAATAGCCAATTTACAAAGAGATTATAAGATATTAGTACAAGCTAAAAAAGATTCTTCTATTTATTTACAAGAGATTTTACAAGGCAAAATTAAAAATTCCTATTATGATAATCTTATAAAAGAAATAGATTTTATTGATTAATATGTTATACTAATTATGAGGGTGAAAGTATGGATAAAAGTTTGATAAAAAAAGAGGCTTGGAATTTAACTAAAGAAAAATTTGGCCAGATTTGGAAGGCATTAATTATTGATTTACTTATATCATCTATATATGTAATTGTCTTTAATTATCTATTAAAAGAAAATACTAATGGTTATGTGCAAGCTGGAGCTTTTATTTACAATATAGTAACAATTCCTTTTGCTTATGGGTTATCTAAATACTTGTTAAACGTTACTCGTAATAAAGAAGCATTATTAAATGATTTATTTTACTATTATAAAAACAATATTTTAGAAGTAGTAGTGCAATCAATGATAATGAGCCTTTTATATAGTATTGGCTTAGCATTTTATCTTTTTCCAGCTATAATTATTTTCTTGTTTTTAGCAATGGCTCAAAATTGCTTGGTTGATGGCACAGTAAATCCTATTGATGCTTTATCTAAAAGCTGTAATTTGATGAAAGGGTATAAATGGGATTACTTTAACTTTTTAATTAGTTTCCTTTTATGGTTCTTTTTAGGAATTATGACTATGGGCTTGGCATTTATTTGGGTTTTACCTTACTTTATGATTTCTCAAAAAATTTATTATTTAAAATTAGTGGAATTAAAAGAAGAAAAAAAGCCGAAAAGAAAAAGTAAAAGTAAAAAAACAGAAGAAAAAACTAAAGGGAAAAGTAAAAAGAAGGAAAATTTAACAAAATGATAGTTTTGCATATAGTTAATGTCTTTATGCAATATTTGACTTTTTATTTATGAAAAATTTAGCAAATGCAATTGACAAAAAATTAAATTCATTATATCATTGATATAGCATGATACAACATCATGCTGGTCACTCTTACGATTTTAATAGATGAGAGTGTATCAACCAAAACCCCCTGAAGGAGCGCAATAGCGCTCCATTTTTGTTGAAACCCTTTATTTATAAGGGTTTGTGAGAC
>CANQEJ010000048.1 GCA_947594925.1 uncultured Bacilli bacterium
GGGGGGGGTATAATGGACTTAGATGTAAAGATAGGAAGGAATAAATGTAATGAAGGAAAGAAAACGTAAAATGATAATGCTTTCTTTGGCAGGATTGCTGTTGTTAGTAGGAGCAATAAGTGTGAGTTATGCGCTGTGGGAAAGATTGTTTACTCAGTCAGATGAAAATAAGATAACAACATTAGATTGTTTTAATATAACTTACTCAAATGAAAGTGCAGCAACAACACTAAATGGAGCAGTACCAATAAAAGAAGAGGATGGATTAAAACTAACACCATATAAAATAACAATAAAGAATACATGTGATACTAATGCAAAGTATAATGTTATATTAAATAAGAAAAAAGGAAGTACCCTAGATAATAAATTTGTAAGAACGGCAGTAGATAAAAAAACAATATTATTGTCAAATGCCCAACAGATAGAAACTAGAAAAATAACTGACTATGAAGTAGATTCTTCATATATAATAGGAAGTGGCTTTGTTACAGGGCAACAAGAAAAGACAATAGAGATAAGAAGTTGGATGGATTGGGAAACCCAAGCAACAGAAGGACAAAATAAAACCTTTACTTATAAAATAACAATAGAAACAGGAGCAACAAATGAAGTCCCAAAAACATTAGGAGATATAATTCTATTAAATAACCCAGTACATGAAGAAAAACCAGATTTTACCAAAGGGTATCCAACAGCAACCTCAGGAGATGAGCTTAGTGGATTATATAAGACACAAGATGATGACGGAAATTCATATTATTTTAGGGGTAAAGTAGATAATAATTATGTTCAGTTTGGAACATATAAAGAAAGTGTAAATTTTTATATTGTTGCTATAGATAATATTATGTATGAAAATATACGCGAATCTTATGATGACGCAGTAGAATATTGTAAAGCATGGTATAACATAGATTATGGATATGAAACTGCTGAAGAGTGTATTGCTGAGATTGAAAAAATAGAGATACTTAGTGGAGAACCAATAATGTGGCGAATAGTGCGAATAAATGGAGATAAAACAATAAGATTAATAATGAGTAATCCAATAGGCTATGTACCGTTTAATTCTAATACTTATGGAGATTTACGTAGATATGTAGGTTATACATACGATAACGAGAAATCTTGTACACATACTAACCCATGTAAAAGTGAGTATATGGATAACACTTTTACAAATTCCAATGGAGGAATCAATTCAGAAATAAAAACAACTTTAGAGAATTGGTATGATGCAACCTTGGAAGATTATGATGACAAAATAGCATACGGAGCATATTGTAATGATACTTCCTATAGTTCTAGTGAAGGTAATGAATCTGATCGGACTAATAGAATTTACTATGGAGCTTATAAAAGATTATTTACAGATAAACAACCGTCTCTATTATGTCCTGAGCCAATAAATCAAGGTGGAAGTGAAACAAGATTATATGGAGGAGTATATAAATTAAAAATAGGCTTACTAACAGCAGATGAAATGATATATGCTGGTATAACAGACAGTAGTCCATATGTTACAAGAGATAATTACTTATTAAAAAATTTTTTAAAAAAAGGCGAGAATATGTGGTCAATGTGGTCAATGACCCCTGCTAGTTCTCTGAGTTCTGGAACCCAAATGTTAGCATCTAATACTGAGGGAATAATTTCGTCATTTCGTGACTGCTTCTCTGCCGAAGATACTGATATTTTTGCACGCCCAGTCATCAACCTAAATCCAGATGTAACAGTAACAGGTTCAGGAACCCAAGAGGACCCATATGTCTTACAATAATAAGTTATAAACGTGTAAGCGTTTATATAAATAATAAAAGATAAAGAGTAAACTATAGCCTTTGTTATAAGTATTCCTTAACTCTTTATCTTTTATTTTATACAAAAATTATTGGTACTTTTGACTAATAAAAAATTTTTACATCTAAAATAAATAGAGGTATAATCTTATTGTGATATTTATGGAAAAAATTTCAAGAGAGTTTATTATAAATTTATCAAAAGAAAAACAAGAACCAGATTGGATGTTAGAATTTCGTCTAAAATCTTTTGAGTGCTTTTTAAAAATGGATAATCCTTCTTTTGGACCTGAATTAGATATTGATTTTTCAAAAATAGTATATTATAAAAAAGAAAATCAAAAGAAAACAAATGACTGGCAGGAAGTTAAAGAAGATATTAAAAATATTTTTGATGAATTAGGAGTAATTAAAGCCGAAGAAGAATATTTAGGGGGAGTTAGTAACCAAATTGAAAGTGAAGTATTTTATCATAAACACGATAACGATAAAGTAATATTTGAAAGTACTGATGATGCTTTAAAAAATCATCCAGAATTATTTAAAAAGCATTTTAATAGTTTAGTTAAATATGATGAAAATAAATATACTGCTTTAAATGGTGCCGTTTGGAGTGGTGGTTCTTTTATTTATATTCCGAAAAATGTTAAATTAGATAGACCATTACAAAGTTATTTTCGAATTAATTCTAAAGCCTTAGGTCAATTTGAAAGAACGATTATTATTGTTGAAGATGAAGCAGAGTTATCTTATATTGAAGGCTGTACAGCCCAGAGCTATTCTGCTAATTCTTTACATGCTGGAGTTGTAGAAATATTTGTCGGCAAAAAAGCCAAAATGCGTTATTCTACAATTCAAAACTGGTCTTTAGATGTTTATAATTTAGTTACGAAAAGAGCTATTGTCGATGATGATGGTTTAATGGAGTGGGTTGACGGGAATATTGGTAGCAAAGTTACAATGAAATATCCTTCTTGTATTTTAAAAGGAGATAATGCGGTCGGAAATTCTATTAGTATTGCTTATGCTAAAGAAAATCAAAGATTAGATGCGGGAGCTAAGATGATCCATTTAGGTAAAAATACGCGTAGTAATATTGTTAGTAAATCTATTGCTGAAAATGGTGGTGTGGCCAATTACCGAGGAACAACACATATAACTAAAGAAGCAACCGGTAGCCGTGCTATTGTAAAATGTGATACTATTTTATTAGATGCTAAATCAGTTAGTGATACTTACCCGCAAAATATTGTATCTAATAATAGTAGTGTTTTAGAACATGAAGCAACGGTCTCTAAAGTTAGTGAAGAAGAATTATTTTATCTTATGAGTAAAGGTCTTAGTAAAGATGCTGCTAAGGAACTGATTATTATGGGCTTTATCCAAGATTTTAAGAAAGAATTACCAATGGAATATGCTGTAGAGCTTAATAGATTGTTAAAAAATTAAAAATATGCAGATTTTTAAAATCTGTAGTCAAAAATGGGTCAGATTTTCAATTTCTGCTAAGCAGATTTGCAAAATCTGTAGTAAAAATAGGGTCAGATTTTCAAAATCTGTCATTTGCTAAATAAACTTCCTTTTTGTTATAGTGAAAACGGAAAGGAGGTATTACATGTTAAATCAGGTAGTTTTGGTTGGTAGACTTACAACAGACCCCGAAGTTATTACAACAGAATCAGGGAAGAAAAAGACAGTTGTTAATGTAGCTGTTAATCGTCCTTTTAAAAATAGTGAAGGCATTTATGAAACTGATTTTATTCGTTGTATTTTATGGAACGGCATTGCTGCTAATACTAGTGAGTATTGTCATAAGGGCGATGTTGTAGGAATTAAAGGGCGTTTGCAAACATTTAATTATGAAGATGGCGACCAGAAAAAATATTTAACTGAAGTCATCGCCGAACGTGTTTCCTTTGTTAGTAGTAGTAATAAAAAAGAAGAATAGACTAGTCTAATTCTTCTTCATAGAATAAATCATCGGGCTTTAAATTAAATATGGCTGCTATTTTTCTAGCAGTGCTATAATAAAGCCCTCTTTTTTTATTTTCTATTTGCCAATAGAAAGCTGTACACATACCGAGTTTTTCGGCCATTTGAGCACAAGTAAACCCGTTACTTTTCCTAACTTCTTTTAATTTTTTCATATCAATCACAATTATATTATATTTAAAAAATTTCTAGTTCGCAACCAAAAAGTTTCATTTTTGTCAACTTATGACATTTTGCGTTTCGTCAATATTATAATATAAGGCATCTAGAGGTGAAAGAGATGTTTAAGGGCGAAAGATTAAAAAAACTAAGAAAAAATAAAAAACTAACCCAAACTGATTTAGGCACTATTTTAGGTTTAGATAAATCAACAATATGTTGTTATGAAAAAGGAACAAGACAACCACCAATTGAAATTATTATTGATTTTATGCAAATATTCAATGTTAGTGCTGATTATTTATTAGGAACAGAACATTTAATTAAAACAGTTGAAGACCCTAATTTAGTAGTTAAAGCTTTAACAACTGAAGAAGTAAAATTTATTGATGAATTAAGAAAAGATAAAATGACTTATGATATTTTATTAGAAAATCCGAAAAGAGGAGCCGATTTAATTAAAAATTATTTAAACTAATTTTTTTAAAACTTTTTCATATAGTTATATAGGTGAATTATATGAAAAAGTTTTTTCAAATTCTCGGAATTTGTAGTATTTTAGTTTTTAGCTTCTATTATACTGATAAAATAGCTTTATTAGTTCAAAATAAAAATCCAGTTTTAAAAGAAATAAAAAAAAGACAAAAAGATTTTCAAAAAGCCTCTGTAGATGCTACGGTAATGAACGAATATATTATTCCTGGAATATCGGGAAGTGTTGTTAATGTATCTAAAAGCTTTTTAAAAATGAAACCTTTAAATGAATATAATGAGTATTATTTAGTATATGATGAAGTATCTCCTAAAATTTCTTTGGAAAATAATAAAGATAAAATAATAATTAGTGGTAATAAAAGTAAAAATCAAGTATCTTTAATAATTGATAATAATAAAGAAGTTATGAACTTATTAAATAAAGTCAAAGCTGATGTATTAGTTACTAAAGAAACCTATAATTCTAAAATAGCTTTTGAACTTATTAATAATGAAACAACTAAAAAATTATTTAAACAAGTAAATACTTTACTAGATAAAGATAAGTTAAATAAAAATATTTGTGTCTTAAATAATTATAATAAGAAAATGTGTTTAGAAAATGACAATTATCTTATTAAACCTAGCTTAACTTTAAATGCAAGTAGTATAATAGATGTGAAAAGTTCACTTAGTAATGGGTCTATTATTTTAATAGATAAAACAGCCAAAATAGAAGATGTTAAAATTTTATTAAAACAAATTAATTTTCAAGATTTAAATATTGTTTATCTGAGTGAACTTATTAATGAGTAAGGAGATTATATGTTAAATATTAAAATTGATTCTAGAAAAATAGAACCAGGAGATACCTTTGTAGCTATTAAAGGTGCTAATGTTGATGGTCATGATTTTATTGATAAAGCTATTGAAAGTGGCGCAACAAAAGTTGTAATGTCAGAAGATAGAGATATTTTAGCGGAAAAAGTTTTAGTTGATGATACATCTGAATATTTAAAAGAATATTTAGTAAAGAATTATGCCCAAAAAATAAATGAAATTAATTTAATTGGCGTAACTGGCACTAATGGGAAAACAACAAGTTGTTTCTTAATTTATCAATTATTACAAAAATTAGGTAAAAAAGTAGCTTATATAGGAACAATTGGTTATTATTTTGAAAACGAAAAAAAAGAACTTCCTAATACTACTCCTAATATTTTAGATTTATATGATATGATTTTAGAAGCTATTTCTAGAGGGTGTGAATATGTAGTAATGGAAGTAAGTTCGCATGCTTTAGATTTTGAAAGAATAGCAGGTTTAAAATTTAAGGTTGTAGCCTTTACTAATTTAACTCAAGACCATTTAGATTATCATAAAACAATGGAAAATTATCTTCAAGCTAAGTTAAAAATATTAAATTATTTAAAAGATGATGGTACTGTTATTACTAATGTAGATGATGAACATGGTAAAGATTTTGCTAAAGGTAATTATAAAACAATTAGTTTTAATGAAGGAAACTATCAAGTGCTAGATTATCAAGATAATATTGATTATACTTATTTAAAATTTGCTTATGATAATAAAGAGTATGAAGTTAATTTAAATTTAAAAAATAAATTTAATATATATAACTATTTAACAGCTTTAGCTTGTGTTCATAATCTAGGATTTAGTATTGAAAACATTTTAGAATATACTAAAGACATTAAAGCACCTAAAGGACGTTGTGATATGGTCAAAGTTAAAGAGGGTATAGCTGTTGTAGACTATGCGCATACACCTGATGCCGTTTTAAAAATTATTACTTCATTTGCCGAACATAAAAAAGGTGATATTATTACTATAGTAGGTTGTGGAGGCGATAGAGACCCTAAAAAAAGACCTATTATGGGAGATATTGCTACTAAATATTCTGATTATGTAATTTTTACTGATGATAACCCTCGTACAGAAGATAATAAAAAAATTATGGAAGATATTTTAAAGGGCGTTAGTAAAAATAATTATGAAGTAATTTATAATCGTAAAGAAGCAATAAAAAAAGGTATTTCTTTAATTAAAAAAGATACTATATTATTAGTATTAGGTAAAGGACATGAAGATTATCAAATTTTAGGTAAAGAAAAAGTTCATTTTGACGATATGGAAATAATTAAAGAATTTTCTTAGAGGTAAGTATGTTATTAAATATAGCTAGTGATTTTAGTGATGCCCCTGGAGGAAGATATATAAAAGAGGGAGATTTTTCAGGAGAATTATTTCGTGAATATTATTTAATTCCTAAAATAAAAGAAGCTAAATCATTAAATGAGAAATTAATTATTAATTTAAATGATTGTTATGGGTTTTCTACTGGTTTTTTAGAAGAAGCTTTTGGAGGACTTAGGATGTATTATTCTAAAGAAGAAATATTAACAGTACTGGAATTTATAATGAACGATAATCCAGAAGTAGTAAATATGATAAAAGAATATATTGTTTCTTCTGACCGTGATGGATATAAGAAAGTTTTGAAATAAAACTCTTTTTTTATTTGTCAAATTATGAAAGAAAAGATAAAATTTTAAACTTCTCAAATTACGAGAAGTTTTTTCATGTCAACCAAAAACTTTCTGCTTTACAACAAACCGGGGGGGG
>CANQEJ010000049.1 GCA_947594925.1 uncultured Bacilli bacterium
CCCCCCCCGGTTTGTTGTAAAGCAGAAAGTTCGTGGTTGACATACAAAAAAGAAGATTACTCTTCTTATATTTTAATGCTACCGGCTTCACAACGATTGCCCCAAGCATCTATTAAACGATTATCTTTTCTTACGCATATTATTTCACAATTATTAGGACATTTATGACACTCTACACCTCTAGTATCAAATTTAATATCCGTAATGTTAAAATCAAATGCTGTTTCTTTGTTAGTATTTTTAGCTAAAATGGCTACACCTAAAGCTCCCATTAAATGGCCATTTTCTGGAGCTATTACTTCACAGTTTAACAAATCTTCAAAAGCTTTTTTTACCCCAATATTTTTACTAACTCCACCTTGAAAAATAACTGGTGGTTTAATGTTTTTGCCTTTACCAACGTTATTTAAGTAATTTACAGCAACACTTTTGCAAAGTCCGGCAATGATATCTTCTTTTTTATAACCCATTTGAGCTTTATGAACTAAATCAGATTCAGCAAATACAGTACAACGGGCCGCTATTTTAGTAGGATTTTTACTTTGTAAGGCGATACTACCAAAATCTTCTACAGCAACATTTAATCTTTTAGCTTGACTTGATAAAAATGAACCGGTCCCTGCTGCACATAGTGTATTCATCGCATAATCAACAACTATCCCATCTTCTATTAATATAATTTTAGAATCTTGTCCTCCTATTTCTAAGATAGTTTTAATATCTGGATATAAAGAGATAGTACCTATAGCATGAGCAGTAATTTCATTTTTAATAATACTGGCATTTAATATGGTTCCAATAAGACGTCTAGCACTTCCCGTAGTACCAATAGCTACAACTTTATATTTGGTAAAATCAAAATCTTTTTTTAATTCATTTAATAATCTTTTAACAGCTTCGATAGGATTTCCTTCTGTCCACAAATAACCACTATATAATATGTTATTATCTTTATCAATAATAACTCCTTTAGTAGAAATAGAACCGATATCTATTCCTAAAAAACATTTAGTCATTTTTTCTTTTCCTTTCTTTTAACATATCTACTAAAGCTTCTAAACGAGTTTTTATTCCCTCATCAGAAGTTTGGGCATCAAAAGAAAAATATATAATAGGAATATTATAATCTTTACATATTTTATCTATAATAGGCATGGCACCAATTTCGGGCGTACAACCAAAAGGTTTAATATGAATTATGCCATTATATTTATGTTTAATTAAATATTTACATCTCGCCACATTATCTAACCCATCAGCACCAAGAGGATAAGAAGCGTATTTTTTAACATCTCGTAACATTTTTTTCGTAACATATCTTTTCTTTACTAAAAGATAGGTTAAATTAGTAAATCTTTTAACTTCTATATTAAATTTAGCTAATTCTTCTTCAATAAAATAGGAAGAAAATTGTTCCATAGAAGTATAAAGTTCCCCAATAATCCCAATTTTTAATGGCTTTTTAGGTTTTATAATTGCTAATTTTTTAAATTTTCTTTTATATTTTAAATATTTATAAGTTAGAAAACCTTTATTAGAAAAACTATTTAACATTTCTTTTTCTAATTTTTTAAAACTACCTTTATTTTTTTCAAAACCAATATTAAGACGAATATAATTTTCTATTTTATCTATATAATAAATCATTAACATTGTTTTTAATAAATAATAGATATATTTACTAAAAGATAAATGGTTATTAATCTTTTTTAAAGATTTATAAATAGTTAAAATATTAATTTTACCATTATCCATTAAGGATAAAAATTCAAAGTTATAACCGAGGTCTTTGAGAATTTGTTCTTGCACTTCACCATAACAACCATAACGACAACCACCACCTGCTTGAGCCAGAATTGTCGCCCCTTCCTCTAAGGCTTCAATAAAATTACCTAAATTATATTTAAAAGGCAGGCAAACAAAGTCAGGACTATATTTACTACCTATTTCAATTGTTTTTTTCGTAATAGGAGGAGCTATTAATATCTCAGCAGTAGTGATATGTTTAAAGAAATAAGCAATAGGATATGAATAATTGCCTAAATGGGGAAAACTAATAACAGGTCTTGGCATTATGATTTTTCCTTTCTAATTTTAATAATATCAATAAAACTTTCTAGACGAGTTATAAGACCCGTATCAGCCGAATTATTATCAATAGTAATATAAGAAATAGGAATATCTTTTACTCTTCTTATTATTAATTCATTAGCTAAAGAATCTGGTCCACAAGGAAAGGTGGAAAGTAAAATTATCCCATCAACTTTATTTTTATATTTTTGCACAAAGCTCATTAATTCTTTATTGTAAGTCCAATATAAAGTTTTGGAAATTAAAGAGCAATCTATATCATTATGTTTATTATCATATATATCGGAAATAATTGTTGTTACTTTTTCTTTTTCTAAATAATTTATAATAGGTTTACCAACAAATTCATCATATAGATTATAAGGGTGAGAAACTATCATTATTTTTAAGTTATCCGTTTTTAATTTATTTTCCATAATTATTTTTTGATTTTGATAATATTCTTTTTCTTTAGTTTTCGCTATTTCATAAGCTCTTAAGATTTTTAAATAGGAAAAGTTTAAGTCTTGACCAACTTTAACAAAGCCTTCAAATTCATCTTCTTTTTTTTCAACGTCTAAGTTAAAATTTAAGATTTTTAGGGTCGGGAAACTTATTTTAGCTAAATCATATATTGCTAAAAAGTTAGTACATACTTTTTCATTTTCTTTAAGGCAAGCAAGACGTGGAATAAAAACATAATCACATTTATCTTTTAAATAATGAAGATGACCCATAAATATTTTTAAGGATAAGCAAGCTTCATCTATAACATATTGACTGCCCTTTTCAATTATTTCTTTATTGGTTTTAGGACTTACTATGACATCTAAACCGAGATTTTTAAAAAAGTTAATCCATAAAATATGATATTTATAGTATAGTAAAGCACGTGGAATTCCTATTTTTATCATAAGATTTATTCCCCCCCCCTTGTTAAAAGTATATTTATGTTTCTTTATTTTTAAGCAAAAAAAATAAGACGAATAATGTCTTATTTTATTTTGATAAATTTATTTTTCTTTTTTAATACTACATATCCACCAAAGCAGCAAGCTAGGCTTCCACCTACAGCAGCAAGTGAGGCTACGCCAGTTGGAGGTAGCGGTTCATCTTTTTCTGGTTCTGGTAATGGTTCATCACAGGTATCAGGATTTGTATACATTTCAAATGTTTGGGTTTCATTTGTTTTCTTAACATTAATACTCATACTATATTTATTAGTCATATCACAAATCATATAATTACCAGCTAAGATATCATTAAAGGTTTGCGGTTTACCAGAAGTCCATGTTTTATATGCACCAGCTGAACAAGTATTACCACGAACTAATTTCATTTTAGCACCTGGTACGTGTTCTAAAGTACATTTATCTTTATAAACAATATTAATCTTTGGTACTATTTCTTCTTCACATGATTTTTTAAAGGCAACTTCTGATACTCTTTTACCATTAGCATCATAGTATTTACCATCTTTGTATTCACAATATAGTTTTTCGGGTTCTGGTTCAGGTTGAGGATTACAAGAAGCATTATATTCAGAAGCATTTACAACATTACCATTAGCATCATAATATTTACCATCAACATATTGGCAATAATGCTTTTCAGGCTCTGGTTGTGGTTCAGGTTCAGGTGTTCTAATACGATAAATAACGTTAGCCATTATTTCTTGGTATTCTCCACTAGAAGGTTTATATGGAACAACAAATTCATTTTTATTTAAATTTTCTGGTTTCTTCGCTTCATCAACTAAATCTAAGATAGCTTTTTTAGTTACTGCATCTCCTTCAAAAGAACGAATATCTACATAATTTTTTGCTGTCATTAAAGCTTTTTCTGCTTCATCAGTTTCATATTGATATTGATAAATAGCCATTGAAGTTATGTAATAATCCCATAATAGGTCACTATATGTAGAACTGCTATAACTACGATATCCAAAACCGTGTTTTAGAATATAAGCATAAGCATAATATTTATCATCTATGCTACTTTGATTAAAATGTTCACTATCTAATGTATAAGAAGTTGAATTTGGAGCAAGTTTATGAAAACTCAAACAAAATATATACATTTGTACATGGTCACGGTCGGTACCGATATATTTAATACGTGGTTCCCATCCATCACGATTACCGGTAAAATATCCTAAATAATCTGGAGCACTACTAGCAGATGGGATATAATCTATATCATCATAAGATGCAGGTATTCTATTAAAAATGTTATCTGCTGTATCTTCAATAATTGTATTTAAAGCTTTTACTTTAACATTGTTTATTAAAAAACAACCAATTATAAAAACAAATATCATTAATTTTTGAAATTTTTTCATAACTTCTTCACCTAAGATTACTATATCACTTATGTAATTTAGATGTAAATAGTCAAGCGAAAACTAATCGTCAATGTTTGTCAAGTAAAGATACAGCATTTAAAACAGCTATTTTACCATAATCATAAGTAAGTCCGCCTTGTTGATAAGCAATATATGGTTTTCTTAAAGGCCCATCACAAGATATTTCAATAGAAGAACCTTGGACAAATGAGCCAGATGCCATTATTACATCATCATCATAGCCAGGCATAGGACTAGGAACTGGTAAGACATTAGCATCTATTGCGGAGGCTTGTTGAATACCTTGCGTATATTTAATTAGTTTATCTTTATCATTAAAAATAATATTTTGGACTATATCAGCACGTTTGTCGCTAGCTTTTGGTTCGACATCATAACCTAACTTTTCTAAAAGTAAAGAAGTTAATACTGCTGTTTTCAAACTGCTTGCTACTACACTAGGAGCTAGATACAAGCCTTGTAAAAATTGTCTATTTATGCCAAGAGTTGGTCCCACTTCTCTTCCTTCACCAGGTAGGGTCAAACGTTCAGCTGCAAGAGTAACTAATGCCCTCTTTCCCGCAATATACGCCCCATTAGGAGCAATTCCTCCTCCTAAGTTTTTAATTAATGAACCTACTATAATGTCAGCTCCTACTTCTAAAGGAGAAACATCTTCAACAAATTCACAATAACAATTATCAACCATTATTATTGTATCTTTCGAAATAGTTCTAATAAATTCAATAACTTTTTTTACTTTGGCAATAACTAAACTTTTACGGGTAGAATACCCTTTTGACCTTTGAATATGAATAAGCTTAACAGGTTGTTTTTTTAAATATTGCTCTATTTTAACATAATCAAAGTCATCTTCGATTAAATCAATTTGCTCATATTTTATCCCAAAAGCTTTTAAAGAAGAAGGATTTTCTTTTATTCCGATAACTTCATGCAGAGTATCATAAGGTAGACCGGTAATAGAAAGCATAATATCATTAGGACGTAAAAAGGCAAATAAAGCGACATTTAAAGCATGCGAACCTGAGATAAATTGATTTCGTACTAAAGCATCTTCGGCTCCTAAAACTGAAGCAAAAACTTTTTCGATAGTATCTCTTCCTATATCAGCATATCCATAACCAGTTGTATCTTGAAAATGACTCTCACTAATATTATATTTATGAAAAGCATTTAAAACTTTAAGACTATTTTTATATGCTTGCTCATCTATTTTTAAAAATTCATTTTGTAATTCTTTTTCTAATTTACTTGCTAAAGTGAAAATTTCTGGTTTAATATCAATCATTTAATTCCTCCATCTACTCTAATTACACTATTATTTACATAACTTGCGGCATCACTTGCTAAAAATAAAGCAACTTGGGCAATTTCATCGGGTGAGGCAAAACGTTTTAAAAAGATTTTTTCTTGTTCTTCTTTAATAATTTGCGGGTCCATTTCTAAAACACTTTCAGTAGAAACCCAGCCCGGAGCAATAGCATTAACTCTGACATAAGGAGATAAAGCTTGTGCAAAATTATGAGTTAAAGATATAATAGCAGCCTTAGAAGCATCATAATCAGCAGAGTATGAATTATAAGTATCAATTCCATTAGTGGAAGAAATGTTAATAATACAACCATCTTTTATTTCTAGCATCTTTTTAGCTACTAATTTACTTACAATAAAAGTACCTCCAATATTAACATCTATTACTTTTTTAAAATTATCACTACTTTTTTCGAAGATATCTTCATCATTATAAGTAGCGGCATTATTAATTAAAACATCGATATTTTTAAAAGTCTTATAAGCTATTTCTAGCATTTTATTTACTTCTTCTTCCTTAGAAATATCTGCTTTTAGTGCAATAGCTTCTATTTGATATTCTTTTTTTATTTCAGATACAATTTTATCAGCAAGTTTAAAATTTCGATTATAATTTACAATAACATTGTAATTATTTTTAGCAAATAAACGAGCCATAGCTGCCCCTATTCCTCTACTTGCTCCTGTTATTAAAACTGTTTTAGCCATCTAATCATCCTTTCAATAACCCTATTTTATAACAAAAAAACAATAATATAAACAATTTAATTAATTCTAATATTTTTTGTAGGTTTGTCAAACAAAAGTGACAAAGTCACGACAAACCAACGATAGATTATTTTAACAAGTTAAAATAATCACG
>CANQEJ010000050.1 GCA_947594925.1 uncultured Bacilli bacterium
TAAAATCTTTTTTCCGTGTTCTTTTTTTTAATTATGTCTTGACAAACGTCAAAAGTTCGTGGTTGACACGAAAAAAATTAAGGCAAGAAAAAACGATGATTAATTATCATCGTCTTCAAAATCAATATTCCCTGCTTCTATATCTAAAGCAGTATCCAATAAGTCTGTAGTAAATACAGTGTGTAAAAATTCTTTTATTTCTTCATCCATCACGATACCCATATAAGTATCGCCATCTTCAACTGTTTCTTCAAAATATTCATATTCATTTGTTGTTTTTTCATCATTAGTTAATTTATTAGCATAAAAGAATTTATGTCCTTCTTGCATAGTATCCATTAATAACAAGTATTTCTCGTTATCTTCTAGCGTTATTATTTGCCCCTTTTTCATCTTGTTTTTCCTCCATAATTCTTTTCATATACTAAATCTAATTTATTCCATAATTCCAAAGCTTCTTCTTTAGTATTAATTTCATAATACTCACCATTTATTTTTATTTCGGTTGGTTCTGTTTCTGGTCCCCAATTATCAATGATTTTATTTAATTTATTTAAGGCTTTATTTAATTGTCTTTTACGTAAATCTTCAAATTCACTAAAATCTTCTGTACGATAATTTTCAGCTCTTGTAGCAATGTCATACATTTCTTCTAAATCATCTAAAGTATAATCTTTAAATTGCTCTGGAAGAGCCTCTGCTTCTAAAGCTTCTTCTAATTGATTTATTAATTCACTTAATTGCTCATCTGATAAGGCATTTACATATTCTTCAAAGTCATCCATTTTGTTATCTTCAGGTTCTTTAGTTTTTTTCTTTTTCTTCGCCCAGTTTACAATACGTTTACCACCTTTGAATAAACCATAACCAGCACCAGCAAGAATACCTGCTCCAACCATATTTCCTAAAACACACTCTAGCATATTCAAATTGTTAACAGATGCATTGCCGATTGTCCAAACTCCACTTACACTATTAAATACACCACTTCCTGGAGGTAAGATTTTTAATAGGAACTCATTAATTGTATGTAAAGGCGCTCCTAAACCAATATTATGTAACGGTTTCCACATTGCACTAGCTATACGAGCTGGAATTGCAAATGGTGTATGATAAACTACACATGAACCAATAATACCTGCTGCAGCAAGAGCTAGCAAAATAGCAGCGGTAACTTTCTTATGTTCTTTAGCAAATCCTACAACATAATCTTTAGCAGCTACTACTTTTTTCTTTACAGTTTTAAAACCATTTTTCAACTTTGATAAAATAGAAGAATTTTGTTTATTTTCTAAAGCATCAAGGCGTCGCATAATTTCTTCATTTCTAGCTTTTTCCGCATCTCTTTCCGCTCTAGCCTTTTTTATTTCTTCAATTAATTCTTCTCTAGTCATTTCTTCAGGGTCTTTTTCTTTAGGTTTACCCTTATTTTCAGTTTTACCATTTGCTAATTTATTTTTAATTTTTCCAAAAGATTCTACAATAGCATCAAAACTATTGGTAGCTTCTTCTTGTTTTTCTTTTTGAGGCATTTCATCAATTGTTGCTATGATATTATCAACAGTATCACTTAAAATATGTTGATGTTTTCCCGCTTTAACAGCTAACTGGTCTAGATTGTCTTTCTTTTCTTTAATTTGGTCATCAATGTTAGCTATTTCTTCAGGAGTACTAGCGTTTTTCTTTTTATCTTCAAGTTCAGCTATCGCATCGTCTAATATATAATGTTCTTCAACAAGCCGATAAAATTCCGCGCATTCATTAATGTAAGTAACAATTGGATTTTCAATAACTCCTTTATATCCTTCAGGATAAATAATATCATTTAATTCATTAGCTTTAACAATCGCCGCATTTAAATCTTCCACAGCATCATAATCTTTTAAAATATCTTTTAAATCGTCGACCTCAAATTTTAACATAAAATCACCTTTTTCTTTGCTTTTATTATACTTTATACTAACTATCTTTGTCAAATTACTGTCTTTTTTATTAACATTAATACTGTAAAAATAAAATTTTAGCACTCTATATTGACAAGTGCTAAATTAGTGCTATAATAGGAACTGATAAAGGAGGGATAAAAATGTTTAATCAAAATCCTAATGAAGAAGAAAATGTATTAGAAAAATATGGACGTAATATAGTCGAAAGTGTCAAAAATGGTAAAAACGACCCTATTATTGGTCGTGATGAAGAAATCCGTAATATCACCCGTATTCTTTCTCGTAAAACTAAAAATAATCCCGTTTTAATTGGGGAGCCAGGTGTTGGTAAAACCGCAGTCGTAGAAGGTCTTGCTCAAAGAATAGTTAAAGGTGATGTTCCAGATTCTCTAAAGAATAAAACTATTTGGGAATTAGACATGGCTGCTTTAATCGCCGGCGCTAAGTATCGTGGTGAATTTGAAGAACGTCTAAAAGCAGTTTTGAAAAAAATAAAAGAATCTGATGGCGAAATAATTATGTTTATCGATGAAATTCATATGATTGTTGGAGCGGGAGCTTTAGAAGGAGCAATGGATGCCGGCAATATGTTAAAACCGATGCTTGCGCGTGGCGAAATTCACTGTATTGGAGCTACTACTCTAAATGAATATCGTAAATATATTGAAAAAGATGGGGCTCTAGAAAGACGTTTCCAAAAAATTCTTGTATCGGAACCTACTGTTTTAGATACTATCACTATCTTACGTGGTTTAAAATCTCGTTTTGAAGTATATCATGGAGTAACAATTAAAGATAAAGCTTTAGTCGCCGCTGCTAGTTTATCGGACCGTTATATAACTAATCGTTATTTACCAGATAAAGCTATTGATTTAGTTGATGAAGCCTGTGCGACGATTAAAGTCCAAATGGAATCTGTTCCTGTTAATTTAGATGTTTTAACGAAAAAAATTATGCAACTGCAAATAGAACGTGAAGCCTTAAAGAAAGAAAAAGATGACTTATCTAAAAACCGTTTAAATGAACTTGATAATGAAATTGCTAAATTACAAGAAAAAGAAACGAAACTTCGTGATGAGTGGAATAATGAAAAAGAATTAAGTACTACTATTAATAAGAAAAAAGAAGAATTAGAAAAAGCTGCTCATGAATTAGATTTAGCAGAAAGTACTTATGATTTGGAAAAAGCTGCTAAACTTCGTCATGGTACAATTCCAAAATTACAAGAAGAATTAGATAATTTAAAAGAAAAATCTAAAAGTAAAATTTTAAGTGACGTTGTTGATGATGAATCTATCGCCTCTATTATTTCTAAATGGACAAATATTCCTATTAGCAAATTAGTTAGTGGAGAAAAAGAAAAATTAATTAATTTACAAACTAATTTAGCTAAACGTGTTAAAGGTCAAGACACTGCTTTAAAATTAGTTAGTGAAGCGATTATCCGTGCGCGTAGTGGTATTAAAGACCCTAATCGCCCTATTGGTTCTTTCATCTTTTTAGGACCGACTGGTGTTGGTAAAACCGAAGTTGCTCGTAGTTTAGCTTATGAATTATTTGATGATGAACGTCATATGGTTCGTATTGATATGAGCGAATATATGGAAGCTCATAGTGTTTCTCGTCTAGTTGGAGCTCCTCCAGGATATGTTGGTTATGATGAAGGTGGTCAACTTACGGAAGCAATTCGTCGTAATCCTTATAGTATTGTTTTATTCGATGAAATTGAAAAAGCACATAAAGACGTCTTTAATATTTTATTACAAATCTTAGATGATGGACGTATTACCGATTCTCAAGGTCGTACAGTCGACTTTAAAAATACAATTATTATTATGACTTCTAATTTAGGTAGTGAATATATTTTAGAAAATAAAGATAATGCCAAAGATTTAATTCAAATGGAACTTCGCAAAACATTTAAACCAGAATTTATTAATCGTATAGATGAAATAGTAATCTTTAATAGTCTATCTAAAGAAGTTGTTTATAGTATTTTAGATAAAATTATAAGCGATATAGAAAATCGCTTAAGTGATAAACGTTTAAAATTAGAATTAACTGCTAAAGCTAAAGAATTTATTATTAATTCCGCTTATGATGAAAGATATGGAGCTCGTCCTATCAAACGTTTTGTTTCACGAAATCTAGAAACTCTAATTGCTCAAAATATCATTTTAGATAAAATAAAATATAATTCAACTATAACTGTCGATTGTCAAAATAATAATTTAGTTTTACTATAAAAAAGTACTCAACACTGAGTACTTTTTTCTTTATTTTAGTTTAGTTTTTAAAGCTTTTAAAGCTCCACTTTTTTCGCCAAGACAAAGGGCAAATAAAATAACGGCAATTATTGCGACAAATTCACAAACAATGCCAATTATCTCCATAGTCTTTCCTCCATCAATAATTGCAAAAACTACAGTAAGACCAATGAAAATAATAGATAAAATTAAGAATATAAGAATTTTTGTATTATTTTTCTTTCCGAACATAGAGCTTTCATGATATTCTTTAAGTTCTTCTTCATTTTGAAATTTCTTTTCAATAGCAATATTAGTATTATAAGCAGCACTTTTGCCATCTAGAAAAGCAAAAATAGCACATATGACATACCAACCACAATTAAAAATATGGTACCATACTGAAACTGTATCTCCTTTTGGCATAATAAAATTATCAATCATAATATAAACAAATAAAGCTATAATTAAAATAATATCATACTTTTTAGATGCTCTAGCTTTCTTTACTTCTTTTTCCACTATGCTTCACTCTTTCAAAGTAAGAATAGCACTTTATCTTATCTTTGACAAGTAAACATTAATATTTTCTAAGAAATTATCTGAACAAGTTTTTTATTTAAAGTCTGTCTTGCTGTTATATATTCAGAAGCTTTATAATAATATTCTTTAAAATTATTATCGCGTTTAATTCTGTTCGGGTCAAATTTTTCTATAAAATCCACTCCCATTAATGAATATTGAATTAATATATTTGCAAGACCAGAAAAAGTCCATCCTGAGTGTCCTTGTTCTTTTAACATATCTCCTACGTATTTCCAAGAGTGGGTTTCATCATATATTTTCATTATCTGAGCCGCGTTCATAAAATTATATAAACTATCAATAATAGCATTTTCATTATCAAAAATTGCTTTCTCAATATCTGGGTCATTATCAAATTGTGGTTTTGCTACTGCTACACTATATATTATTTTTCTTATAGTATCGCCCCAATTATTTTTCATTTCCGGAATACAATATTGAGCAAATCCTTCGAGCCATTTAATATACTCCTCTGCTGCTGGTGAATATACTTTCCCATTTTGAGTGCAGCATAATAAAGTACATACCCTAACCTCATCTAATATTTCCCTTATCTTTTGTAAATCATATTTTTTAATTTCCATTTTATTATCTCCCCCACTACTGCATATAATCTATAAATATAACAATTAACTATTCAACTTTATTAATAGTCTCTGTAATGATTCTATGTATAAAGAAATAGCACTCAATCTAGCATAGATTAAGTGCTTAACCAAACTTAGGCAAGTACTCAACTCGGCAAAGTTAAGTCTTCCCTTTTTATTTTATGCAAGTATCCTGCACAAATACATCATAGCATAAGAAAACCTCATTTATCAAGAGAGCTTTTTAAATTGTCCTAATTTCTTTTTATAAAATATATTGTATTAGAAACAAACGTTTGGTATAATTTATTAGGAACATTTAATAGTTGGGTGATTGCCGAACTTCTTAATTGAAGGGAGGTAATAAGATGTCAAAAAAAGATTTTCTAATTTTATTTTTGATTATCATTATCCTTTTACTTATAGTATTACTATTTGTAATCCTAAAATAAAAAAATCACCTAACTCAGCAATGATTTAGGTGAACCCATTATTTTGGCAACACTCAACATGAGAATATTAAATGTTCCTTTTTATTATATGCAAGTTTCCTTGACAAATACATAATAACATAAAAACGGCTTTTTTACAAGTCGTTTTCTATTTTTTGTAATAGTTTATGATAATGTCAGTATAGTTAGTTTTTTGAAAATGTCAGTTAGTGATATATAGTCGGTATCACCAATTCTTAAAATACTATTTTATTGTTATTACCTTTATTTCTGTTTTAATTAATTCTTTTTTCATATTTTCCCCTTAATTACTAAAATCATTATATTTGCATCAAGAACAAAAGTTTGGTATAATTTATTAGGAACATTTAATAGTTGGGTGATTGCCAAACTTCTTAATTGAAGGGAGGTGACAAGATGTCAAAAAAAGATTTTCTAATTTTATTTTTGATTATCATTATCCTTTTACTTATAGTATTACTATTTGTAAT
>CANQEJ010000051.1 GCA_947594925.1 uncultured Bacilli bacterium
TTTAATTTAGATATTGGCGATTATAATGTCAATAATAATAATGTTGCTCGTCCAGTCATCAATCTAAAATCCGATGTCACTGTAACAGGTTCTGGAACACAAGAAGACCCATATGTCGTAGAGTAATAAGTTATAAACGTGTAAACGTTTATATAGATAATAGAAAAAGATAACTTTATACCTTTGTTATATAAGTATTCCTATTATATCTTTTTCTATAATAAGAGCTGTTTAAAGCAGTTCTTTTTTATGGTATAATCTTTCTTGGAAGTGGTTGTATGTATTCTTTATTAATAGATACGCATGCTAAGATAATTAATATTGTTTTATATAAAGACGGTAAGATGGTAAAGAAAGATTCGAAAGAAACTTTAAAATCCCACTCAATTTATGTAATGCCTATGATTAGAGATTTATTACAAGATTGTGGTGTGGATAAAAAGGAAATAAAAGAATTAATCGTTGTAAATGGACCAGGAAGTTTTACAGGAATAAGATTAGGAATTACAATTGCTAAAACTTGGGCGTATGCTAAAAAAATAAAAATTAAAGCTATTTCTTCTTTGCAAATGTTAGCTTGTAGTTTAAATAAAGATATTAAAAAAGTAGCTATTAGTGACCCTAAAGGTTATTATGTTGGAGTTTTTGCTTCTAACAATAAGTTATTAGAAGATTATAAATATATTGCTAGTAAAGATTTAAAAGATTATAAAAAAGAAGAAGATATTGAAATTGATTATAATGCTGTATATGAATTTATAAGTTATTTACCAGCTTTAAATCCTCATGCCGTAAATCCTTTATATATTAAAAAAATAGAGGTTGAAAAATGATTAGAGAAGCTATTATTGCTGATAAACAGCAAATTAATAATCTTGGTCTAAAACTTAATTCTAATTATGATAAACTTTTTAAATTAGAAGATATTTTAAAAGAAGATTATGCTAAGATATTAGTTTATGAAAAGGAAAATAAAATCTTAGGATTTATTCATGTTAATATTTTTTTAGATGATAGTATGGATATTATGAATATTATTGTCGATAGGAAATATCAAAGACAAAAAATTGGCACTAAATTAATTGAATATTTATTAACAAGTAATGATATTAAGAAGATGACTTTAGAAGTTAGAGCTAGTAATAATAAAGCAATTAGTTTTTATAAGTCTTTAGGATTTAAGATAGTTCATGTAAGAGAAAAATATTATGGTAATGAAGATGGATATTTGATGGTAAAGGAGGTTTAAAGATGAAAGATGTATATATTTTAGCAATTGAAACATCATGTGATGAGACAAGTATTGCTATTGTTAAAAATGGGCATGAGTGTATTTATATGAACGTTCTAACTCAAATGGATACACATGCTAATTTTGGTGGAGTTGTTCCAGAAATAGCTTCGCGCATGCATACTGAAAATATAACAATGGTTTTAGATGATGTTTTAACGAAATCTCATATGCAAATTAAAGATGTAGATGCGATTGCTGTAACCTATGCTCCTGGGCTTTTAGGAAGTCTTTTAGTAGGTGTTGAATTTGCTAAGACTTTAAGTTTTTTATATGATAAACCTTTAATAGCTGTTAATCATATGGCTGGACATATTTACGCTAATAATTTAACTGGTGATTTAAAATTTCCTTTACTTGCTTTAGTAGTTAGTGGGGGACATACCGATTTAGTTATTATGAAAGGTGATTACGAGTTTGAAGTAATTGGTAAAACTTTAGATGATGCCATTGGTGAAGCGTATGATAAGGTGGCCAGAGTTTTAGATTTAAAATATCCAGGTGGTCCTAATGTAGAAAGACTAGCTAAAGATGGTTCTGCTACTTATAATTTAGGAGTTCCTCATTTAGAAGGTTATAATGTTTCATATAGTGGATTAAAATCAAGTGTTATAAATATTGTTCATAATGAAAGACAAAGAGGTAATGAGCTTAATAAAAAAGATTTAGCTTGTTCTTTTCAAAATATTGCAATTGGCCAACTTATTACGAAGGTAAGAAAAGCTTTAAAAAATGAAGATATTAAAAATGTTATCGTCGCCGGGGGCGTTTCGGCAAATGGTTATTTACGAGGGGAAATGGAAAAGTTATGTCAAGAGTATCATGTTTCCTTAAGTATTCCTGATTTTAAATATTGTACGGATAATGCGGCGATGATTGGAGCTGCTGCTTATCCTTTATATTTAAAACAAGAATTTGCTACGTTAGATTTAAATGCATCAAGTACAACCAGTATTTTCTAGAACTATTCAGATTGACAATTTCTAGGCAATAAGTTAAAATTTAGATAGAAGAATAAATGAATTTTATCCTAGAACTATAAAGTTGGAGGTACTAAAAAATGGAAGAAAATAAAAGAAATGTCAAAGTATTAATAATTTTAGCAATAATTGCTTTAGTAGCTTTTGCTTTAGGAGCAACGTATGCTTATTTTACCGCAGGTGTTAAAGGAAATGATAAAGCAAGTTCGGTTAATGTAACAACGGGACGTTTGATTTTAGATTTTCAAACAAGTGATTATATAAGTAATCAAAAGGGTGAATTATTAAAATCCAGTGAAGTAAGTGAAAAAGCAGATAAGACAGTATTTACTGTTAAACATGCGGAGAACTCTACGGCTCCTGCTACATATAGTCTAGAATTGCAAGACTTAAGTATTTCGGAAAATTTACAAACAGAAGATTTTAAATGGCAATTATCAAAAGATGATACTGAGGGCTCTGTGGCTAGTGGAAATTTTAAAAATGTAACCAATGGTACTATGACTTTACTAAGTAATCAGAAATTAGAAGTTGGCAGTGAAGATAAATATACTTTAAGAGTATGGCTTGAGGAAACTGAAGAAGACCAAAGTGCTTTATTTAGTGGAACATTTAGTGGTAAGGTTGCTTTATCAGCAAGGAATTCATAAGAATTCCTTTTTTAGAAAGGAAAAGGGTTATTAATGAATAAATTAACAGCTTTTCTAATTACATTTATAGCTGGTTTTTTATTTATTTTAGGAGTAGTAATAATTAAGAAAGTTCATAATAAAAAACTAGTTTATACGTTTTCATCGTCTTTAGCTTTTAGTGTTATTATTTGTTTATTATTATTTGATATAATCCCGGAAATATTTGAACTTTTTAATACAATGGGGAATAATAAAAGAATTATTTATTTTTTAGGGTGTACTTTAATTGGAATTATTATTTTAAAAATTATGGATAGTTTAATTCCTGTGCATACCCATCATCATAACGATAAAGAAAAGAATTTAAAAGAACATAATGCGCATTTGTTTCATATTGGTTTAATAACAAGTGTCGCTTTAATAATTCATAATATTATTGAAGGTATGGCTATATATAGTGTTAGTTTAGCTTCTTTAAAATCAGGATTATTAATGGGTTTAGGAGTAGCTTTACATAATATTCCTATGGGTATGGAAATATCTTTAACTTTAGATATGTCTTCTAAAAGTATTAATAAAGTAATTACTTATGGCTTTTTAGTTCTATCGCCATTATTAGGAGGACTTTTTATAGCAATATTTAATAATATTAATTCTATATTTTTAGGAATACTAATGTGTATAACTTGTGGTATGCTAATTTATATCTCCTTTTTTGAATTATTTGGAGAAGTTAGAAATAATATTAAAAAGAAGGAAACTGTTTTGGGTCTTATCTTAGGTCTTATTTTGATGAGTATTACAGTTTTATTATAAGGAGTTAGATATGAAGAAGTGTTTAATAACAGGAGCAAGTGGTGTTGTTGGAGCCAAACTAATAACAAAACTTTTAAAAGAAGAGGAATATGAAATTACGGCTTTAGATTTAAAAAGTCCAAAAGCTTTAAAAAAATTAAATAAGTTTAAAAATAAAATTAATATTGTTTATGGGGATATTAATGATAATACTTTAATTACAGCTTTAGTAAAAGACCATGATATTATTTTTCACTTAGCAGGAATAATGCCTCCTACAGCAGAGGTAAATTCTAATCTAGTTAATATTATAGATTATGGTGGTTCTAAAGGTTTAATTGATGCTATTTGTGAATACAATCCCAAAGCTTATTTTATTTATCCATCTTCAACAACTTTATATGGCAATATTGATAATGCTTCTTTAGATAGTGATATTAATATTTTTAATAATGATGTTTATAGTCAAAATAAATATAAAATTGAAAATTATATTAAGAAGAATTTAACTAATTATACTATTTATCGAATTCCTTTGATTTTAGAGAAAAATAATTATGATTCGTTTATGTTTAATATTCCAGTTAATAAAAAAATTGAAGTAATTACTAATTCTTTAGTAGCTAATGCTTTAGTAAAGAGTATTAAAAATAAAAGAAAGTTAAATAAAAAGACTTTTAATATGTCAGGTGGGTCAAAATATCAAATTAATTCTAATACTTTATATAAGGAATATTTAAGTATAGAGGGAGTATCATTAAGATTTTTCTTGATGCATTATTTTATTCCTCAGAATTTTTATGGGCATTGTTATCAAGATTCTCAAGTTTTAAATGATATTTTAGATTTTCAAAAAGGGTCAATAGAAGAGTTTTTAAATGGTTTTAAAAAGCAAAAGAGATTTATTAGAGCTTTAAATCGTTTATACGCTTATGTATTTTTAAGAAAGTTAATGAAATAAAAGAAGTATATGTGTTATAATACCTAAGGAAAGAAGGACAATTTTATGGGAAGAGCATATGAAGTAAGAAAAGCAAGTATTGCTAAGACAGGAGCTATTAAAGCAAAGTTGTATTCTAATTTTGCCAAAGAAATTTATTTAGCAGCTAAAAGTGGTGTGCCAGAAATAGATTCTAATATTGCTTTAAAAAGGATGGTTGAAAAAGCTAAAAAGCAACAAGTTCCTAGTGATATTATTAATAGAGCTATTGATAAAGCTAAAGGAGTTGGGGGAGAAGATTATAAAGAAGTTATTTATGAAGGATTTGGTCCTGGTGCTTCCACGTTGATTATTAAAACTCTAACAGATAATGTTAATCGGACAGTTGGCTTTGTAAGAGCAGCTTTTAATAAAGTGGGAAAAAGTTTAGGAGTTACTAATTCTGTTTCTTATAATTATGACCATTTAGCTATTATTAGTTTTAAAAGTGATAAGGAAGAAGAAATTTTTGAAGCTTTATTAAATGAAGGTATTGAGATAATTGACTTTGAAAATGAAGATGGTTATATTACAATTAGTGCTAATCCTGCCGATGCTCATCATATTAAAGATGTTATTGAAAAAGTTATTCCTGATGTTGATTATGATATTGATGAAATAGGTATGTATCCTAAAGATAAGGTTACTTTAGAAGGTGAAGATAAAGAAATTTTTGAACGTCTTTATAATTTATTAGATGAAATAGAAGATGTAACAGAAATTTATCACAATGTTAATATGGAGTAAGGAAAAATGGAATTTAAATTATACGATAATAGTTTATTATTAGAAATTAATGGAACTAAAGTTACCTATAATGGTCAAACTATTGAAAGCCAAGATATGGTAAATGAAATACATGAGTATTTTATGAGTAATATGGATAGATTTTGTGATTATATTGCTTATATGGCTACAAGAGAAGTAAGTTCAGAAAATATGCATAGAATTAATTTTTATGATGAATTCTTTATTGATGAAACTTTTGAGGTTCTGGGTAATAGTGAAAAACCAGAAGTGGTAGAACTTTATAATGAAACTAAAAAAGTGGTTTTATCAATAGCTCAAAAATATTTTAATTAAGAAGAGCAATCTTCTTTTTTTCATGCAAAAATGTCAACCAAAAACTTTCTGCTTTACAATAAACCGGGGGGGG
>CANQEJ010000052.1 GCA_947594925.1 uncultured Bacilli bacterium
GAAAGGAAAAAGAGTATAAATATTCTTACTTTTTAGATACTAATTATATGAAAAGAAATTTTGAATTTACAATTTTAACTGATAAAGAATTTAAAAAATTTGCTTATAATCACCCTCAGCATAATTTTTTTGAAACCTTATATATGAAAGAACTATTATTAAAAGAAGGGCGAACTGTTTATTTAGTAGGGGTATTAGAAGATAAAAAAATCGTTGCTGCTAGCCTTCTTGCCAGTAGTTTTACTTTTATGGGTAAAAAAACTTTTGAAGCTTTAAAAGGTTTTTTAATTGATTATAATGATTATAAGCTTTTAGAATATTTTACTAATGAAGTTAAAAAATTTATTAACTTAAAAGAAGGTTTCCGTTTAACTATTGACCCTTATATTCCTAAGGTCCAACGAGATAGTGAAGCTAATATTATTGAAGGGGGTATAAATAATAAAGAAGCTTTAAATAATTTAGAAAAACTAGGATTTAAACCCTTAAAATCTGCTCAAGTAAAATGGACCTATGTTTTAGACATAAAAGGCCAAACCAAAGAAGAATTATTTGCTTCATTTAAACCTAACACGCGTAATTATATTAATAGAACTATTAATAAATATAAATTAGTAGTTGAAGAACTTTCTTATGATGAGTTAAATATCTTTAAAAAAATTACTAGTGATACTTGTCAAAGAAGAGGATTTAAAGACCGTACTTTAGAATATTATCAAAACATGTATAAGATTTTTAAAGATGATTTAAAAGTTTTAGTTTGTAAATTAGATTGTAATTTATATTTAAATACTTTAAAAGAAGAAAAAGAAGAAAAAGAAGAAAAAATAGCGACATTAAGTGATTCTTCTAGCAATACAAAGAAAAAAGAAACAATGAAAAAAGATATTGCAGCCATTAATCAAAAAATAGAAGAAGTAAAAAAATTAAAAGAAAAACATGGAGATTTTGTCATGTTATCTGGAGCAATGTTTGTTTTATATAATGATGAAATTGTCTACTTATTTAGTGGCTCTTATGATGAATATATGAAATATTGTGGTCAATATCGTTTACAATGGGAAATGATTAAATATGCAGCTGACCATAATTATCAAAGATATAATTTTTATGGAATTAAAGATGTCTTTGATAAAAATGGTAAAGATTATGGTGTCTATGAATTTAAAAAAGGTTTTAATGGTTATGTTGAAGAACTTTTAGGAGCTTTTGAATTAGGTACTAATAAAACTTATACAATTTATCAATTACTAAAGAGAATAAAAACATTAATTAAAAAATGAGGTAACTATGACTAATGAATTTACAAACAAACTAGATGATTTAAAAACCAAATCTTTTTTTAATATTATGGAAAGTTCCTTGGCTAAACCTAGTTCTTTAAATACTTTTATTTTAGAACATAAGCAAGAAGTACTAACTAACATAAAAAATATTAACAAAGATTTATTTTTAACTAAAAGCTATTTAATTCATCTAAATAAAGAAAATTATGAAGGAATAAATAATCTTATTAATCTAATAGATGAACAAATTACTAAAAATCCTCTACCTTATTTACAAGAACTAATAACTTATTATCTAAAAAGTCATTATGATTATAAAAGTCAAGAATTTAAATCTTTTGTCTATTTAATCGCTCAGGGTATTATCGAAGTATGCACAGAAGAAAAAGTGGAGTGTAAAGATATAATCTTTAACTTTGATGATTTACTATACGCTCAAATGGTTGTTCCTTTTGTTGTTAAAATAAATAATATATATCTAAAAATTACTCCTTTTTATAAGTCTTTTAATATGCACCATTTTCCTTATTTAATAGCTAGTATAAATCGTCAAGACTTTACTATTGCTGGTCAAAAAATATATTTAACTGTTACACCTCGCGTTGGTACTAGTAACATAACAAAAGAAGATGTTTATACAGTATATAAAAAAGTAAGAGATTTAGGTCTTGTTTGGACTGACCCTTCTGTAAATAATATTGGTCGTCTTTTAGAAGATAATATAACTAATTTTAAAAACTTTGGTCCTGTTCCTTATGAAAACTTAGGATATATAGATAGCTTAGGAAATGATATTATCTTAAAAAAAGGGGACTTAGTAATTTTAGATACTGATTATATTTTTAAAGAAGATGAACCCAATATATTTTATGGTCAAAGTAATGCTTTAGAAATGGAAAAAAGATATCAAGAAGAAAGAAAAATGCAGGTCAAAAGATGAAATTATATTATCAAAAAGAATTATGTTGTGAAGAACAAGTTGTTAGTGAATTATTAGGAAGTTATATTGCTAAATATTTTAATCTGCCTACTATAAGTTATCAATTAGTTGGTGATTATACTTTAATTTCTGAAGATATAACAGAAGGTCAAACTCTATTTCAAAATTATAAATTTTGGAATAAATATTATGATAATTTATGGCCTTTTCTTTTAAAAGTTAAAACCTATTTTAAAAATCCTGATTTATATCAACAATTTTTTTCTTTAGCAATGCACAATATTATTATGAACGAAGAAGATTGTAACATGAAAAATTTATTATTTACGGGGCAGGATGAAAGCGATTTAAAGTTAATAGGGGTCTTAGATTTTGAAAAATGTCAAATAACTTCTAATGATGCAAATTATTATTTTGATTTAGGTAATCATTTTTTTAAAGTAGATTTAAAAGAACTTAAAAAAATTATTAATTTCTTTCCTGAATTAAAACCAATCTTTACTAAGTTTAGGCAAATAGAAATAGAAAACTTTTTAAAAAATATAGAAACGGTTTATAACTTTAAAATAAGTTCCGATATTAAATATAATTGCTTAGAATACGAAAAAAATTTAAAGAAGAAAATAAAAAGCTTGTCAAAATAAGAAAATTAGCTATAATAACCTTTAAAAGAAGGGTTACTATGATATTAGAGGGTGCTACAAAAGTTATTGATATCACTAATTTTCAAGCTTATGCTAATGCTGATGATTATCCTAATATAGATAAGGATTGTATGTCTTATACTATCAATTGGTATAAGGGTAATGGTAATTGGTATTATTTTAAACATCTTAACTTAGAAGAAAAAATAGTTAGTGAATTATTAGGAAGTTATATTGCTAAATACTTTAATCTACCAACAGTTAATTATAAAGTTGGGAAATTAAAAGACCATTATGGTCTTTTGTCGCAAGAATTATGTAAAAATGATTGTTTATTTTTAGATAAATTTTTATGGGATAAATACGATTATAACTTAGTTAATTTTTTAGACCAAGTTCAAAGAAATTTTCAAAATAAAAACCTAGTTCGCGAGTTTTTTGATACAGCTTTAGTAAATTATTTTATGGGTCAGCCAGATTTTAATAAAGGTTCTTTAGTATTTACAGGCCATGATGAAAGTGATATTACTTTAAAAGGTATCCTAGATTTTGAAAAAGCCCGTATTACTTGTGTAGGGGCTAAATTTTTAGAAAGCTTTCATACTAGTTTTTATTGGTTTGACGAAAATAACTTAATGGCTATCTTAAGCTTTTTTCCAGAATTACAACAAGAAGTTAATAAATTATTAAATTTAGATGTAACATTTCTTTTAAACAAAATAGAAAATGATTATGGTATAGTGATAAATGAAAGAATAAAAAGAAGCTCCTTAACATATAGTAATGAAGTTTTAGCGAGAATAAAAACGCTAAAAACTAAAATTTACTAAACTAATCTTGCGTAATAAAAAAAGATTATATATAATATTATTAGAAAAGCAAAGACGGATGTGGAAAATCTAGCAGCTATAATAAAAAAAGTGATTCTCAAAAGGAATAAGTAGGGTGGAACCGCGCTATATAAAGCGTCCCTATCGTTATTCTTTTTGAGTTTTTAATTTTAAGGAGGAAGAAAAATGCAATTAAAGATGGAAGATATTGTTAATTATTCAAAACAATATGGTTTTATTTTTCAAGGTAGTGAAATTTATGGAGGTTTAGCTAATTCTTGGGATTATGGCCCTTTAGGAAAAGAACTTAAAGAAAATGTTAAAAGATGTTGGTGGAAAAGATTTATTCAAGAAAATCCCTATAACTATGGCTTAGATGCTGCAATTTTAATGAACCCAGAAGTATGGGTAGCTTCAGGCCATGTTGCATCTTTTGCTGACCCATTAATAGATTGTAAAAAATGTAAAGCTCGTCATCGTGCCGATAAATTAATAGAGGAATTTACGAAGGGTAAGGAAACTGGGGATGGGTGGTCTAATGAAAAATTAGAAGATTATATCAAAGAACATAATATTCCTTGTCCAAAATGTGGTCAAAGTGATTTCACCCCAATTAGAAAATTTAATCTATTATTTGAAACCCATATGGGGGTTACTGAAGAAGCAAAAAGTAAAGTTTATTTAAGAGGGGAAACAGCCCAAGGAATATTTACTAACTTTTTAAATGTTCAAAGAACAATGCGTACGAAATTACCTTTTGGTATCGGTCAGATTGGTAAGAGTTTTAGAAATGAAATAACACCTGGTAACTTTATCTTTAGAACAAGAGAATTTGAACAAATGGAATTAGAATTTTTCTGTAAACCTAATACAGATTTAGAGTGGTTTGGATATTGGAAAAATTATTGTTTAGACTTTTTAAAAGACCTAGGATTACAAAAAGAAAATCTACGTTATCGTGACCATGCTAAAGAAGAATTAAGTTTCTATAGTAAAGCTACTACGGATATAGAATATTTATTCCCAATGGGTTGGGGTGAACTTTGGGGGATTGCTGATAGAACAGATTATGATTTAAATTGTCATATGGAACACTCTAAAACAGATTTAAGATATTTAGACCCCGAAACAAATGAAAAATATATTCCTTATGTAATTGAACCATCTGTTGGTCTTGATAGAATTATTTTAGCTTTATTATGTGATTGTTATACCAAAGAAACTTTAGAAAATAATGAAGAAAGAGAACTATTAAAAATATCTCCTTTCTTAGCTCCATATAAAGCAACAATCCTACCGCTTGTCAAAAAATTCCATAGTGAAAAAGCCATGGAAATATATGCTGATTTAGCTAAAGAATTTAATGTTAGCTATGATGAAGCAGGTTCTATTGGAAAAAGATATCGTCGTAGTGATGCAGTAGGAACTCCATTTGCCATTACAATTGATGATGATACCTTAGAATATAATACAGTAACTATTCGAGATAGAGACACCATGAACCAAGAAAAAATAAATATCAAAGATTTAAAAAGATATATTGAAGAAAAGATAAAATTTTAAACTTCTCAAATTACGAGAGGTTTTTTCGTGCAAAAATGTCAACCACGAACTTTCCACTTTACAATAAACCGGGGGGGG
>CANQEJ010000053.1 GCA_947594925.1 uncultured Bacilli bacterium
TTTAATTTAGATATTGGCGATTATAATGTCAATAATAATAATGTTGCTCGTCCAGTCATCAATCTAAAATCCGATGTAACAGTAACCGGCTCAGGCACACAAACTGACCCATATGTTGTACAATAATAAGTTATAAACGTGTAAACGTTTATATAAATGATAAAGATAAAGAGTAAACTATAATCTTCGTTATAAGTATTCCTTAACTCTTTATCTTTTCATTTATTAGAGTTCTAGAAATAGAACTTTTTTCATATATTCTTAGAAGAAAGGATGAGACAAAATGAAAACTAAAGTACCTTTTACAAAGGATATATTATTTAAAAGTAAAATAGCAGAAATAACTTCTATATCTTTAGAACATGAATTATCAACTGATAATGGTGAGATATCAGGTTTCTTTATTGTTAGTGGGGATTATAAAACACATGAAGTATGTGTTAATAAAGAAGAATTTGAATATAAACTTCCTTTTAATGTTGAAATAACAGAAAATATTGATTTAGATACTTTAAACTTTGAAATTATTGATTTTTATTATGATATTATTGGTGATGATACTTTAAGAGTTAATATTGAATTTGAAGTAAAAGCTGATGAAAAAAAGGAAGAAGAAATATCAAATCAAGACCGAGAAGAACTTGCTACTTTTGAAGAAGTTCCTTTAGAAGTTAAAGAAACACCTTTAGAAGAAGTCCAACTGCCTCCTATAACCCCTTTAGAAGAATTACAACCTCAAGAAACTGATACTGAAAGATTAGATGAAGAAGAAAAGAAAACTATTTTAGATGCTATTGCTAAAGATTCTGATAATGAATATATAACTTATAATGTTCATATTGTAAGAAATATGGAAACTTTAGAAAGTATTTGTGAAACATATCATACAAATATTGATTTAATTAAAGAATATAATAATATTGAAACTATTAATATTGGGGATAAGATAATTATTCCTGAAGAAAAAGATGAGTAGAACTTTAGATATTTTAAAACAAGTATATAAACCTTTAAGAGTAACTCTAAAAGGAAAAGCAACAATTTTAGAAACAACATCTGGTAAATTTTTAATTAAAGAAAAAAATAATAAAGATGTAAAGAAAGTCTTTAATTATTTAAAATCTCGTAATTTTGATAATTTTCCTAATTTAATAGATGACAATAGGGTAGATTTAAATGTTTATGAGTATATTGAAGATGTTGACATGCCTAAAGAGCAAAAGGGTTTAGATATGGTTGATGTAATTGCTATGCTTCATAGCAAAACAACTTATTATAAAACAGTTAGTGAAGATAAATATAAAGAGATTTATGAAAATATTTTAAATAATATTAATTATTTAACAAATTATTACAATAAGCTTTTTAGTAAAATTGAAGAAGAAATATATATGGCACCATCTTCTTATTTATTAATTCGTAATTCTTCTAAAATATTAGCTTCATTAGATTTTGCTAAAAATGAATTAGATGCTTGGTATGAAAAAGCTAAAGATAAAAATAAAGAACGAGTGTCTTTAATTCATAATAAATTATCAATCGAACACTTTATAAGAAAAGATAAAGGGTATTTAATAAGTTGGGAAGATGCTAAAGTTGATACACCCGTTTTAGATTTAGTAACATTTTATAAAAATGAATATTTTAATTTAGATTTTGAAACCATTTTAGAAAAATATTTTCAAAAATCTCCTTTTCAAGAAGAAGAGAAAAAATTATTTTTTATTCTTATTTCTTTAATGCCAGAAATTAAATTAACTGAAAATGAATTTATTAATTGCAAAAATGTAAGAGTAGCTTTAGATTATCTTTATATTACCGAAAATTTAGTAAGGCCATACTATACGGTAAAGGAAGAAGAAAAGTAAAGCAACTTCAATTAATAAAATAAAAATATTAAAACGTAAAGGTAAGATTAAAGTAATAATAACTTGATAAAATATTAAAATAGATAATGCTATAATAGCAAACACACTAAATACTCCTCCGCCTTTATTTGGATACATAAACATCACCTTTACTTTAATATATGTTTATTATTTCAAAGTGGTTAGTTAAAAGCTCAAAAAAATTGAGCTTTTTTCCTGGCTCAATTTTTAATCCATTATAAACATTTTCTGAAACTCATCAATGGAATAAGCTTTATCATCATTAGGAATTCTAACATAATTATAGGCCCCATTATCACGCGCTACTTTAAATACATCATCAGTCCAGGTCACTTCTCCCTCGGAAGTAATTTCCTGTTCCCACTGAGGACTACCATAAGAGACCGTATGACTAGTGGCATTAATATATTTAAAACCATAATTACTATGACCATTATCAATTTTATAAATATAAGTTTCATAAGTTATTTCACCAACTCCACCATGAAAAACAGCAATATAATCATTAGGAATTTCTTTAAGATTATGAGAACTTAAAATATAATATAGTAAAAATCCCAAAGCAATTATAAGGGGAATAAGTATTAAAAATAAAATTGGTTTTTTAAAAATCTTTTTCATATCATTTCCTACTTTAAATATAGTATAACATTAACACTGGTCTCAAGTAAATTAATATAGTATTATATTTATGTAAATAAAGTAGGAGAAAATTATGGAAAACATAAAGGTAGTAATAGTAGGGAATATTGCTTTTGATATTAATACTTTTCCTTGTAGAGATAACGGAAAAGATAAAATTGTAATAAATAGAGGAGGTGCTGGATATTATTCTTTAATTCCAGCCAGTTTATTTACCAAGGTAGGTATTGTTGCTAGAGTTGGTAATGATTTTAATTTAGAAACATTAAAAAATAGTAATATAGATTTAACGGGGCTAAAAATAATTGAAGATAGTCCTACCTCAAAATTTCATCATACATATTTAACAGATGATGGTCAAACAAGAACATTTAAACCGGAAATATATGAAGAAACATTGATATCACCAGATGATTTTCCTGAAGAATATTACAGTGCACAATATATCCATATAGCCCCAATTTTCCTTACATGCAAAAGAAGTTTATAGATATGATTAGAAAAAAATCAAAGGCAATTATAAGTATAGATACACATGAAGCCTATATGGAAAAAGAAGCGCATTATATTAAGGAAATATTTGATAGTGTTGATATAGCCTTTATCGATAAAGAATATAAAGAATTATTAGATTGTAAAGCCCCAATAAAAATTATAAAAATGGGTAAATTAGGGTGTAAGTATCAACATAAAAATAATTCTTTCATTTCTCAGGCACCTAAAAGTAATGTCATAGATAAAACGGGAGCTGGAGATGTTGTTACAGGAGCATTTCTGGCAACGATGGCCGAAACTAATAATCCTAAAAAATCGTTAGATATTGCAGTTAATCTGGCCACAAAATCTATTGGAGATTATGGAGTTGATTTTTTAATAAAAAATAAGCGTTAAATGGAAAATCTGTGTTAAAATGAAAATAGAAGATGATGGAAAATGGATGATAAAATAAAAAAATTACAAGAAATGATTTCTGAAAGTAATAATATTGTCGTATTTACAGGAGCTGGTGTTTCTACTGATAGTGGAATTAAAGACTTTCGTAGTAAAGATGGTCTTTATAGTTTAAAAACTAAATATCCGGCAGAATATATGTTAAGTAGAGATATGTTTAATAAACATCCAGAAGAATTTTATGAATATTATAAAAATAATTTAAATTCTTTAAATGTTTCCCCTAATATAACTCATAAATATTTAAAAAAACTAGAAGATAAAGGAAAACTTAAAACTATTATTACTCAAAATATTGATGGCTTACATACTAAAGCAGGAAATAAAAATGTTTTAGAAATTCATGGGACTGTTTATAAAAATCATTGTTTAAAATGTGGAAAATTTTATAACGCTCAAGATGTTTTTAATAGTAAAGGAATTCCTTATTGTGAGTGTGGTGGAATTATTAAACCGGATGTTGTTTTATATGGGGAAATGTTGCCACCAGATTTTATTAAAGCTCAAAAAGCTTTACAAAAAGCTGATATGTTAATGGTATTAGGTACATCTTTAGTTGTCGAACCAGCTAGTAGTTTAGTTTTATATTTTAAAGGTAAACATTTAGTTATTATTAATAAAGATATCACCCCTTATGATAAAGTAGCAGACCTAGTTATTAATTTACCCTTAAAAGAAGTTTTTAAAAATTTAAAGTAGGAGAAACTTGATGAAGAAGAAAATTATTTTAATAGTTATAGTATTAGTTATATTAGGGTATTTAACATATCAAGGGTATTATTTAAATTATTATAGTAAACATAGTTTTACTAAAGAAAATTATGAAAAAATGCAAAAAGGTTTAACTTTTAAAGAACCAATTACTATTAAAAGTAAAACTCAAGATATTAATTATTTAAGTTATAAAAATTTAAAAATTAGAGATGATTTTCAAAATTTTGAAAAAGAAGATTTATTAGATGAAACAATATCTTCTTATATTTTAAAAGATGAAAATAATCGGAGTATTGCTTCTTTAACAATGGGTATTGAAGATTATACTTATTTAGATTATTTAAAAGCTGATGACTATGAATATTATAATGTTGATATTAAAAATACTACTAGTAAAGATAGAATTCGTTTTTTACAAAAATATAATATTAAAAATGATGTGGATTTCTTAAAAGTTATGAGTAAACATCCATATCCTCAATTTAATATTTTTACCCCAGTTAAAAAAATGAAAAGTGAATATTCAATTTTACTTATGTCGAGTATTATAATTCCGGAAATAAATTATATAAATGAAATAAAAGGAGATTATCAAGGATGTATATTAAATTTAGATAAGCTAAAAGAAGTTCACATTATTAAAAATAATAAAACCTATTATTTTAGATTTACTGGTTTTGATTATTTTACTGATGATTATATTGCTGAACTTCTTAATACAATTGTAATAGAATAAATACTGAAACCTTTCAGTATTTTTTCATGCAAAAACGTAAACCACAAACTTTCTGCTTTACAATAAACCGGGGGGGGTATAATGGACTTAGATGTAAAGATAGGAAGGAATAAATGTAATGAAGGAAAGAAAACGTAAAATGATAA
>CANQEJ010000054.1 GCA_947594925.1 uncultured Bacilli bacterium
AGTGTTGTTTACGATAATTTAAAGTTCTTCTTAGAAGAAAATAAAGAAATTGCTTTAACTATTATTGATAAAGCTGCTAAAAGTAAAATTGCAAGAGAAGCTGCTCGTAAAGCTCGTGAAGAAGCACGTAATGGTAAGGGTAAAAATAAATTAGAAAAAAACTTATCTGGTAAACTAACCCCTGCTCAAAGTAAAAATCCTAAAATTAATGAACTATTTTTAGTCGAAGGAGATTCTGCCGGAGGTTCAGCAAAACAAGCTCGTGATAAAAAATTCCAAGCAGTCTTACCTTTAAGAGGAAAAATTATTAATACCGAAAAAGCTTCAATAGAAGATATTTTAAAAAATGAAGAAATTAATACCATGATTCATACTATTGGGGCAGGATATGGAAATAATTTTGATGCTGATGAATCTAATTATGATAAAGTAATTATAATGTGTGATGCTGATGTTGATGGTTTCCATATTCAAACTTTACTTTTAACTTTCTTCTTTCGTTTCATGCGTGGTTTAATTGAAAAAGGAAAACTTTATATAGCTAATCCTCCTTTATTTAATGTCATAACTAAAGATAAAAAATATAATTATTTTTGGAGCGAAGAAGAAGTAAAAGATTTTATTAAAGATAAATCTGGTTATCGTATCTCCCGTTTTAAAGGATTAGGAGAAATGAACGCTGACCAATTAGAAAGTACCACAATGAACCCAGCCAAAAGAAGTTTAATTAAAGTTAATATAACAGATGCGGCCTTAGCAGAAAAAAGAGTAAAAGTATTAATGGGTGAACAAGTAGAACCAAGAAAAGAGTGGATAAATGAAAATGTTGTCTTTACTATGGAAGATGACTTAATAATTTAAAAAATGAATATCTAAAAAAGTAAATACTTGCTTAAGTGTTTGCTTTTTTTATATAATAATATTGGTGATTTAAATGGGACTTTTTGATAAGTTAAAAAATATTGTTAAGAAAAAAGAAAAAGAAGAAACAAAAGAAGTACAAGTATATGATAAAGGCTTAGAAAAAACTCGTGATGAATTTGTTTCTAAATTAAATATTCTAGGTATTAAATATACGAAAGTAAGTGAAGAATATTTTGAAGAATTAGAAGATTTATTAATTATGGCTGATATTGGTGTTAAAACAGTTTTTAAATTTTTAGATAGATTACGTAAAAGAGTTAAAGAAGAAAATATTACCGATACTAAATATTTAAACGAAGTTATTATAGATGAATTATTTATCATTTATGTTGAAGGTGAAAGCTTAAGCGATAAAATTAATGAAGCCCAAAGTGGTCCAACAGTTCTACTTTTTGTTGGTGTTAATGGCGTGGGAAAAACAACAACAATAGGTAAAATTGCTTATCGTTATAAAAATAGTGGTAAAAAAGTGATGCTTATTGCAGGGGATACCTTTAGAGCAGGAGCTGTTGAACAATTAAAAGAGTGGGCTACTAAAACTAACTCCATCTTTTATGGTAAAGAAAATACGGACCCAGCCGGAGTTATTTATGATGGTCTTGTTAAGGCTAAAGAAGAAAATGTCGATATAGTTTTAATTGATACTGCTGGAAGATTACAAAATAAAGTAAACTTAATGAAAGAACTAGAAAAAATTAATAAAGTTATTAAAACGCATATTGAAAATGCTCCCCATGAAACTTTATTAGTTATTGATGCTACAACTGGTCAAAATGGAATTTCTCAAGCCAAAGCTTTTAAAGAAATAACGGATATTACAGGAATTGTTTTAACTAAACTAGATGGTACTGCTAAAGGGGGCATAGTCTTAGCTATTAAAGAAGAAGTAAACTTACCAGTTAAATTTGTCGGCCTTGGGGAAAAAAGTGAAGACTTACAAACATTTGATATTGAAAACTATATTTATGGTTTATTTAAGGATATGATGTAATGGATAGAATTTATTTAAATGAACTTTTTGATTATTATGGTTCATTATTAACTTTAAAAGAACAAAATATATTTATTGAACATTATGAAGAAGATTTATCACTCCAAGAAATTGCTGATAATTTACAAGTTAGTAAATCAGCAGTTGGTAAAACTTTGAAAATAGTAGAAAATAAATTAAATGATTATGAAAATAAATTACATTTAAAAGAAAATAAAGATAAAATAAATAAGCTATTAGAAAAAATAAATGATAAAAAATTAATTGACGAAATAAAAGCATTAATTTAAAATAAAGAAAAAACGAGGGATTTTGGAAATGGAAAAAGAGTTTGAAAAACTTATATTGGATAAAGCAGATGTTTTATTAATATCAGAAGATGAACAAGATTATCAAGAAATGGTAGAGTATGGTTTTAAAAGAGTTGATTATTTTAATTCTTATACAATCGCCGAAGAATATTTTAAAAATCATGAAACACAGCTTGATAGTTATGATTTAGTTTTGATGGGAAATTTTTCTCATATGGAAGCATGTATGTTTATAAAAAATGGCTTTATTGAAGACCATTTATATTTTCAAACTTTTTGTAATTTAGGAAATGTTAATAAAAAATATTCTAAATTATTTATGGATGACCATATTAAAGATGTTCTTATCGATTTTTCTCTTAGTTTAAAAGCCAACGCACAATATCATAAAATAATCCATTATTTAATTAATAAACAAAGTTTACCAATTAAAACTACTTTACCAACAGTTCTTATAAAACCATTACCAACTTTCAAAAAAGATTTAAAAATTTTATTTTTAAATAAAGCTTATAATGATAATATCCAAAAGCAGTTGGAAAAACAAGGATTAAATGTCGATGTATATTATGAAGATTTATTTCATCCAGATTATTATGATTTAAAGAAATATGATATAATTGCTATTACTTTTTATTCTAATTATTTTAATAAGATTTTAAATATCTTAAATACGGCTAAACTAGAACAGACAGGACAAAGTTTAACAATGTTATGTGCTTATAATATGAGTAAACATTATGTTCATGCTCAAAGGGGATATTCTCAAAATTGTGATGAATTTTCTTTAGATATTAATTTTGTAGGAAGTGATACTAAAGGTCAAATAAAATTTGGAACTAAAGCTAATAGTTATGTAGATTGTCAACAAGCTTTAATAGAGGGTATTTTAAATATTTATAATGAAGAGTTAAAAAAATTAAATCAAACTGGTTTACAAGATTATGACATGCGAAATATAGAAGAGGTAAATCAAGAACATGAAGAATTATTACGTCAAGAAAAAGAAGAAGGACTTATTTTTGATATAGCTAATAACTCATATGATAAATTAATCCAAGCTGTTAGAACCTTAAATTATCAACATATTTATACTTTTGATAACCTAGAAATTTTTTCAGACAAAGAAAAAAAAGAAGTAACAATTAATATGCAATATAATAATAGAACTATCTCTTCTGTAACAATACCATATTATTTTGATGACGATAAAATATTTGGTATCCAAAGATTAAGTAATAAAGGGAAGTTATTACCAAAAGAAGAATTATTAATATATTCTTATAGCTGTTTTGAACAAGATTTACCAAAAAAAGCTACAATGGAAGAATTAAAAATCTTTAATAATATTGCTAAGAAGGTAATTAATAAAGCCCAAGAATTACCTAAAGAAAAACCATATGAACGAAAATATCAAAAAAGAAGATATTAACTTGAGATTTACTCAAGTTTTTTTAAATGATATAATGATTTTGGAATTATTTTAAAGGAGAAGTCTATGCTAAAAAGTAAATATAATATGACTAAAGAAGATAATATCTTCTTTGCTAAAAGAAAATTAGTCGATAATATTTATAAAAGTGCTAACTTAGAAGGAATAGCAGTAACATTTGCTGATACTTATTCTTTTATGAATAATGTCAATACTGGTAATATTTCTATTGATGATATGTTAAAACTAAAAGGTTTAAAAGATGCTTGGGAGTTTGTCTTAAATACAATTGATGAAGAACTTACTATCGACTATATTAAGAAAGTTCATTTTGAAATATGTAAAGGGCAAAATATTAAACCTTTAGGTGATTTTCGCGATAAAGGCGTAGGTATAACTGGAACTTCATGGCGTCCTAAGTTACCCAGTGAGTGTGATTATGAAAAAGAATTAAAGGAAATATTATCTATAGAAAATCCTTTAGAAAAATGTATTCATCTATTTGCCTATATTCAAAGAGCTCAAATGTTTATGGACGGTAATAAACGGGTAGCTAATTTAGTAGCTAATAAAGAGATGATTAGATTAGGTCAGGGTATTATTGCTGTTCCTGTTTCCAAAATCGGTGAGTATTTTACTTTACTTATAGAATATTATGAAACAAACAATATTAGTAAATTAGAAAAATGGTTATATGATAATTGTTTAGATGGTCTAGATGATGCTTAAAAGGAAATAAAACGGAAAGGAAAAAGAGTATAAATATTCTTACTTTTTAGATACTAATTATATGAAAAGAAATTTTGAATTTACAATTTTA
>CANQEJ010000055.1 GCA_947594925.1 uncultured Bacilli bacterium
CAATCTCCTAATTTATATGTAAAATCTGTTACATCTTCATTTATTTTTTGCTTTGTAAGTATTCTACCAGCTAGTAAATTATTATCTCCCGCGGCATTTTCTATTGTAATTTTAAAAGTAAAACTTTTGTCTTCTCCTTCATCTTCTGTTGTATCCTTATCCATCCAACTTCTTATTTGTACTATCTTAGTTTGTTTCGGTCCTACTACTCCTGTTCCGATTATATATGATTTTTCATTTTGGAAACCTTCTATTGTTCTTTTATCTGTTAGTGTAGCATCAGATAGTAATTTATAATTATTATCCACAGCTACTTTTAAATGACTATCATCTAAATTTGAGTCTTCTTGTTTATTCAGTATTACGTTATATGTTGATACTGTATCACATGTATTTGTGATTTGTACTTCATACGGTTCATTTTTTAATCCTTCTTCATCTTTTTGAGGGAAGCCATTATCCATAGTTATTCCATCTCCATTAGTTTCTGCATAACTTATTTCAAAACAAGCATAGGTATTTTTATTTATTCCTGTTTGAGTGTGTGTCCTACTCCATATGGCATAGGTAAATGTTGTTATGGCGAGTATCAACATTACCCCTATTATAGTTATTGTTGTTATTTTACGTTTTCTTTCCTTCATTACATTTATTCCTTCCTATCTTTACATCTAAGTCCATTATACCCCCCCCCGGTTTGTTGTAAAGCAGAAAGTTTTTGGTTGACATGCAAAAATAGTTTATCTTAATTACTATAGCTTTTTCTCATAATTTATAATAAACTAAATTTAGAAAGGAGCCATCTATGAGTAATATTGATATTAATTCAACTTATAATACTCCTGAAATGATTGTCTTAGGAATATTTAGTGTTTTTTATCTTATAGTTTTATGGAAAATATTTGTTAAAGCTGGTCAACCTGGTTGGGCTGCTATAATACCAATATATAACTCTTATATTTTAGCGAAGATAGCTTTTGGTAATGGTTGGTTATTCCTATTAGCTATAGTACCCATAGTTAATTTTATATATTTATTCATTTTATATTTTAAATTAGCTAAATCGTTTGGAAAAAGTACGGCCTTTGGTATCGGAACTATCTTTTTATCAATTGTATTCTTACCAATGTTAGCTTTTGGTTCATGTGAATATCTTGGTCCACAAAATTAAAGTAGTTTAACTACTTTTTTTATTTGGTATCCTAACTTTAATAAATCCACTAATGAAAATAAATATAATACAAAGATATAAAACCGTTCGCATTTTAAGATGAAATATTAACATAAATAAAACAATAATAATTCTGCCAATATTATATAAAATTTCCATATATAAAAAATAACAACTACCCTCTAAATCTCCTTTTAAAGCATACATAATATTAGTTACACTTGTTTCATATAATTTAATTATTATTCCTTCAATAAATACAATAATCAAAACTAAATACTTACTTTTAATTATCATATCTAAAAATAAAATACTTGCTAGTAAAGTTGTTGATATCTTTAAATAATTATGCTTATTATCTTCAATTTTTTGCGAAAATAAATAGATAAAAATTATACTAGCTAAACCAGTTACTAAATATACAAGTCCTAAAAAGGTATAAGTATTATCAACATAAATATAAACATATAAAGGATATAAAGTAAAAAATGTTACTTTAAATTGTTCTAATAAGAAAAATAATTTATTATAATTATCTACTTTTTTATTAACCTCTTTTAATTTAATAGGAATATTTTTAGAAGGATTAGGAAGAAAGAAAATAAAAATTATACCTATAAGATAAATAATAGTAACAATAATAGCTAAGCTAAACATACTTAAACGTTCTAAAAAGATAGAAGAAAATACACTACCAGCCATACTTGCTAATACTGTCGCAATCAAAATACTTCCTACTTTTCTAGCCATTTGTTTGTCTTCTAAAACTACTCCCGCGTAAAAGTGCCTTCCTAAATAATAAAAGATATTAGTAAGACTACTTAAAACGGCGACAGCTAGAAAAAATAAAATATTTTTAGACATTAAAGATACTAAAAAATATAAAGCAATAAATAAAAAAGTACTAATTAAAATTAAATATTTATACCCCCATCTTCTTCCCATATTAGTAGCAGGAATACTTACAGCAATATTAATAATAAAAGTTAAAAGTAAAAACAATAAAATCTGATTAATACTATAATTTAATTTATATAAAATAACAGGCATAAAAAGTTCTACTGAAAATTTAGCAAACATAGTAAAAAAGATAAATAAATTAAATTTATGATTATTTTTAAGTTTCGGCATAGATATCACCTTTTTTTAGTTTGACCAAAATATTGAAAATCATTATAATAAAAGGCATGGTGATATTATGTTTACAAAAACTTTAGATAATAAAAGATATCATACTTTAAATTATTTTTATCAAACTAAATTTCATCAAAAAGTTAGTAAAATAAGTTTAAATGGTAATTTTTCTTGTCCTAACTATCAGAATAATCAAGGGTGTATTTTTTGTTCTTTATCTGGTAGTGGCGATTTTGCTGGGGATAAGCATAAACCTTTAGTTACCCAATTTAAAGAAATAAAAGATAAGATGGCGAAGAAATGGCCCAATTCTTTATATATTGGTTATTTTCAAGCTAATACTAATACCTATGCTCCTCTTCCTATTTTGAAAGAAAAATATGAAAGTATTTTAAATCTCCCTAATGTTGTTGGTTTATCTATTGCTACTAGAAGTGATGCTATTAGTGATGAAGTATTAGATTATTTAGAAGAGTTAAATAAAAAAACTTTCTTAACTATTGAATTAGGGTTACAATCTATGCATGCTAAAACTTTAAAGTTAATAAATAGAGGTCATGATTTAGCTAACTTTGAAAATATGGTGAAAAAATTACAAGAGCGTAGTATTAAAGTTGTAGTTCATATTATAAATGGTTTACCTAATGAGACTAAAGAAGATATGTTAAAAACAGTTAAATATTTAAATAGTTTAAATATTGATGGTATTAAAATTCATATGTTACATATTTTAAAAAATACTAAACTGGCCAAGATGTATGAAGAAAAACCTTTTCATTTATTAACTAAAGAAGAATATATTGATATTGTTTGTGAACAATTAACTTATTTAAATGAAAATATTGTTATTCATCGTATAACGGGAGACCCTAAAAAAGAAGATTTAATTGCTCCTACATGGTTATTAAAAAAGTTTTGTGTTTTAAATGATATAGATAAAGAGATGAAAAAAAGAAACTATTATCAAGGTTTAAAAGTTTCTTAACTCGTCTTTTTTCTTGTGGGAACAAAATGTTTTGCCACTTTACTTTTATCGCGATTTTGAATATAGAAAAAGCCAATTACGGAAAACACTACAGCTCCAATACAGTTTACTAATAAATCTTTCATCGTATCATTGATACCAACATCTAAATAGCCATCTTTGATAACATAAGTTTTGGCTTTTTTATTTACCTTACCCTCAATAGTTGTCTTTTTAATATCATCAATAACTAACGGAATATTTTCCCCACTAGGATTTAATTCTACACTGGAAATCTTAGAGACTATTCGGTCCTTTTGCATATCAAGTTCAAAAACATTATCACAACCCCACTCAAAGAATTCCCAAACAACGCCGACAGTCATGGAAAAACAAAAAGCAACTAAACAAACAAAGATAGGTGACAAACTAACATTAACAACTTCACTTCGATTTAAAATATCTACCAAAGATAAACCAATAGCAGCCATTAAAAAGCCGTTCATTGTATGTAATAAAGTATCCCAATGTTGAAATGTTCCATAAAAGTTTCGAACTTCTCCTAATATTTCGGCACTAAAGATAAATAAAATAATTATTATCTCTAACGTGTTGGGAAGTTCAATCTGAAATCGCTTATTAATAACAGATGGTATCATAAATAATATTAAAGTTAAAATACATAAGAATACGTTATGATAATTATGTTGAAATAATTGAAATACTAATGAAGCAACGACAAATATTCTAAGTAATAGATAAATAATCATCTTCTTAGTTCTTTTTTTCTTAGTCCTTGCCAAATAGACCACTTCCTTAAGGAAATTATAGCACAATTAGGGCCTTTTTTTACATTTTTTTCATATTTTTCCGTATTAAATTTGTGAATAATTAGAGAAAATGTCTCTTTTTTTCTTAACAAATAATTAGAGAAAATGTCCCTAATAAAAAATATTCATTTTCGCTAAAAATTAGTGAAAATGTCCCTAGTAGTAATTATTGACAAAATGTATAAGACAGATATAATAATAACTGTTACTTGAGGGGATAAGGCAACACTGAGGAGTGACCAGAGCACTCAAGTAATGCTAGACAAA
>CANQEJ010000056.1 GCA_947594925.1 uncultured Bacilli bacterium
GGTGTCTTAAAATTCTTTTTTGTCAAAATTATTCTAACATAGGATATATATGGGTTATTTATTTAAATTCGAATATCCAAATCAAAATTTTATAGCTTTTCGAATATCGTTATCAAAATGAACAAATTCAATAAAATTGACTTCAAAATAATATAATGATACTATCTTTTGTGAGAGGAGTTATCTATGAAAAAATTTAGTGATGCTATTTGGACTGCAGTATTTGCTATTGTATTTATTCTTTTATATTTCTTTGTACCTGCATTACACTCTGAAAACACATTATATGGATTTTACATCTTAGTTGGAGCAACATTAGCATTTTTCTCTGCAGCAATTAAAAGAAAAAAATAGCAAAATAAAATCTCGTTTATAAACGAGCTTTTATTTTGTTATAAATTATTAATTACTACTTTTTGGCATTAAAGCAATAATTCGTCCCGCAAAATCACCAAAGTTTTGAGTTTGTAATATTACCTTTCCTGGTCCTGTTAATTTAGTTAAAAATAATCCTTCGCCACCAAATAAAATATTTTTAACGCCATGTACTCTTTCGATTTCGTAATTTACAGTTTTTTCAAAAGCTACAACATACCAGTATCAACTTTAATTACTTCACCTGGTTGTAATTCTTTTACTATTTGGTCGCCATCTACTTCTAAGAAAACATTTCCTGTTCCACTTATATCTTCTAAGATAAAACCTTCACCACCAAATAGACCTGCTCCTAATTTTTTTCTAAACGCTACTTTTAATTCAATAGATGGTTCAGCACATAAAAAGGAACCTTTTTGGACAATTAATCCTGGATGGTCACTAGTTAGATTTAAGTCTAGAATAGCACCTGAAACAGTCGCAGCAAAAGCAATTTTCTGATTATCTTCATTGGCAGTATAAGTATTCATAAATAAAGATTCACCCGAAAATACTCTTCCTAATCCTTTCATGATTCCACCCTTAGTGTTAGTTTCTAAACTAATATCTGGTGACATCCAAGTCATTGCTCCTGACTGAGTATATAAACTTTCACCTTTATTTAATGTAAATTCAATTGCCGGTACAGTTTGACCGATTATCTTTTTTTCCATTTTAAACCTCACTTTCTAAAATAATTATAAGGCATATAATTAGTTTAGACAATATTTATATCTCTAAATCTTTTTAAATAAATCATTATATATCTCTTTATAATCTTTAACTAAGATTATTTCAACATTATCTTTAATCTTGCTAGGTAATTCTTCTATATCTATCTTATTACTAAGAGGAATAAATATTTTATTAATACCTTCATTATAAGCACCAATAATTTTTTCTTTAACTCCTCCTACTTTTAAAATTTCGCCTTGTAAAGTCATTTCGCCAGTCATAGCGACACTTTTGGAAATTTTTTGATTTAAAATCAAAGATAAAATACATGTTACAATAGAAACACCAGCAGAAGGGCCATTTTTCTTAACATCTCCTGAATAAGCGTGTAAATGAATATCCTTTGTTTTAAAAATATTCTCATCTATTTTAAAAGCTTTATAATTTGCTTTTAAATAACTTATTGCAACATCAGCACTTTCTTTCATTACACTTCCTAAAGAACCAGTTGTTGAAAGTTCTCCTCTTCCATCATACATTACGGTTTCAATTGGTAAAACTAGACCTCCTAAAGGGGTATAAGCTAAAGCATTTACTAAACCTACTTTAGATGAATTTATAGCATTATTTTTTTCATACTTAACAGGTCCCAAATATTTTTTTAAATCTGTTTTAGAGATTGTTTTCTTTATATCTTCTCCATTATTTAAACTTTCTAAAATAACTTTACGAACTATTTTATTAAGTTGTCTATCAAGTTCCCTAACTCCAGATTCTTTCGTATATTTATTAATAATAGAAAGAATTATATCATCAGAGAATTTAATATCTTTATTTTCTAATAAATGTTCTTTATTTATTAAAGGAAGTAAATATTTCTTAGCTATATCTAATTTTTCAAATTGGGTATAAGATGATAAGGTAATAATTTCTAATCTATCATGTAAAGCACTAGGAATATCATATAAACTATTAGCAGTTAATATAAATAAAACTTTAGATAAATCAAAGGGTTCTTCAATATAATTATCTATAAACATTTTATTTTGTTCGGGGTCTAAAATATCAAGTAAACTACTTGCAGGGTCCCCTTTAAAATCTTTAACCATTTTATCTACTTCATCAATTAAGATTAAAGGATTAGCAGAATTACATTTTTTTATTCCTTGAATAATCTTGCCGGGATTAGCTCCTAAGTATGTACGACGATGACCAACAAGTTCTCCACTATCATTTAAACCACCAACACTAATTTTATAAAACTCTTTATTAAGGGCTTTAGCAATACCAATTGATAAAGTAGTTTTACCAACACCAGGTGGACCAACTAAACAAAGAATTGGACTTTTCATTTCAGGATTACGATTTTTAACAGCAATATATTCTAAAATACGATTTTTAATTTCTTCTAAACCATAGTGAGTAGAATCTAAAGATTTTTTAATTTTCTTTAAATCTGTTTCATCTTTAGTATATTTATTCCAAGGAAGATTTAAAGTCCAATCTAAATAATTACGAATTACGGAAGCATCGGGACTAACATCTGATGTATACTCATATTTAGCAATTTCCGCTAAGAACTTTTCTTTAGTTTTATTACTAACATTTAAATTACGAACGATACTATTAAAATGTTCAATTTCTGTTTCTTTAACATTTGTTTCCCCAAGTTCTTTTTTTATTTGTCTAATTTTTTCTTTTAAAATAAAGTTTTTTTGACTACTTTCTAATTCCACACGAACAGATTCATCTAAAGTTTCATCAATTCTTAAAACTTCGATTAATATTTTTAAATCATGGGATAGACTTCTTGCTCTTTTAATAGCATTTACTTCTTGCATATAGCCAAGTTTTTTATCAATACTAAGAGAAACAAAAGAAGTAATCATATCTGTAATTTTATTTAAATCTTTGGTTTTCTTAACAGTAGCTAAAATACTATTAGATTCTCCAGGAGCAGCATTAATATAATCTTCTAAAACATCTAAAAGTTGTATTTTTGCTGCTTTAACTTCTATTTCACTAAATTTAGGAAGATTAATAACATGAACATTAGCAGCCAAAATATTTTCATTAGCAAAAGGATTTAAGTATTCATCAATATAAACTCTTGTTTTACCAGTTATTGTAATTCTTAAAGTGCTATCTTCTTCATCAGCAAGTTGTATTTTACTTTTAATATGACCAATAACCCCTACACTTGGTAAATCACTAACTTCTGGACTTTCTTCTATTTGGTCTTTAGGACAAACAATAAGCACTTCATTTTTATAATTTTTACTAGCTAAAGAAATAACTTCTTTACTAAGTTTATTATTTAAGTCTAACTTTACTTCTTGAAAAGGTAGTAAAACTAAACCTTTTAGGAGAATTACCGGCAAACTTTTATTCATGAAACTTTCCTCCTTAATTTTTGTCTTTTATTATAAAGAAAAAAAGTTATTTTGTAAATCACTTTTAGATTTTTTTCTATAAAAAATCCTAGAGATATTTCTAAAAAATAATTAATTTAATTTTATAATTTACTTCATAAATTTATCTTGACTTAACTTTGAAAGTTATATTAAAATTTAAATGGATACACCAAGT
>CANQEJ010000057.1 GCA_947594925.1 uncultured Bacilli bacterium
TAAGAGAATATAATAATTTCCCTTTGCAACCACTTAATTGGAAATCTCCTAATGAGTTGCTTCGTGATTATTTTAACAAGTTAAAATAATCTATCGTTGGTTTGTCGTGACTTTGTCACTTTTGTTTGACAAACCTACAGATAATACTTTTACGGTAGAAAGTTTCCCTTTTTATTTGAAAAAAATCATGTTAATATTTATATGTGATTAAGATGAAGAAGTATATGAAGTATATAAAATATTTATTAGCCTTTATAATACCTGTAAGTATATTTTGTTTATGCTTACTTATTAATAAAGTGGCGCCATTTGGTAAAAGTTTAATAACAATTTATGATTCTAGAGTACAATATCCCGGTTTTTTTATGGCTCTTAAGAATTTCCATTTTTATAAATTTAATGCTGGTTTTGGTTTTAATTTTTATGGCCTCATGGCTTATTATTTAATGAACCCTTTAAATTTAATTGTTAAATTTTTTGATATATTAAACTATAATACTTTTTATTTTATATTAATAATTTTAAGAATTGGTTTATGTGGTTTAAGTATGCAATATTTTTTAAGCCATGAAGAAAAGCATGATAATTTATGGAGTATAATATTTAGTACTATTTACGCTTTAATAGGTTACGTATCTTCATATTACTATAATGTATTTTGGATAGATGGTATTATTATGCTTCCTTTAATATTAGTAGGCATTAATAAAATTGTGGATAATAAATCATCTTTATTTTATATCATTACCTTAGCTATTAGTTTGATAATTAGTTTCTATACTGGTTATATGAATTGTATTTTTAGTGTTCTTTACTTTATCTATAAAATAGTAGAGAAGGGCAAATATAAAGATAAAAAAGTAATTTTAAATTTTATCATTAGTTCTTTAATCGCTGCTTTAGTTGCTGCCTTTGTGTTAGTCCCTACTTTCTTTGCTTTAATGGCTGGTAAAGCCAGTGGTTTTAAAGATGATTTTACCAAATATTTTGCCTTTGATAATAATATAAAATATTTATTTTACTCTCTAACTCCAGGAAACTTTCACTCTAAATTAGTTGGTAATGATGGTTTTGCCCAGAATTTCTGTACATTATTTGTAGTGGTCTTTTTTATAACTTCTTTCTTTAACAAAAAAATTGATATTAAAACAAAAAGTATAACTTTAATTATAATCTTATTTTATTTCTTATCTTATAGTTTTAATCTGGTAGATTATGCTTGGCAATTTTTCCAAAAACCAATTTGGTGGCAACATCGTTATTCTTATACCTTATCTTTATTTATGATAATAATTGCTTATAAACAGTTAATGAATTACGACGGCTACAAAGCATCGGTTATTAAAAAGGGTATTATCTATGGAGTGTTAGCATCACTAATAATAGTATCTGGTTTAATATTCTATTTTAATTTAGATACAAAAGAAAACTTCCGTCTTTTCATCGGCGGATATGCAATTTTACTTCTAATCATCTATTTATTCTTCTTTGATAGTCAAAGAAAGATATTTAAGTTTATTATATTAACCTTTATCTTCTTAGAAGTAGGTGTTAATACATTTATTTGTGTTAAACAAAATGCAAGACATGAAAGTACCTCTACAGTATCATATGATTTATTATCTAAAAAACAAATAATGACTGGGTTAGAAGAAATAAAAAAAGATAAATCTTTTTATCGAACGGAATTAGTATCAAGGTATAGCTATAATGATGGATTATATTTTGACTATAATGGTATTAATTATTTTAATTCTGTACGTAATCAAAAAGTTATAAATGCTTTAGAAGATTATTTACCAGTAACTGTTGATAGTCATCAAAGTATAACTATGAACCAATTTGACCCTTATGTAATATCTTTATTTAATATTAAATACTTAATAAGTGATACTAATATAAAATATTTAGAAGATATTGGAAATAAAGCTTATCAAAATCCTTATCCTTTAAGTTTAGGATTTATGGTAAATAAAGATGTTCTAAAAGTAAAATTAACTAAAGAACAATATCAAGATAATTTAACATTACTTTATAATAAAATGTTAAATCAAGATAATAAATTATATTTACCAGTAGAAAATCCCCAAATATCTTATGAAAATGTTAGATTTAATGAAGAAAAAAATCAATATGAAAGAGAAAATCTTAATAATTCGGGAAGAATTATTATAGAATTTACGCCGGAAGAAGATATGTTATTAGCAGTTAAAGATATTATAGGAATTGATTATTATATAAATGAAAATATTCAAACTTTAAATAGTTCTTGTTTATTTGTTAATAAAGGGGAAAAAGTCAAAATAATAAGACAATTTACTAATGATAAAGAAGATAAATCATTTACCGATGTTTATTATATAAAACAAGATACTTATCAAAATATAATGGAACAATTAAGTCAAAATACTTTAGAAAATATTAAGACTAATGAAAATCATCATACTTTACAAGCAAGTATTGATGTTAAAGAAGATAATAAATTATTATTTACAACTATGGCTTATGAAGAAGGTATGAAGATAAAAGTTAATGGAAAGAAAGTAAAACCAAAATTAATTTTAGATGCTTTTATAGGGCTAGAATTAGAAAAAGGAAAGAATAATATTGTTATAGATTATACTCCTAAAGGATTATATTTAGGAGCAGGGTTATCTATTACTGGAGTTGTTTTATTAGTTATCAAAGAAAAATTCAAAAGAAATGTAAAAATTGTAAAAAAATGATATTTTATATTGCTTTCAAAAACTAAATCTGGTAATATGTTTATAGTAAGGAGGAAAAAGAAAGTGAACGATAATATGAAGAAAGGTAATACTGTACTACTAACAGTTATTGCAGTAGCTACATTATTAGTAGCAGTTGTAGGTGCCACATTTGCGTATTTCACAGCAAGTGTTAAAGAAACTGGTGCAAATAGTTCCATTATAGTAAAAACAGCTCAAA
>CANQEJ010000058.1 GCA_947594925.1 uncultured Bacilli bacterium
TTCATCCTCCTAGATTAATTTTAGCAAATTTTGTATTACTTGACTTTTCTAGTTTTTATTATAAGAGTCTTCGTTATAAGTATTCCTTAACTCTTTATCTTTTAGTTTATAAAAAAATCTCGTAAACGAGATTTAACCTAAAGCAACATCTAAAACCATCATTACTGAAAAACCAATTAAAGTAAATAGGGCCATAAGGTCTTTTTTTTCATTTGTCTGACTTTCAGGAATTAATTCTTGGACAACGACATAAATCATTGCTCCGGCTGCAAAAGCAAGAAGAAAAGGTAAAATAATTCTAATTTTTAAAACCAGTAAAGCCCCAATAACACCCGAAATTGGTTCTACTATTCCACTAAATTGTCCCCAAAAAAATGATTTGGCGCGAGAAAAACCTTCTCGTCTTAGTGGGACAGAAACCGCTGTACCTTCGGGAAAGTTTTGTAAACCGATACCAAAAGCTAAAATTATAGCAGCTAAAGGTGTCGCCCCATTTAAGTTATAAGCTAAAGAACCAAAAGCCACTCCAACTGCCATACCTTCGGGAATATTATGAAGGGAAATCGAAGAAACAAGCATTAAACAACGTTTTAAACTAGAAGATTTTTGGGCTTTTCTTTTACTCATAAAGTGTTCATAAATTTTATCACCGATAAAAAGTAAAACACCGCCACTAAAAAATCCTAAAAAGGCGACGAGCCAAGAATTCATATGTAAATTTGTGGCCATTTCGATTGATGGAGCAAGAAGTGAAAAGAAAGAAGCAGCTATCATAACTCCTGCGGCGAAACCTAACATAGCGTCCATAAAGTTTTTATTAATTTTTTTAAAGAAAAAAACTAAAGCTGCCCCTAAAACGGTTATGGCATAAGTAAATAAAGTTGCCAAAAATGCTGCTAAAATAGGATTAATATTATTAACTAAGTCTAACACACCAATAACCTCCTACAATTATGGTATGTATAACCTAAATTATAGAGTGGGCCTTTATAATTTTAATAGATAAGCTTTATTTTCATTTAATTTTAAGAGAGTATCTTCATAACGTTTTAAACCAAGTTTTAATCGTGTAACTATCCAATTGTTAGTATCTAAACCCATTTGTAAAGCTTTGATAGCATCTTTAACTGTGATATTTTCTCTATCTGTTTTTAAAGTTTCCTTAATAGCTTCTTTAATCGGCCAGTTTATATAATTTTGTTCATAAGCTGGAACATGATTAAGAATAAATGTTTCTAAATCCCAATATAAAATATTAATATGTAAATTTTTTCTTGCTTCTTGCCAATTGCGAATATTCTCATTATTTGCTGTTAAACTAAGGTTATATTGATTTAAAATGTATTCTAAATAAGTAATGATATTAGAACTCATATGGTAATTACCTATAAACCAATTAAGGTCCATACCAATTAAATCACCAACTTTTGTCATATTATTAGGAATATGACGATATATACCTACGACATTGATAATATCGGCAATATAAAAATTCTTTTTAAACTTTTTACGTTCTTTTTCTTTTTTCAAAAAGCCTTTTAAATCCCAATTTAAAATATCTGTTTGATTTTGTAAGTTATTATCTATATATGAAATATGATATTTCTTCAATAATTCTTGTAAAAAATCTAAAACTTTTTTAGAAAATGAATTTTGAACCATAGGGTCATTAAAATTAAGATATGCTAATTTATTGACTGTAATTAAACTTTCTGGGAATTGCCAATAATTAGCTAACTCTTTTAAAATAGTATTTTTAAATTCTTCATTTGGTAATTCTTCTTGCAGTAATTGACTTAAAAGCATACAATCTTTTTTTTCTTCTTTATTATCATTTAGTACTTTTAAGCCATAACCATATCTATTTAATATTATATTTAAAGTTTTAATTGTTTCTTGACCAACATTTTTTTGTTTTAATAACCATTTGTAACTAACTTTAGTTAAATGATTAACAGTTAAAAGTTCTAAAGAGATATTAAAATATTGCGCTACATAGTGAGTTATTTCATCAACGTTTAATTTTCTTTTAATATCTAAAGCTGTCTTTTCATTTTGTAAAAATTCTCTTAGGTTAACATTTAATACTAAAGCTCTATCATAAATAGTTGTTTTTAATTTTTCTTCTAAATATATTTTTAATTTTTCTAAGTCTTTTCGATTATTATTAGCAATATCTTGATTAATTAAAGTTTTGATATAATTAAATTCTTGTTCTTTCATAGTTTTCCCCCTCTTAGTGCGTTATATTGTATCATAAATTTTCTAAAAATCAAAAAAAATTATGATATTTAACAAAAAAAATTAAATATCATAATATATAGTATAAAAGGTTTAAAAGGTAAGGAATAATATGATTTATGGATAGTGTATAAAAGAAGTATAACTTCTTTCACTATTAAGATATGATTTTTAAATTTAAAAGGTAAGAGCAAATAACTAGAAAAATTCTAGATTTTTTTATTAACGCATTTTTAATATGCAACATAAATTATTATTAGAAATGGATGTGAAATAATGAATAATGGTTTTTCTTTTAACCGTCAAGCATGCAATTGTAATCCTACAGGTCCAACTGGTAGTGTAAATGGCCCAACCGGCCCAACCGGTCCAACTGGACCTCAAGGTCCTTTCGGTCCGACTGGTCCCCAAGGGGTTCAAGGCTTACAAGGTATCCAAGGCCCTGTAGGGGCGACTGGTGCTGCTGGTCCTCAAGGTATCCAAGGTCCAATTGGTCCGACTGGAGTTGCCGGAGCGACTGGCCCAACTGGTCCAACCGGAGCCACAGGTCCAACTGGAGCCCAAGGTATTCCTGGTTTAGTCGGAGCTATCGGCCCAACTGGTCCTCAAGGAATAGAGGGACCTATAGGTCCAACAGGTCCAACTGGTGCCACTGGAGCAACTGGTGCAACTGGTGAAACCGG